>NZ_JBWKTR010000003.1:0-468660 GCF_059420425.1 Sphingomonas sp. GW821-FHT04B01 | reverse complement strand
GCCTATCTCCGCTCGCCTCAAGGCGATTGAATCAGACCACCGACACTACTGCAAGCCAGCCTTTTTCAACACAATCGGGCATTAGCCGCCTGTCTGGCTTTTTTTGGCCCAAGCGCCCGGATGCCGCTGCTCAAACTCGGCCCACAACATGTCTTTCGCTTGACGTAGCAGCGCGATGCCTGCCGGATCGCAACGCGAAGCTTCTGCGTCGTCGATCACACCGAACAGCCCCGTCAGCACAAAGCCGTAGTAATCTGCTTCGGTGTAGGGTGGCGAGTTCTCTATGGCTGTCGGCATCGAGGCAGCATGATCGTCGCTTGGAATGTCCGCAAGTGGGCGCTACCCGACCTTCTCGTTTTCCAATGCGGATAGGAGGTCGGCGAGTTGCCGCCTGCGCGATGGCGCATAAGCCGGATCTTTCGCGCGAACGTCATCATCATCAGCCCAATAACTTAGCCCGTGCAATGCTTTCCGCTCAGCACCTCGCAGACCGGCGGGCATAGCAATCGCCGCTTCCAAGTCGTCGTTAGTCACGTCGCCGCCATCGATAACGCGCCGGAGGGCGGCGAGCAGGAAGGGCCGAGCCTCAGTCACGGCGAATAATACCCCTCTGACAATGTCTGCTTCTGGTGGAAAGCGGACGCTCGTTCGACGTCGCCTCGAAGTGAATAATGGAGCACTGGTCTATCGACCTAGCATCGCTCGGACGATGCTGAAGGCAAGCAGCCCGATTGTGACAACGACACCGACGATAATCGATAAAAGAAGCGCCGCATTGGCTTGGCGAAAGTTCGAGGCGAACATCCAGCTCCAGAAAGCCAGCCCTGCAATAAACCATAAAAGAGCGCTTCGCTTCATCGTGCACGCAGCCTAGCCTTCCACGGTGCTCCTCTCAATCGCCGGGATACGTCTGCTGTTGGGCGGAAGCGGACGCTCCGCCCTCAGACACGAGCCTTCAGGAATGTACGCTTACGCCGTGTTCCCTTCACCCGCTCCACGGCCCCTCCTTAAGGCGGCCCGGTCCTTCTTATCGAAAGGTCATTCCTCATCCGTGATGCTGCTCGATAGGCCATGGTTTGAAAAGGGGGCGTAAGAGCGCGTAAGCCTACGATGTTCCTCGATCATCTCAGCTCGCTTGGGAGCGTCAGATCGGGGCGTTTCGTCCGCAGGCGCTTGGTGAAGGAGCCATATCCGGGATAGAGATAGCTCCAATACACTCTGCGCCCGTCACCGGCTTGAACAAACCAGAAGCTCGTGATTGTTGCGCCGACCGTGCCGATCTCTTCCCAGCGGATCGAAGCCCTACTGAGGCCGAGAGCAGGACCAAAGAGTCGAGACGGACCGTGTACTCCAGCATCGTCCCAACTCAGATCATGCCGGTGTGTCAGCGACAGCGTCATGAAAAAGGCTAGCGCAAACCCGACGATGGCGCACGTTGCGCCTATGGCTGGGTCGCCGGAACAGGCCTTCCCGACGCCAAGTCCGAGCAATGCGATGCCAATCATGGTCACGATTAGCGCACTGGCCTTACCGGGAGAGATGGTGCCGCTGTATCCCGACACGCGGTACGGAGGTCGGCGATGGTTTATGAAAGACCAGCCCACGGCGATTAGTCCGACGATCGCCATGATTATCAACGAACGCACGTGCAAGCTCCGGCCGAATTACCGGCAAGCTGAACGACCCGCCGCTTTGAGGCAAGCGACGCTGGCCCTGCTACGACCAAAAATTGGCAGTCGCGGCTGCGCTGCTGCCCGGCGCGCCTTCGTGATGGTACGTTATGGCCTGTCCCTTTTAATTAGCCCATTCCTAGAGCGAATGGGGCCGTGCCTTTACCCGATTTGCTGGATCGGCGAAGGCGAAGCCTGTATCGACAAGCTTATGGCTGCTTCTTCGAGGTTCGTTGCACCGTCTCCACTTACCCTCGTGGCCGTGGTCGGAGCGATCGTCGGCATTTCCCTCAGCATCCACGTGGTGATGCTTCAGGTTCTCTGGGTGCCATATCCCGATACCTCTCGCATAGGCCGGCTCGGCCTGTTCTACCCCCTGGCGCAATCGCTCGGCCTCGTCGCGCTGGCGGCGGCTCTTCTACCGTGGCTTCGTCGCTTTCATCCCGCCGCACGCGGCCCGATCGTCGGTTTGCTGTTCGCGACCATGAACGGCGTCCTCCGGAACGCACTGATGGCAGGCTTTGCAACGACAGACTTCCGCGGATCCGTGGGCGGGTTCGTACAGCAGGGGCTGTTCGACCTGCTGCTGGGGACGCTCGCCTTCGCTGTTGTCCTGCTGGTACGCAGCACGGCGGTTCGGCTGGCCGCCGCGGTGATACTGGCAGGCGTGGGGACGTTCTGGCTCAACCCCGCGCTGGCATCGCTTCTAGGACCATTGTTGGCCTGGTCGGCGAGACACGTTCGTCCCGACGTCTACGTCGTTCCGTACGGTCCCAATATCCTAGTGCCAAGCTATCTGTTGTTTGCCGAGACGGTCATCGCGTGTGTCCTTGCACGTTACGTCATAACGTTGCGGCCTGCCGCCTGGGATCCTCACGGGCTTTTCCGCTACGTCGGATTGGTGCTGCTGGTACGAGGTGTCTGGGTGATGATGTTCGTCTGGGGGCCGATCATCGGCATGCTCAGCGTCAGCCAGTTCTTCTTTCAGGACCTCGTCATGGTATTGCTGATCCAATTGGCATGGCGGCGTCTTGGTGGGCATTCCGCATCGGATGCACGTCACTAGACGGTGCAGCTTCCGCGGCGGCTATCGCCAGTGTCGCCAGCTGCCGCTCCTACCGCCTTCCACCCCGTGCCGCGCGCCCCTACATAGCCGCCGTGGTCCGTGGCGGCGTCGGTGGCACCGGCGTCTTCGCGACCGTTCGTCCCGCCGCGCGGCGGGGCATCACGCCTGACGAAAGCGGAACGTTATGACCGATACCTACGATACGCGCCTCGGCCTCTTCATCGACGGCGAATGGATCACGTCCGGTCGCGAGACGCAGGCGGTGCTCGATCCGGCGAACGGCCGGACGCTGGGCGAGGTGCCGCTGGCGACGCCGGCCGATCTCGACCGGGCGCTGGCGGCGGCGGATCGCGGCTTCAAGACGTGGCGGGCGACCGCGCCGCAAGAGCGCGCGGCGGTGCTGTCGCGGACCGCGGCGCTGGTGCGCGAGCGCGCCGACCTGCTCGCGCGGCTGGCGACGCTGGAGGAGGGCAAGCCCTATACCGAGGCCAAGGGCGAGGTGATGGCGACCGCGGCGCTGCTCGACTTCCACGCCGGCGAGGCGGTGCGCATCTATGGTCGCGTGCTGCCGCGGCCGACGGGTACGCGCTCGCTGGTGCTGCATCAGCCGGTCGGGCCGGTGGCGGCATTCTGCGCGTGGAATTTCCCGGTGATGAACCCGGTGCGCAAGCTGTCGCCGGCGATCGCCGCGGGCTGTTCGGTGATCCTCAAGCCGAGCGAGGAGACGCCGGGCGCGGCGGTCGAGATCCTGCGCTGCTTCCAGGATGCGGGGCTGCCGGACGGGGTCGCGCAACTGGTGTTCGGCGTGCCCGACGCGGTATCGCGGCAGCTGCTCGCCTCGCCGGTGACGCGCAAGCTCAGCTTCACCGGCTCGGTGCCGGTCGGCAAGCATCTGCTCAAGCTGGCGGCGGAGACGGTGATGAAGTCGACGATGGAACTGGGCGGCCACGGCCCGGTGCTGGTGTTCGACGATTGCGATCTGGAGCGCACCCTCGACACGTTGGTGGCGCACAAATTCCGCAACGCCGGCCAGGTCTGCGTCGCACCGACCCGCTTCCACGTCCAGCAGGGCATCTACGAGCGTTTCGCAAAGGGCTTCGCCGAGCGCACCGCGGCGATCAAGGTCGGCAACGGGCTGGAGAAGGGCACGCAGATGGGGCCGATGGCCAATCCGCGCCGGCCGGAGGCGATCGCGGGGATCATCGAGAATGCGGTCGGCGCGGGGGCGCGGCTGCTGACCGGCGGCGTGCCGGGCGAGGGCGACGGCTTCTTCTTCGCGCCGACCGTGCTCGCCGACGTGCCGCTCGCCGCCAGTGCGATGAACGAGGAGCCGTTCGGTCCGATCGCGCTGATCGGATCGTTCGCCAGCGCCGACGATGCGATCGCCGAGGCGAACCGCCTGCCTTACGGTCTCGGCGCCTATTGCTTCACCGAGAACGGTCGCTTGCAGAACCGGCTGGGTGACGAGATCGAGGCGGGGATGGTCGCGATCAACACCGTGCGGCTGAGCTGGGGCGATGCGCCGTTCGGCGGGGTCAAGGACAGCGGCTTCGGATCGGAGGACGGGCCCGAGGGGATCGCGGCGCATCTGATCACCAAGGCGGTGCATATCGCGTGACGAGGGCCGGGGCTCGCGTGACGGGCCCCGGTTCCGGACTTATCCTTCGCCGAGATCGACCGCACAGGCGGAGGCGATGAGCACCGCGGCAAGCGGCAGGATGACGGTGAGCGCGGGGATGAACGCGGCGGGAAGATCGGCCATGTCCCGCAATACGTCCGTGGGCTTAATGGTCCGTTACTGACGTAAATTTATCTTGGGCACGCGGGCGTTTAGAAGAAGCGGACGAGCATCAGCAGCAGGCCGAGCATGGCGGCGACCCAGGCGAGGCTGCGGACATAGGGGATGCCGAGCAGGTAGAGCGGGATGTAGACGATGCGGGCGATCAGCCAGAGGATCGCGCCGGCCGCACCGAGCCCGCCGGTCTGTCCGGTGATCGCGAGGCCGAGCGCCAGCGCGACGAAAGCGGGATAGGTTTCCTGATAATTCGAAAGCGCACGTGCGGCGCGGCCGGCGAGGGGGCCGAGCGGCTTTTCGTCAGCGCCGTCGCGCGGGCCGGCGTTCCAGGCGAGACCGCGGTCGCGGGTCGCCGTCTGCCCCTGCAGCATGATGTGGACGACGAGCAGGATGACGGACACGCCGAGGATGGTGAGTTCGGTCGGCATGGGGCGGCTCCGCTATGGTGTAGGACGATAACGGTGGAGCGGGGTGGAAGGTCCGCGGGTGACGGGAGGATGGCTGCATCCCCCCTTTACGCCGGTCAGCGCGACAGCAGCGCGGCGATCTCGTAGAAGGTGGCGCCGATCAGGCCGGCGGCGGGGAGGGTGACGACCCAGGCGACGACGATGCGGCTCGCGATGTTCCAGCGCACCGCGGACAGCCGCCGTGCCGAGCCGACGCCGACGATCGCGCCGGTGATGGTGTGCGTCGAGGAGACCGGGATGCCGCCAACGGTCGCCATGAACAGTGTGATCGCGCCGCCGGTCTCGGCGCAGAAGCCCTGCGCGGGGGTGAGGCGGGTGATCTTCGATCCCATCGTGTGGACGATCTTCCAGCCGCCCGACATCGTGCCCAGCGCCATCGCCGCCTGACAGGAGAGCACGACCCAGAAAGGAACGTGGAAGCCGCCCTGGAGCAGCCCCTGCGAATAGAGCAGGACGGTGATGATCCCCATCGTTTTCTGCGCGTCGTTGGCGCCGTGGCCGAGGCTGTAGAGCGCGGCGGAGACCAACTGGAGCTTGCGATAGCGTTTGTCGACGCCCATCGGCGTCAGCCGCAGCGAACTCCAGGCGACGACGAGCACCAGCAACAAAGCGAGGATCATGCCGACCGTCGGCGACAGGAAGATCGCGCCGACGGTCTTGCCGACGCCCGCCCAGACGACGCCGTCGAAGCCGGCCTTGCTGATCCCGGCGCCGAGCAGGCCGCCGATCAGCGCATGGCTGGAGCTCGACGGAATGCCGTAGCGCCAGGTGATGACGTTCCAGACGATCGCGCCCATCAGCGCGCCGAAGATCACCTGCGGATCGATCACCGTGGCGCTGACGATGCCCTTGCCGACGGTCTGCGCGACATTGTGGTCGAAGACCGCGAAGGCGATGAAGTTGAAGAAGGCGGCCCAGATCACCGCATGATGCGGCTTGAGCACGCGCGTCGAGACCACCGTCGCGATCGAATTGGCGGCATCGTGCAGGCCGTTCAGGAAGTCGAACAGCAAGGCGACGCCGATCAGCGCGACGAGCAGCGTGAAGGAGATCGTCATGGCCTAGGCGTGGTCGATGACGAGACCCTGGATCTCGTTGGCGATGTCCTCGAACCGGTCGGCGATGCGTTCCAGATGGCTGTAGATCTCGCGCTCGACGATGAAGCGCATCGGCTGATCGTTGCCGCAGGATTTGAACAAGGCATGCAGCCCCTTGGCATGATGATCGTCGACCTGCCCCTCGAGCTGCACCAGCCGTGCGGTGAGATCGTGGAGACGGCCGGCATTGGCGTCGAGCTTGCGCAGCAGGGGAATCGCCTCTGCGGTGACGCGCGCCGCCTCGACGATGAGGTCGACCATCGCGCGCATGTCGTCGGCGAAGGTCTTCACCTCGTAGAGCGCGATGGTGGTCGCGGTCTGGTTCATCTGGTCGATCGAATCGTCCATGACGCCGATCAGGTCGGTGATCGCCGACCGGTCGAACGGGGTGACGAAGACGCGGCGGACATCCTGCAGCACGTCGCGGGTGATATCGTCCGCCTCATGCTCGCGGTCGACGATCTCGGCGATATGGACCGCGATCGCACCGTCGCCGCTGAACAGCTTCTGCAAGGCGTCGGCGCCGGCGACCAGCGTGGCGGCATGCGCCTCGAACTGATCGAAGAACCGACCTTGCTTCGGCATCAGCGCCTGGAACCAGGCTACCATAAGAAACCTTTCGTAGAGGGCGGGGGGCGCATGGGGCGGGACGCCCCGCCACGCAAGCCGAAACTGGGTAATGCATCATCCCGGGACGGCGAGGCGCGACCGCGATGCGGACCCGCTCCGGACGAACGGCAGGAGATCGGGCGATGCATGACGCTATCTTAGCACGGCCTGCGCAAAAGACGACACGGATGGGTGGTTAAGCGCGCGCAGACGAACTCAGGCGATGACGATGCGGTCCTTGCCGGCGCGCTTGGCGCTGTAGAGCGCGGCGTCGGCGGCGCGCATCGTCGCGGCGACATCCTCGCCGAGCATCGCGATCCCGGCGGAAAAGGTGAGGCGACCGATGCCGTCGCCCGAATTCTGGTCGATCAGGCTGCGCGCGCCGAGTTTGCGGCGCACCCGGTCGAGCGCCGCAAAGGCATGATCGGGGCGGCAATCCTCGAACAGACAGGCGAATTCCTCGCCGCCGTGGCGTGCGACGAGCACCTTGGCACCGAGCCCGGCGGTCAATTTGCGCGCGACGAGCTTGAGTACGCGGTCGCCGGTCTCGTGACCGTGGCGGTCGTTGATCGCCTTGAAGTCGTCGACGTCGCAGAGCGCGATGCAATGGTCCGACCCCGGCTGGCGAGACGCGACCAGCGCGACGAGCCGGCGGTCGTAGCAGCGGCGATTGGGCAGGCCGGTGAGATGATCCTCGTCCGCTGCGCGTCGCGCCTCCTGCAGGTTGCGGCGCAGACGGTTGGTTTCGCGATGCGTCTCGCGCAGCTGGTCGGCGAGCTGGCGGGTGCGGGCGATGGAATCGTTGGTGAGCGCCAGCAGGCGTTTGATCGTGCCGTCGGCGTCGCCGTCGCGATCGGCGTCGACCGCCGCGGCTTCGGCGATGAGGGCGCTTTCATAGTCGGAGGCCGCGGCCTGCCCCTGGCGGAAGGCGGTTTCCGATTCCGCCAGCCGCGCGGCGAGTGCGTCGGCCAGTTCGGCGATGCGCTCGGGATGCAGCGGGCCGAGCAGCTCGCGGACCACCGGCCGGGCGAGGAAGGCGGCGTCGAGGCGGCCGTGTTCGCGGATATGATCGTCGACCGCGCGGGTCAGCGCGATGTCCTCCCCGAGGATGTAGCAGCGGGCGACGTGGAAGTGATCCACCGTCGGCGCGAAATCGTGCGCGTCGAGGAAGGCGCCGATGCGGGCGAACGTCTCGCGCGCCGCGGCACGCCGGACGCTGGTCACCAGCGGTTCCGCCACCGGAGAAGCGGCGGGCGCGGCGGCGGTGGCGGCGGCGGGACCGTTGCCCCACCATGCCGTCAGCCGCGCCCATCGCGAACCATGTGCCGCAACGATCGCCATCAGCGGCGACGGCTTTGGCGCATCGCTTTGTAATACCAAGTAGAAATCATTGCAGGCGTTCCGCGATGGCCGATGTCGCGTTTGTCCTAGCAAATGGCCGTAAAGTTTTCCTTAGATTTCGGCGTCTCGTCGATAGCAACGTCCCGCGATGAGCGTCAGACTTCTGCGATGGGTGCCGTCATGATCGCGCGGAGACCGGGCGCATTGTCGCCGAATTCGATGATGCCGGACAGGCGCTGGACCATGGCATCCATCATCCGGCTGCCGAAGCCTTCGCCGTCGCCCTTGCCGCGGCCGTCGTCGGCGACGATCAGCCGCAGTTTGCCGCCATGCTGTTCGAGCGCGATCACCACCGGGCCGGCGGCGCCGCCATAGGCATATTTGGTGGCGTTGATGACCAGCTCGGTGAGGATCAGCCCGATGTTGACCGCGCGATCGGTCGGCACCAGCACCGGCGCGAGATCGAGCTTGATGTGCCGCCCCCATTCCGCGCCCAGCGAGACACGCATGTCGGCGATCAGCTCTTCGATGTAGCGCGACAGGTCGACGCTCTCGACCTGATCGTCGCGGTACAACCGGCGATGGACCAGCGCCACGGCGGCGAGACGCGCCTGCGCTTCCGCCAGATGATCGGCGACGACGGTGCTGTTGGCGGTCTTGGCTTGCAGGCGGAGGAAGGAGGCGACCAGTTGCAGGCTGTTCTGCACGCGATGGTTGACCTCCTTCATCAGGACGTCCTTCTGCGCGAGCAGCGCGTCCTTCTCCGCCAAGGCGCGATGATATTCGCGGTTGAGGATGCGGACCTGAAGGTGCTGGCGCGCTTCGTGGAAGCGGCGGCGCAGGCGATGGCCCGCCTCGATCTGTTCGAGCGTCCAACGCTGCGAGCGGCCGCTCACCGTCTCGGTATAGACGGCGAAGGAGGCACGCGGGGTCAGCATTGCGCCAGGCTCGACCGCGACCGACTTGTGCGGATTGCCGGCCCATTCGATCGTCTCGATCGTCTCGGCACGCAGCCAGAGCAGGATCGCATCCTCCTCGTGCAGCGGTACCGCGAGCAGGCCGCTTGCCGTCTGCTCGTGCCCGCGCGCGATCGGCAACAGCGCGCCGAGTTCGTGCGTCGCGACCGGCTCGCCGCCGCGTTCGCGCACCCAGCGGGCGATGCCGACCAGCACGTCATCGTCGGGGCAGCGGCCGAACCGTTCGACCTGATCGCCGGCGATCATCGCAAAGCCGTCGGCATGGAGCATCGCGCACAATTCGTCCTTCACCGCGACGATCGCGGCGCGCAGCGGCTCTTCGCTGTTCAGTCGCGGCACGACCGAATCTTCGGCGACGCGCAGCGCGAGCCGCTCGCGATAGGCCGCAGCCTCTTCCTTGGCGCGGATCTGGCGGGCGAGGCCGCTGGCGAGCGTCGCACCGGTGCTCCGGACATCGGGCGGCAAGCGGCGCGGGCTGTTGTGGTGGCAGGCGACGAGGCCCCACAGCAAGCCGTCCTTGACGATCGAAATCGACGCCGACGCCTCGACCCCCATATTGCGCAGATATTGCAGATGGATCGGCGAGACGTGGCGCACCGCGATGTCGCTGAGATCGAGCTGCGCGAAGCCGGCCGGGCGCAGCGGCGCCGGATCATAGTCGATCGTCGGGATCACCCGCGTCCGGTTGCGGACGTAGAGCGCGCGCGCCTGGCGGGGAATGTCCGACGCGGGGAAGCGATGGTTGCGGAAGGTCTCCAGCGCCGGGTCGCGATCCTCCGCGACGACCTGTCCCGCGTCGTCGTCGAGAAAGCGGTAGATCATGACCCGGTCGAAGCCGGTCAAGCGACGGAAGGCGCTGGCCGCGCGATCGTAGAGCGTCTGCAGATCGGCGGCGCGCTCGAAGCTGCCGGCGACCGCGTCGAGCCAGCCGAGCGTCGTCGCCACCGAGATCGGCTCGTCGGCGACGGGTTCGAGCTCGACGAGCAGATGCGTACCAGTGCGGTGCAGCGTGGCGACGAAGCGCTCGCCGATCCCCTCGACCGGGAGTTGGCCGACCGCGTCGAGGCCACCGGGCAGATGATCGAGCAGCGGCGCGACGTCCTGCCCGAGCAGGTCGGACAATCGGCGTCCCTGCCAGTCCGCCGCCAGCCGCGCCTCGATCGCGCCGGCGCCGGCGAGCACCTGATGCTCGCCACCCGCCGCGGCGACGAGTAACAGGCCATGGGGCTGGATAGCACCGGGGATGTGGATCGGTTCGCGATCGCAGACCGTGAGGTCCAGGGTCGGGTCGGTCTCGAGAGGAATCGCCATTGTCACCGTTGTAACTCGTCAGTCCGACATGATCCGACCCATGGCGCATTACAAATTAACGTGTGTTGATACAAATCAATACGATAGTGCAAGAGCGCCGAACTTGTGCCGGAACGACGATCGGGACTAGCAGCCTTCGGGCGGCAGCAGCGTTCGGGCACCATGATCAGATTATTCCACGTCAGCGACGTTCACTTCGGTGCCGAAGATCCCGACGCGATCGCCTGGTTCGGCGAACGCGTCGCGGCGGAGCGGCCCGATGCGGTGATCATGACCGGCGATCTCACGATGCGCGCGACGCGCGGCGAGTTCCAGCGTGGCGGCGACTGGCTGCGCAGCCTTGGCGTTCCGGTGACCTTGGAGGTCGGCAACCACGACATACCTTATTATTGGGACCCGTTCCGCCGGCTGCTGGCCCCGTATCAGCGATATGCCGCGGTGGAGAAGATGATCGAGCGCGAGCTCGATTTGCCGGGGGTGACGATCGTGCCGCTCAAGACGACGGCGCGGGCGCAATGGCGCTGGAACTGGTCGAAGGGGCGGGTGAGCGCCGGCTCGCTGCGCAAGGCGCTGGCGATGATCGCCGCGGCACCCAAGGATCGGCTGATCTTCGTCGCCGCGCATCATCCGCTGATCGAAGGGGGCACCAAGGGGACGGCGAGCACCCGGCATGGCGACAGCGCGTTGACCGCGCTTGCCGAGGCGGGCGCGGATGCGGTGATGTCGGGCCACGTCCACGATCCGTTCGACGTACCCGTCGAGCGCGCCGGCCGGACGATCCGGATGATCGGCGCGGGCACGCTGTCGAAGCGGGTGCGCAATTCGCCGCCCGCCTTCAACGAGATCCGCATCCGCAACGGCGCTTTCGAGACGATCGCGCGGACGATGCCCGGCGATACGGCGCCGGCGGGCGGGGCGGTGCGTGCTACCGACGTCGCGAAAGATCCGGCAAGGGCCTGAACGCCGCCTGCCGGTGGCAAGCGCGCCGCTTAGTTGAGGACGCTCATCGTGCCCCAGGAGTCCTGCCACAGCGGATTGCTGCCGCAGGGGTCGCGGGCCACCATCAGCGCCTCTTCGATGCGAATGGCGGCGAGGTCCAGACCCAGCGCATCGGCGATCTGGCATGCCTGGCTCAACAGGGCTTCCAACGTTTCGAGAGGCTGCGACTGCGAGGTCATATCAGGGGCACCGTATCCGTGATCCGCGGCGGATGATCAGCACCGCCTTCATTATCATATACGATATAACGCAGAACAGACCATAGTGGTGCAAGTTTTTGTTGCACGTCGAGAAGTGTCCGCTCGCATCTGCAACCAATAATCGCCGAACGGCATAGCGGGCGGAGTTCCGTTTCGCGTTAGCAGTCGAGGTCGGCATGACGCCCGCACGGTATCAAGACTCGGTACCGCCGTTAGGCGAGTCGCAAACCTTGATATCGATCAATGAGGCTCTTGCCCGTCGTCATCGGGGCGGCAAATTGCCATGTGCTATAGTTAGTTTCGAACGATACGACTTTCAGACGAATAGTTCTGATCGGCCCCAGCATGGGCAGCGTCTTACATGCCTTGCCGGCATATCGCCGTATCGATCGAGGATCGTCAGACTGGATGCTGTCGGAACGGCAGCCAGATCGTCACGCTCGCTGATCCTCGCCGCCCCCAACGAAAAACCGCCGCCCGGTTGCCCGGACGGCGGCTCTTCGTTCAGTCAGGCCGGAGCCTGAACCGGGAGATCACTCCTGGTTCAGATACTCGCCCGCAGCCTCGTCGCTGCCGTCGCCCGAGGGGACGACCTCGGCGAGCGGGTCGGACCCCGTGCCGACGTCCTCACGCTTCGAGCGCAGCGCCTCGGCGGCGCGGAGCTCGGCGGCCGAGGCCGGGGCGACGATCGCCGCGGCCATCGCACGCTGCTGGACGCGCATCGCCGCATCGCGCGACGAGGCCGCGACCCGCAGGCGGTTCATGCCCGCACCGGTACCCGCCGGGATCAGGCGACCGACGATGACGTTCTCCTTGAGACCCATCAGCGTGTCCTGCTTGCCCTGGACCGCCGCCTCGGTGAGGACGCGGGTGGTCTCCTGGAACGACGCCGCCGAGATGAAGCTGCGGGTCTGCAGCGACGCCTTGGTGATGCCGAGCAGGACAGGCTTGCCCTGTGCCGGCTGCTGGTTCTTCTCCAGCTTCTCGTTGGTCGCGTCCATTTCCTCGCGATCGACCTGCTCGCCCTTCAGCAGCGTGGTGTCGCCGCCGTCGGTGATCTCGACCTTCTGCAGCATCTGACGAACGATCGTCTCGATGTGCTTGTCGTTGATCTTCACGCCCTGCAGTCGATAGACTTCCTGGATTTCGCTGACGAGATATTCGGCCAGCGGCTCGATCCCCATCGTCTCCAGAATGTCGTGCGGGTTGGGCGAACCGCCGATCAGATTGTCGCCACGCTTGACGTAGTCGCCTTCCTGAACGTCGATCACCTTCGACTTCGGCACCAGATACTCGACGACGTCGCCGCCATCCTCGGGCTGGATGCCGATCTTGCGCTTCGCCTTATAGTCCTTGCCGAACACGACCCGGCCGGAAACCTTGGCGATGATCGCCGCTTCCTTGGGGATGCGCGCCTCGAACAGTTCGGCGACGCGCGGCAGACCGCCGGTGATGTCGCGGGTCTTGGCGGACTCGCGGCTGACACGGGCGAGCACGTCGCCGGCCTGGACCTGGGCATTGTCGTCGACCGAGAGCACCGCACCGGCTGCGAGCATGTAGCGCGCCGCTTCGCCGTCTTCCGAGGTCGTGAGGGTCAGGCGCGGACGCAGATCCTCCTTCGACTTGGTCGAGGTGCGATATTCGATGACGACGCGCTGGGCGATACCGGTCGCTTCGTCGGTCTGCTCGGTGAGCGTCTTGCCCTCGGTCAGGTCGACGTATTTCACGATGCCCGAATTCTCGGTGATGACGGGCATGGTGAACGGATCCCACTCCGCCATGCGATCGCCCTTCGACAGCATGTGGCCGTCGTCGAACATCACATAGGCGCCATAGGGGATACGGTGCGTCGACAGCTCGCGGCCGTCCATGTCGAGGATCGCGATCTCGCCCGAACGCGACAGCGTCACGCGGCGACCACGCTGGTCGACGATGAGGCGCAGATCGCGGAACTGGGCGGTACCGTCGACCGGCGCCTCTAGGTTCGACTGCTCGTTGAGCTGCGCCGCGCCGCCGATGTGGAACGTACGCATCGTCAGCTGCGTGCCGGGCTCACCGATCGACTGGGCGGCGATGACGCCGACCGCCTCGCCGATGTTGACCGGCGTACCGCGGGCGAGGTCACGCCCGTAGCACTTGCCGCAGACGCCGATCTTGCTCTCGCAGACCAGCGGCGAGCGGATCTTCATCCCCTGGATGCCGATCTTCTCGATCTGCGTGATCATCGCCTCGTCGAGCAACGTACCCGTCGGGATGATGACTTCGCCGGTCTTGGCGTCGACCACGTCCTCCGCCGTCGTGCGGCCGAGGATACGCTCGCCGAGCGAGGCGATCGTCGAACCGCCCTGCACGATCGCCTTCATCTCCAGCGCGCGCTCGGTGCCGCAATCCTCCTCGACAATGACGCAATCCTGCGACACGTCGACGAGACGGCGGGTGAGATACCCCGAGTTCGCCGTCTTCAACGCGGTGTCCGCGAGGCCCTTGCGGGCGCCGTGGGTCGAGTTGAAATATTCGAGGACGGTCAGGCCTTCCTTGAAGTTCGAGATGATCGGCGTCTCGATGATCTCGCCCGACGGCTTGGCCATCAGGCCGCGCATGCCGGCAAGCTGCTTGATCTGCGCCTGCGAACCGCGGGCACCCGAGTGGGCCATCATGTAGATCGAGTTGATGTCCTTCTCGCGGCCCTTGTTGGGACCGTCTTCATAGTGACGGACGGCCTTGATCTCGTTCATCATCGAGTTCGCGACCTGGTCGCCGCAACGGCTCCAGGCGTCGATCACCTTGTTGTACTTCTCCTGCTGCGTGATCAGGCCGTCCTGATACTGCTGCTCGAAGTCCTTCACCTGATCGCGCGTCTCGTCGACCAGCTTGTCCTTGTCCGGCGCGATGATCATGTCGTCCTTGCCGAACGAGATGCCGGCGCGGAATGCGTGACGGAAGCCCAGTGCCATGATCGCGTCGGCGAACAGCACGGTCTCCTTCTGGCCGGTGTGACGATAGACCTCGTCGATCACGTCGCCGACGTCCTTCTTGGTGAGGAGGCGGTTGACGGTCTCGAACGGCACCTTGTGGCTGTGCGGCAGGGTTTCACCCAGCAGCATGCGGCCCGGCGTCGTCTCGTAGCGCTTGAGGTACTGCTTGCCAGCCTCATCGGTCTGCGGAACGCGGCTGATGATCTTGGTGTGCAGCGTCACCGCACCTGCGTTGAGCGCCTGATGCACCTCGGCCATGTCGCCGAGCAGCATGCCTTCGCCCGGCTCGCCTTCCTTCATCATCGACAGATAATAGAGGCCCAGCACCATGTCCTGCGACGGCACGATGATCGGCTTGCCGTTGGCGGGCGACAGGATGTTGTTGGTCGACATCATCAGGACGCGCGCTTCGAGCTGCGCTTCCAGCGACAGCGGGACGTGCACGGCCATCTGGTCGCCGTCGAAGTCGGCGTTGAACGCCGAGCAGACCAGCGGGTGAAGCTGGATCGCCTTGCCCTCGATCAGCACCGGCTCGAACGCCTGGATGCCGAGACGGTGGAGCGTCGGTGCGCGGTTGAGCATCACGGGATGCTCGCGGATTACCTCGTCCAGGATGTCCCAGACTTCCTTGCGCTCCTTCTCGACCCACTTCTTCGCCTGCTTCAGGGTCATGGACAGACCCTTGGCGTCGAGGCGCGCGTAGATGAACGGCTTGAACAGCTCGAGCGCCATCTTCTTCGGCAGGCCGCACTGGTGCAGCTTGAGCTCGGGACCGGTAACGATGACCGAACGGCCCGAATAGTCGACGCGCTTGCCGAGAAGATTTTGGCGGAAGCGGCCCTGCTTGCCCTTCAGCATGTCGGACAGCGACTTCAGCGGACGCTTGTTGGCGCCCGTGATCGTGCGACCGCGACGGCCGTTGTCGAACAAAGCGTCGACCGCTTCCTGCAGCATGCGCTTTTCGTTGCGGACGATGATGTCCGGCGCGCGCAGCTCCATCAGGCGCTTCAGGCGGTTGTTGCGGTTGATGACGCGGCGATACAGATCGTTGAGATCGGAGGTCGCGAAGCGGCCGCCGTCCAGCGGCACCAGCGGGCGCAGCTCGGGCGGGATGACCGGCACGACTTCGAGGATCATCCACTCGGGACGGTTGCCCGATTCGAGGAAGCTCTCGACGACCTTGAGCCGCTTGATGATCTTCTTGGGCTTCAGCTCCGACTTGGTCGTTGCCAGCTCTTCGAGCAGCGCGACCTTCTCGCCTTCGAGGTCGAGGCTTTCGAGCATGATGCGCACGGCCTCAGCACCGATGCCGGCCGAGAACGCGTCCTCACCGTATTGGTCCTGCGCCTCGAGGAGCTCGTCCTCGGTCATCAGCTGGAACTTCTCAAGCGGGGTCAGGCCCGGCTCGATGACGATATACGCCTCGAAATACAGCACGCGCTCGAGCTGCTTGAGCTGCATGTCGAGCAGCAGGCCGATGCGGCTGGGCAGCGATTTCAGGAACCAGATGTGCGCGACCGGAGCGGCGAGCTCGATATGGCCCATCCGCTCGCGGCGAACCTTCGAGACGGTGACCTCGACGCCGCACTTCTCGCAGACGATGCCCTTGTACTTCATGCGCTTGTACTTGCCGCACAGGCACTCGTAATCCTTGATCGGACCGAAGATGCGCGCGCAGAACAGGCCGTCACGCTCGGGCTTGAACGTGCGATAGTTGATGGTTTCGGGCTTCTTGATCTCGCCGAACGACCACGAACGGATCTTGTCGGGCGAGGCGATGCCGATCTGGATCTGGTCGAAGGTCTCGGGCTTTGCGATCGGGTTCGCGAAGTTGGTCAGTTCGTTCATGAACCTGTCCTCTTAGAAACTGTTTGCTCTCCCCTTGTGGGAGAGAGTGTTAGGTCGTCTATGCTCCCAGCATAGACTAAACAGCACGGGGTGCTGTTTACCTAACACTGGGCCCGCTGCCGAAGGCAGTGGGAAGGTGAGGGGGAAGCGATGCGGCTGCCGTGCCGCACTGCCCCTCACCCCGCGCCGCGTTCCGCGGCTTGCCCCTCTCCCACGGGGGGAGAGGGGACTTGAGGTCACTCCGCGGCGATCGCGATGCCGTCCTCGTCGACCTGGTCCTGCATCGTCTTGAGATCGACGTTGAGACCCAGCGAGCGCATTTCCTTGACGAGCACGTTGAAGCTCTCGGGGATGCCGGCCTCGAACGTGTCGTCGCCCTTGACGATCGCCTCATAGACCTTGGTGCGGCCGACGACGTCGTCGGACTTCACCGTCAGCATCTCCTGCAAGGTGTAGGCGGCGCCGTATGCCTGCAAGGCCCAGACCTCCATCTCACCGAAGCGCTGGCCGCCAAACTGCGCCTTACCGCCCAGCGGCTGCTGGGTGACGAGGCTGTACGGCCCGATCGACCGGGCGTGGATCTTGTCGTCCACGAGATGGTGCAGTTTCAGCATGTAGATGATGCCGACGGTCACCTTGCGGTCGAACTTGTCGCCGGTGCGGCCGTCGAACAGCTCCGACTGGCCCGACGTGTCGAGACCCGCCAGCTCCAGCATCGCCGACACGTCGCTCTCGCGGGCGCCGTCGAACACCGGGGTGCCCATCGGGATGCCGGTCCGGATGTTCTTGACCAGCTCGACGATCTCCTCGGGCTCGCGGCTCTGGATGTCCTCGGCATAATGATCGCCATAGACTTCCACGAGACGCGACCGAACCGCGTCGGGCATCTCGCCCGCCTTGGCGTCGGGGTTGGCCTCGCGCCAATCCTCAAGCGCGGTCGCGACCTGCATACCCAAATTGCGGGCGGCCCAGCCGAGATGCGTTTCGAAGATCTGCCCAACGTTCATGCGCGACGGCACGCCCAGCGGGTTGAGCACCAGATCGACCGGCGTCCCGTCGGCGAGGAACGGCATGTCCTCCTGCGGCAGGATGCGGCTGATGACGCCCTTGTTGCCGTGACGGCCGGCCATCTTGTCGCCCGGCTGCAGCTTGCGCTTCACCGCGACGAAGACCTTGACCATCTTGAGCACGCCGGGCGGCAGCTCGTCGCCACGCTCCAGCTTCTCGCGACGATCGTGGAACTTGTCCGTGATCCGCTTGGCGGCTTCGTCATACTGCTGCTTGACGGCTTCCAGATCGCCCTGGACCTTGTCGTCGGCGACCGCGAACTTCCACCATTCGTGGCGGTCGACGCTGTCGAGCAGGTCCATGTCGATCGTCGCGCCCTTCTTCAGGCCCTTCGGCACCGCCGTGGCGACCTGATCGAGCAGCATCTCGCGCAGACGCGACCAGGTCGCGCGGTTGAGGATGGTGCGCTCGTCGTCCGAGTCCTTCTTCAGGCGCTCGATCTCCTCGCGCTCGATCGCCATCGCGCGCTCGTCCTTGTCGATGCCGTGACGATTGAAGACGCGGACGTCGACGATCGTGCCGGCAACGCCCGGCGGCAGACGCAGCGAGGTGTCGCGGACGTCGGACGCCTTCTCGCCGAAGATGGCGCGGAGGAGCTTCTCTTCCGGCGTCATCGGGCTCTCGCCCTTCGGCGTGATCTTGCCGACGAGGATGTCGCCCGGCTCGACCTCGGCGCCGACGTAGACGATGCCCGCCTCGTCGAGGTTGCGCAGGGCTTCCTCACCGACGTTGGGGATGTCGCGCGTGATGTCCTCCGGCCCGAGCTTCGTGTCGCGGGCCATCACCTCGAACTCGTCGATATGGATCGACGTGAACACGTCGTCCTTTACGATCCGCTCGCTGATGAGGATCGAATCCTCATAGTTGTAGCCGTTCCAGGGCATGAACGCGACGAGCGCGTTGCGGCCCAGCGCCAGCTCGCCGAATTCGGTCGACGGGCCGTCGGCGATGACGTCGCCGGCGTTGACCACGTCGCCCACCTTCACCAGCGGACGCTGGTTGATGCAGGTCGACTGGTTCGAGCGCTGGAACTTCATCAGCGTGTAGATGTCGACCCCCGACTTGGCCGAATCGACCTCACCAGTGGCCCGCACGACGATACGGCTGGCGTCGACCTGGTCGACGATGCCGGCGCGCTTGGCGGCGATCGCGGCGCCCGAGTCACGGGCGACCGTCTCTTCCATGCCGGTGCCGACGAACGGCGCTTCCGCCTTCACCAGCGGCACGGCCTGACGCTGCATGTTCGAGCCCATCAGCGCGCGGTTGGCGTCGTCGTTTTCCAGGAACGGAATAAGCGACGCGGCGACCGACACCAGCTGCTTGGGGCTGACGTCCATCAGCGTGACGTTGTCGGGGAGCGCCATCAGGAACTCGCCCGCCTGACGCGACGACACCAGCTCCTCGGTGAAGCCCTTGTCCGGCCCCAGCTCTGCCGAGGCCTGCGCGATCGTGTGCTTGGCCTCTTCCATCGCCGACAGATACACCACGTCGTCGGTGACCTTGTGGTCGACGACCTTGCGGTACGGCGTCTCGATGAAGCCGTATTTGTTGACGCGGCTGAACGAGGCGAGGCTGTTGATCAGACCGATGTTCGGGCCTTCCGGCGTCTCGATCGGGCAGATGCGGCCGTAATGCGTCGGGTGAACGTCGCGGACTTCGAAGCCGGCGCGCTCACGCGTCAGACCGCCCGGCCCGAGCGCCGAAACACGACGCTTGTGCGTCACTTCGGACAACGGGTTGGTCTGGTCCATGAACTGCGACAGCTGCGACGAGCCGAAGAATTCGCGCACCGCGGCGACCGCCGGCTTGGCGTTGATGAGGTCGTTCGGCATCACCGTCGACACGTCGACGGACGACATGCGCTCCTTCACGGCGCGCTCCATGCGGAGCAGGCCGACGCGATACTGGTTCTCGAGCAGCTCGCCGACCGACCGCACGCGGCGGTTGCCGAGATTGTCGATATCGTCGATCTCGCCCTTGCCGTCCTTCAGGCCGACCAGCGTCTTGATGACGGCGAGGATGTCCTCGCTGCGCAGCGTCGTCACCGTATCAGGGCAGTCGAGGTCGAGGCGCATGTTGAGCTTGACGCGACCCACGGCGGACAGGTCGTAGCGGTCCGGATCGAAGAACAGGCCGGCGAACAGCGCTTCGGCGGTCTCGAGCGTCGGCGGCTCGCCGGGGCGCATGACGCGATAGATGTCGGACAACGCCTGCTCGCGCTCTTCGGCCTTGTCGGCCTTCAGCGTGTTGCGGATCCAGGCGCCGGTTGAGACGTGATCGATGTCGAGCAGTTCGATCGTGTCGATGCCCGCCTTGTCCAGCGCTTCGAGGTTCTCGGGACCGATCTCGTCACCGGCCTCGACGTAGATCTCGCCGGTCGTCTCGTTGATGAGGTCATAGGCCGAATAGCGTCCGAAGATCTCTTCGGTCGGGATCAGCAACTGGGTGAGGCCGTCCTTCGCCGACTTGTTGGCGGCACGCGGCGAGATCTTCTGCTGCGCGGCAAACACGACCTCGCCCGACGAGGCATCGACGATGTCGAACAGCGGCTTGACGCCACGCCAGTTCTCCGGCGCGAACGGGATGATCCAGCCGCCCTGGCCGCGCACATAGGTGACACGGTTGTAGAAATAGTTGAGGATATCCTCGCTGGTCATGCCGAGCGCATAGAGCAGCGCCGTCACCGGCAGCTTGCGCTTGCGGTCGATACGGACGTTGACGATGTCCTTGGCGTCGAACTCGAAGTCGAGCCACGAGCCGCGATAGGGGATGACGCGCGCGGCGAACAGATACTTGCCCGAGGCGTGGGTCTTGCCGCGGTCATGGTCGAACAGCACACCCGGCGAACGGTGCATCTGCGACACGATGACGCGCTCGGTGCCGTTGATGAAGAAGGTGCCGTTCTCGGTCATGAGCGGCATGTCGCCCATGTAGACGTCCTGCTCCTTGATATCGATGACCGACTTGGCCTCGGTATCCGGATCGACCTCGAACGCGGTCAGGCGCAGGGTGACGCGCATCGGCGCGGCATAGGTGATGCCACGCTGGCGGCATTCCTCGACGTCGAACTTCGGCGGCTCGAGAACATAGTCGTCGAAATCGAGATAGGCGGTGCCGGCGAAATCCTGGATCGGGAAGACGCTGCGCAGCGTCTTTTCGAGGCCCGACACGTGGCCGGTGCTCTTGTCCGAACGGAGGAACTGCTCGTAGCTCTCGCGCTGAACCTCGATCAGGTTCGGCATCTGGATGACTTCGTGGATGTCCCCGAAGATCTTGCGGATGCGCCGCTTCGCGGTGCTGCCCTGGATCGCCTTGCTGGCCATGGTGTTATGCCCTCAGTCGTGGCCGGCCCGTCGAAAACGGGCGTCGGCCGGAATATCGTGCCCGGGAACCCCCGGAGCGGGACGCGAGGTGCGACGCAAAAAAGCCGAGCGCATCGCAGTGCGTCGGCCTTCGGCGTCTATGAACCAGAACCCTCTATCCGTACGATGCACTGCGCGACGGCGCATCATGTCCCGAAAGCTGTGGTGAAACGCGGATATAGGCGCAGGTGTGGACGCTGTCAAAGGGGGTGTATCCAACCTTCGGGCATCGCATGGCTTCGCCCTGTCGTCGTACCGGGGCGGTTCGTCGCAGCGAGGGTGGCGGTCGTGAACCGTTCACTAAGGAGCGCGCAAGCGTTTTGGGTGAGATCAGGGTACATGAA
The DNA here is from genome assembly GCF_059420425.1 of Sphingomonas sp. GW821-FHT04B01. Taxonomy (NCBI): domain Bacteria; kingdom Pseudomonadati; phylum Pseudomonadota; class Alphaproteobacteria; order Sphingomonadales; family Sphingomonadaceae; genus Sphingomonas; species Sphingomonas sp. GW821-FHT04B01. The sequence goes on along the minus strand of NZ_JBWKTR010000003.1, from coordinate 447,531 downwards.
CATGAAGCGGGGCGCGCGGCTCAGCGCGGTCGCCCTTTTGGTGGCGGGCGCGGCTGCGGCTCCCGGCGTGGCGCAGACGTCGAGCACGACCGCGCCGCAGACCATTCCGGGGCTGGACAATTTCAGCCTGACGCCGTCGCAGCAGACCCCGATCCCGCAGCCGACGCCAGCGCCGCAGCCGAGCCCGGCGCCGGTGGTGACGCCGACGCCGCGGGCGACCGCAACCCCCTCCGCGCGTCCCACGCCGACTCCTCGCGCCACGCCGACGTCGAGCCCGACGCCGACACCGACCCCGGCTCCCAGCGCGACGCCGGTGACGGCCGCTCCGACGCCGGCGGCCGAGCCGTCACCGGTCGCGACGATTGCGCCGACACCGGTTCCGGTCGCAACGCCATCGGCCACCCCGGTCGATGTGGCGGCGTCTTCGTCTGAGTCCGCCACGGGCTGGTGGCTGGGCGGGGCGGCGGTGCTGGCGATCGCCGCCGCAGCCGGCTGGTGGCTGTTGCGGCGCCGCGCGAGCGAGCAGCCTGCGGAGGTCGTGGCTGTCGAGCCGACGCCTCGCCCGCGCCCTCCGGCACCTGTGCCGGCACCTGTGCCGGCACCGGCACCGGCAGCGCCGCAACCGGCGATGCTCGCGCCCGAGCCGGTCGACCGCGCGCGGCTGACGCTGGCGCTGCACCCGCGCCGCGCCGGGCTCAACCTGCTCAGCGCCACCGTCGAAGCGGAGCTGGAGGTGCGCAACCTCGGCACCGTGCCCGCGACGGCGATCCGCGTCGGCGTCGCGCTGACCGGCGCCGGTCCGGGGCAGGAGGGCGACGTGGCGGCGGTATTCGCGGCGCCGGTCGGGCGTACCGCGGTGCCGCCGTTCGCGCTCGCGCCGGGCGAGACGCGGCGGGTGCGGATCGTCGCCGCGCTGCCGCGCACCGAGATCCGGCCGCTGGAAGCCGGGGGGCGGGCGATGTTCGTGCCGGTCGTGGCGGTCAATTTGCTCTACGATGCGGGCGGTAGCGAGGGGCAGAGTGCGGCGGCCTTTGCGGTCGGCGTCGAGCGCGTCGATTCCGCCAAACTGGTCCCGTTCTGGTTCGACCAGCCCGCCCGGATGTACGACGCGCTCGGCGTTCGTCCCTATGCGGTTGCGGTGGAACGATGATTCGCGCGGGTTGCATAATGGTCGGGAGCGGGTAACGGCTGACGGCGTGTCCACTTTGGTCCGATTACGGGCCAGGAGAATATATGGCTGCCGAACGTCATGGTGCCGAGATCTGGGCAGCGGTGTGCCGTGCGACCAACGTCGTCCAGTTCGACCATGTCGGTCACGTCATCTGGGCGAGCGAGCGGTTCTGCACGACGATGGGCTATGGTCTGTCAGAGATGCAGGGTTTGCATCACCGCGTGTTCTGCTCGGCGCAGGAACTGGCGTCGCCGGGCTATCGGCGGCTGTGGCATGATCTGGAACGCGGTCGCGCGGTCTCTGGCGAATGCACGCGCATCACCAAGGACGGCCGCGAGGTCCGTCTGCATGCCGCTTATGATCCGCTGACCGACGACGACGGCGCGGTCTGCGGTTTCGTCAAGGTCGCGACCGACGTCACCGATCGCCGGCGCAGCGATGCCGAGCGCAGCGCGCGGCTCGCGGCGCTCGACCGCAGCCAGGCGGTGGTCGAGTTCGCGCCCGACGGTGTGGTCTTGCATGCGAACGAGCGGTTCCTCGCGCTGACCGGCTATCGGCTGGAGGATGTCGTCGGGCGGCATCATCGCAGCTTCTGCGACCCCGGCTACGTGGCGTCGACCGGCTATGCCGCCTTCTGGGCACGGATGGCCGGCGGCGAGATCGACAGCGGCGTCCATTGCTGGCGCGCCCGCGACGGCGAGGAATGCTGGCTGCAGGCGAGCTATACGCCGGTGTCCGATGCGACGGGGCGGCCGTTGCGCATCGTTGCGATCGCCAGCGACGTCTCGCGGCAGGTGCGGCTCGACCGCGCGGTCGCCGAGCGGCTCGACGAGCAGCAGCGCTTCCAGTCGGCGCTCGAGGCCAAGACCGCGGAGGTGCAGGAGATGATGACGCAACTCGCCGGCGTCGTCGGCACGATCAAGTCGCTGTCGGCGCAGGCCGATCTGATGAAGCTCAACGCAGCGATCGACGCGGCGCATGCCGGCGAGGGGGCGGTGCACGGGATCGGTACGGGCGCGTGGCGGGCGCGCCGACGCGGCTGACCGCAACGGGCGCGGATACGAAAAAGGGCGGCCTCCTTGCGGGGGCCGCCCTTGTCCTGTCGCTGGCCGACCGGAGACCGGCCAGGCCTTGCGGAGGGGGGGGCAGCGTGCTGGCCGACCCTCCGCTGCGGCTTACTTGAGCTCGACGGTCGCGCCGGCGTCTTCGAGCTGCTTCTTGACCTTCTCGGCCTCGTCCTTGTTCACGCCTTCCTTGACGGCCTTCGGCGCGCCTTCGACGAGCGCCTTGGCTTCGGTCAGGCCGAGACCGGTGATGGCGCGGACTTCCTTGATGACGTTGATCTTCTTGCCACCGTCGCCGGTGAGGATCACGTCGAACTCGGTCTTCTCTTCGGCGGCCGGAGCCGCTGCGCCGGCGCCGCCGGCGGCAGGCGCCGCAACCGCAGCGGCGGCCGAAACGCCCCACTTCTCTTCGAGCAGCTTCGAGAGCTCGGCGGCCTCGAGGACGGTCAGTTCGCTCAGCTGGTCAACCAGCGCGTTCAGGTCTGCCATGATAGTTCCTTCATATGCTGGGGCCGACGGCCCCAAGTGTCAGTTGAAAATCGCTTGTCCGAAAGCGCCTGAGGTTCAGGCGGCTTCCTTCTCGGCGTAGGCCGACAGCACGCGCGCGATCTGCGCCGCGGGAGCCTGGGTGATGGTCGCGAGCTTCGTTGCCGGGGCAACGATGAGGCCGACGATCTTCGCCCGGAGTTCATCCAGCGAGGGCAGGGTGGCGAGCGCTTGCACGCCGGCAACGTCGAGAGAGGTCGCACCCATCGCACCGCCGACGATTTCGAACTTGTCGTTCGTCTTCGCGAATTCGACCGCAACCTTGGCTGCGGCGACGGGGTCGATCGAGGTGGCGAGGCCGACCGGACCGGTGAGCAGGTCGCCCACAGAGCCGTAATCGGTGCCATCGAGTGCGATCTTGGCAAGCTTGTTCTTCGAGACCTTGTAGGTCGCGCCGGCATCACGCATCGCGTTGCGCAGTCGGGTGGACTGGGCAACCGTCATTCCGTTGTTGCGGGTAACGACTACCACGCCGACTTCGGAAAAGGTGCGATTCAACTCGGCAACGGCCGCGGCCTTTTGAGCACGATCCATGCCATTCTCCACGTTTTGAGAGTGCCGCACGAAGCGACCCTCCCGGTTACAAACCGGAGGGGAAAACCCCGCCGGGGTTGTCCATCGATGGGGAAGGCACCCGTGAAGGGCGGCAGACCGGCGCGCAGCGAGGCGAACCGATCGTCGAATTCCTGTCCCCGTCTCGGCAGGACATTAAGCCGCGGCAAATCCGCGGCACCTGCTGTCTTGGACGGATGCGCGACGGGCGAACCCACCGGCAAGCGCGTGCCTCTAGTGGAATGCGGGGCGGAGTCAAGACTCGTCCGGCATCGCTCCACCCGCCGGTGGTTCGACGTGCGGGAGTTGGGCAGAAATTCCTCCCCCGCCAGGGGGAGGATTTAGGGTTGTCATCTTCGCGTCATCTGAACTTCATCTTCCCGTCACCCCGCTGCAACCCCGCTGCCGCTTTTCGCGGCCAAAGACCGCGGCATAGCGGCAGTTCGCCGCGCAGCGGGGGAACCATCATGACGATCCAGAGCCTGTCCACCATCGGCTATGACGATGGCGACATCGACACCAACGTCAGCGCCAATCCGCATATCGGCGAACTGATCGCCAGCCGCTATTCGCGCCGCCAGACGTTGCGCGGCGGCATCTCGGCGATGACCGCGGCGGTGTTCGGCGCCGGCATGCTCGCCGGCTGCGATCAGGATGACGAGCGGCGCGCGACCACGGTCACCGCCGGCGGCGCGATCACCACCTCGGCCGGGAAGACCGTGACGCTCACCGGCACGGTGACCAGCGGCAAGTCCGCCTCGACCGCATGGACGCAGATCAGCGGCCCGATCGTCAGCCTTACCAACGCGACGAGCGGGACCGCCAGCTTCACCGCACCGGCAGTGACCGCCGCGACGCCGCTCGCCTTCCAGTTCACCAGCACCTCGACCGACGGCATCCGCTCGATCGCCGACACGACCGTCACCGTCGCGCCCGCGACGCTCGACTTCACCGCGGTGCCGAAGAGCCTCGCCGACGTCGTTGCGGTGCCGTCGGGCTATCAGGTCACCGTGCTCTACCGGCTGGGCGATCCGATCAACGGCAGCGTCGGCGCCTATGCCAACGACGGCAGCGACACGAACTTCTCGGCACGCGCCGGCGACCATCACGACGGCATGAGCTTCTTCGGCCTCGCCGCGACCGGCACCGCGCCCGATCCGACCAACAGCAGCCGCGGCCTGCTCGTGCTCAACCACGAGAATATCACGCAAAGCTATCTGCATCCCAACGGGCCGACGACCACGGGCGGCGTCCGTCCGACCGCCGAGGTGCTCAAGGAGATCGAGGCGCACGGCGTCAGCGTAATCGAGATCAACCGCGGCACCAGCGGCTGGAGCTACGTCAACAGCAGCAGCCTCAACCGCCGCATCACCCCGTTCACGCCGATGGACGTCTCCGGTCCCGTGAAGGGCAGTGCGCTGCTGTTCACCGCTTACTCGCCGACCGGCGTCGCGGCGCGCGGCACGATCAACAATTGCGCCAACGGCACGATGCCGTGGAACACCTATTTGACCAACGAAGAGAATTGGGCCGGCTATTTCCGCCGCGAGGCCGGCGACAACGCCCGTCGCACCGCCGCACTCGGCGCCAAATCGGTCGTCGCGTTCAGCCGCTACGGGCTCAACACCGGCAGCAACGACGCGCTGAAGGCGGGTAACTACAATTGGGCGACCGCCGCCGCGCCGGCGGCCGGCGACACCCGCATCGCCAAGTTCAACGCCACGGTCGACGCGACCAAGGCCGCCAACGGCACCGGCGACTTCCGCAACGAGCCCAACCAATATGGCTGGGTGGTCGAGATCGACCCGTTCGATCCCGCCTCGACGCCGCGCAAGCGCACCGCGCTCGGCCGCATGAACCACGAAGGTTGCGTGATTGGCCGGACGATCGCCGGCGTGCGCCCCGCTTTCTACATGGGCGACGACGCGCAGAACGAATATGTCTACAAGTTCGTCTCGTCGGCGACCTGGTCGGCGGCGGATGCGAGCGCGACCAACCGGCTCGCGATCGGCGACAAATATCTCGACACCGGCACGCTCTACGTCGGCAAGTTCAACGCCGACGGCAGCGGCCAGTGGTTGCCGCTGGTGTTCGGCCAGGGGCCGCTGACCGGCGCCAACAGCGCTTATGCCTTCGCCGATCAGGCTGACGTGCTGACCCACGCCCGGCTGGCCGGCGACGCGCTCGGCGCGACGAGGATGGACCGGCCGGAATGGACCGCGGTCAATCCGGTGACCGGCGAGATGTATCTGACGCTGACCAACAATTCGTCCCGCACCGTCGCCACCACCGATGCCGCCAACCCGCGCGCCTATAGCGACCCCAAGACCACAGGAGGGGCGAGCAACGGCAATCCCAACGGCCATGTCATCCGCCTGCGCGAGACCGGCGACAGCAGCGAGGCGCTGACCTTCGCCTGGGACATCTATGCCTTCGGCGCGGGCAGCGATCTCAACCCGGCGAACATCAACCTGTCCAACCTCGATGCCACCAACGATTTCTCCTCGCCGGACGGCCTGTGGTTCGCGCGGCCGAGCAACGTCGCGGGGCAGGGCACGCCGCTGCTGTGGATCGAGACCGACGACGGCGCCTATACCGACGTGACCAATTGCATGCTGCTCGCCGCAATCCCGGGGACGGTCGGCGACGGCGGCACGCGCACCTTCACCAACAGCCTCGGCGGCCAGACCGCGTCGCAGACCACCCGGATCGGCAAGGCGCCGGGGACCGCGCTCAAGCGCTTCCTGGTCGGGCCGAAGGAATGCGAGATCACCGGCATCGATTCGACGCCCGACGGCCGTTCGATCTTCGTCAACATCCAGCATCCCGGCGAGGGCGGCGGCCCGTCGAACCTCACCAGCAACTGGCCGCAGAGCCAGGCGAGCGGCACCGGCAGCGGCCGGCCGCGCTCGGCGACGATCGTCATCACCAAGAGCGACGGCGGCATCATCGGCCTGTGATCCGTCGGGTGCCGCGCCCCGGTCGGGCGCGGCACCGTCTTGGTCGAAAACGGATTTGTCGATTACGGACGTTTAAGGTTTCGGGGGCATAACGACGCTCATGCCCGCGTCCGCCTCCTTTCCGATTCATCGGTCCCAGCGATGAAGACGCGGGAACCGCGGGTGAAGGTGATGGTCCGCGCCCGGATGCGCGCCGGCGCCGACTGGACCGACGTGGTCATCCACAACATGTCGTCACGCGGCCTGCTCGCATCGTCCAGCCCGGTCTGCCGGCCGGGCACGGTGATCGAGATCCGCCGCATCCATCATATCGTCGTCGGCCGCGTGGTCTGGCAGAAGGGCGCCTTCTTCGGGGTGCGGACGCAGGACCCGATCGATATCCAGGGTATCGTCACCGCCCAGCCGCCCGCACATAAGCCGCAGCGGAGCGATGCGGGCGAGGACGACCGCCGGGCGGTCCGCCGCGTGCCGGCTGCCGAGCGCGAGGCGCAGAGCCGGCGCTTCGCCTCGGCATTCCAGTTCGTCGTGCTGATCGCGGCGGTCGGTGCCGCGGCGCTGTTCGCGGCGCAGGAGGTCGGGTCGGTGCTGTCGCGGCCGTTCGCGGCGGTGGGCGCGGCGCTGGCGGGCGGTGCCGATGCGACGGGAAGCGCCGCCGGAAACTGATCGCGGCGAGGAACCGGGACCGGGCTGCGGCATTGCCGATGTTCGATCCTTTCCCTTGGTCCAAGGCTTTCCGATCATGACGCTGCCATCCTCCCCCGTCTGGTTCATCACCGGCTGTTCCACCGGCTTCGGCCGCGATCTCGCGCGTCTCGTCCTCGATCGAGGCTGGCGCGTCGTCGTCACCGCGCGCGATGCGGCGCGGGTCGCCGATCTGGTCGAGGGCGCCGAGGATCGCGCGCTGGCGCTCGCGCTCGACGTCAACGACGCCGGGCAGGTGCGTGCGGCGGTCGCGGCCGCGCAGGAACGGTTCGGGCGTATCGACGTGCTCGTGAACAACGCCGGTTACGGCTATCAGGCGAGTGTCGAGGAAGGCGAGGAGGCGGCGATCCGCGCCCAGTTCGACACCAACGTCTTCGGCCTGTTCGCGCTGACCCGCGCGGTGCTGCCCGGCATGCGCGCGCAGCGGGCCGGTCACGTCATCAACTTCACTTCGGTCGCCGGGCTGATCGGCTTTCCGGGATCGGGCTATTATGCCGCGTCCAAACATGCCGTGGAGGGCTGGTCGGACGGTCTCGCCGCCGAGGTCGGGCCGCTCGGCATCGCGGTGACCTGCGTCGAGCCGGGGCCGTTCCGCACCGATTGGGCCGGCCGGTCGCTGCAGCAGACGCCGGTGCGGATCGCGGATTATGCCGAGACCGCGGGCAAGCGGATGGAATCGACCAAGCAGATCAGCGGCGAACAGGCCGGCGACCCGGTACGGGCGGGCGAGGCGATCATCGCTGCCGCTGAGGCGGCCACGCCGCCGCGCCATCTGGTGCTCGGCAAGTTCGGCTTCGAGGCGGTGACCGCCAAGCTCAAGGAGCGGCTCGCGGAGATCGAGGGCCTGCGCGAGCAGGCGCTGGGGGCGGATTTTCCGGCGTAGGCTCGCTTATGCCTGTCACCCGGACGTGTTCGAGGCCTCTGCGAAAGTCCGGACTACCGGTAGGTCAGCGTAGTGCTTCTGCGAAAGCAGGAGCCCAGAGCCAAGTAAAATAACGTCTTATGGCGTTCGAGACTCCTGGGCTCCTGCTTTCGCAGGAGCACTGGGTGGCTTTAGTAGAGGTCTAGCCATGGTCCGGAGTCCGCCCTGTGGCGGGACGAATGGCATGAGCCTCTACCGTGCTCCCGCGTCCCGGTGGACCCCGGACTCGGTCGAGGCTTTGGCGAAAGTCGGCCCGATACCCGTCAAGGCTATCCCCCTGCGAAGGCCGGGGCCCAGTTGGGTGGAGGTTGGCGACGACGTACCGCCGCCTTTCCAACTGGGCCCCGGCCTTCGCCGGGGTACATAGGGTGGTTTGCATTTCCGTCACCCCGGGCTTGACCCGGGGTCCCGCTTCTTCCTGCTCGGCAACCATGGGGTCGATAGCGGGACCCCGGATCAAGTCCGGGGTGACGGATTGAATGTGCGAAGTCACCGCGCCAATGAATGTCGATCCCACCTAGATCCAGTCCGGGGCGACCTAGCTATTTAGATACTTATCCGCACCAACAAAAAGGGCCGGGATTGCTCCCGGCCCTTTTCGTATTCGCGTGGCGCGAAAGGCTCAGGCGCCTGCGACCTCGGTGGTGTCGACGCGGATGCCCGGGCCCATCGTCGAGCTGACGGCGACCTTGCGGACATACTTGCCCTTGGCGCCCGACGGCTTGGCACGCACCACGGCGTCGACCAGCGCGTCGAAGTTGCGACGCAGGTCTTCCTGCGTGAACGACGCCTTGCCGATGCCCGAGTGGATGATGCCGGCCTTCTCGACGCGATACTCGACCTGACCGCCCTTGGCGGCCTTGACCGCTTCGGCGACGTTCATCGTCACGGTGCCGAGCTTCGGGTTCGGCATCAGGCCCTTGGGGCCGAGCACCTTACCGAGGCGACCGACGACGCCCATCATGTCCGGGGTCGCGATGCAGCGATCGAAATCGATCGTGCCACCCTGGATCGTCTCCATCAGGTCTTCCGCACCGACGACGTCGGCACCGGCGGCCAGAGCCTCCTCGGCCTTGGCGCCGCGGGCGAAGACGCCGACGCGGACGGTCTTGCCGGTGCCGGCGGGCAGCGTGACGACGCCGCGGACCATCTGGTCGGCGTGGCGCGGATCGACGCCCAGGTTCAGCGCGACCTCGATGGTCTCGTCGAACTTGGCGGTGGCGTTCTGCTTGGCCAGCGCGATCGCCTGATCGACGCCGTGCAGCGTCTCAGGGTTCACGGCGTTGGACTTCTGCTTCTTGGTCAGCTTGGCCATGATCTCAGCCCTCCGTCACTTCGAGGCCCATCGCGCGGGCGGAGCCTTCGATGATCTTGGTCGCAGCCTCGATGTCGTTGGCGTTCAGATCCTTCATCTTGGTCTGGGCGATCTCGGTCAGCTTGCTGCGCGCGATCTTGCCCGCGACGACCTTGCCCGGCTCCTTCGAACCCGACTTCAGGCCGGCGGCCTTCTTGATCAGGAATGACGCCGGCGGCGTCTTGATCTCGAAGCTGAACGAACGGTCGGCATAGACGGTGATCTTGGTGGGCAGCGGCGTGCCCTTGTCCATGTCGGTCGTCTGCGCGTTGAACGCCTTGCAGAATTCCATGATGTTGACGCCGCGCTGACCGAGGGCCGGGCCGATCGGCGGGGCGGGCTTGGCGTCGCCTGCAGGAACCTGCAGGTTGATGTAACCTGTGATCTTCTTTGCCATGTCACTCTCGTTTCAAGTTTAGCGGTCCGAGCGGGCGTCTCCGCCCTCCCGCAAGCATCCAGCCAAAGCGTGGAAGCGGCGGCCGTTAGCGGAAAGCGGGCGGCGGGGCAAGGGCGGTGCGGATCTGACGATCGTATACGGGGGCGGGATCGTGCGATACCATCTCGCAAACAGCAGATGGGGAAGTCTGAAGACGATGCGCAATGCCCTGATCCTCGCCGGCCTCGCCACGATGTCGCAACCCGTGCCCGCGGCGGCGCAATCGACGCCGCTGACGCTGGAGCGCATCTTCGGCGACAAGGCGATCCCGATGGATCGCGTCGAGGGCGGCGAATGGACCGCCGATGGCAAGGGCTATGACGCGATCGAACCGTCCAAGGCGGTCGCCGACGGCACCGACCTCGTCCGCTACGACGTCGCGCGCAACACGCGCACCGTGCTGGTCGCGGCAGGTGACCTCGTCGTGCCGGCGACGGGCAAGCCGATCGCGATCCAGAGCTATGCCTGGTCCGCGGACGGCAAGCGGCTGTTGATCTTCACCAACGGCACGCGCTTTCGCCGCACCCGGGCGCTCGGCGACTATTGGCTGTTCGATGTCGCCGCCAAAACGCTGCGCCGGATCGGCGGCGATGCGCCGACCGCCAGCCTGATGTACGCGGACTTCTCGCCCGACGGCAGCCGCATCGCCTATGTCCGTGCCAACAACCTGTACGTCGAGCCGAGCGCGGGCGATGCGCCGCCGCGGCAGCTCACCCGCGACGGCAGCGACCTGATCGTCAACGGCCTCGGCGACTGGGTGTATGAAGAGGAATTCTACCTCCGCAAGGCATGGTCGTGGAGTCCGGATTCCAAGACGATCGCCTTCTGGCGGTTCGACACGTCCGGGGTCGGCACCTTCTACATGATCAGCAACACGGTGGGGCAATATTCCCGGCCGATCCCGCTGCAATATCCCAAGGTCGGCACCACCAATTCGGCGGTGCGCGTCGGCACGATCGACGTGGCGAGCGGCGCGACGCGATGGATCGGCCTGACCGGCGATCCGCGCCAGAATTACGTGCCGCAGATGAGCTGGGCGGGGACCAGCGGCAAGCTGTTCCTGCAATATGCCAACCGGCTGCAGAACACCTATCGGCTGCTGCTCGCCGACCCCGCCAGCGGGACGACGCGGCCGGTGTTCGTCGAACGCGACGCCGCATGGGTCGAGGCCAATGGCGATCCGACCTGGCTCGACGGCGGCAAACGCTTCACCTGGCTGAGCGAGCGCGACGGCTGGCGGCATCTGTACGTCGCCTCTGCCGACGGCAAGCCGCCGAGCCTGCGCACCCCCGGCAGGTTCGACGTCGTCAGCCTGCTGCGCGTGGACGAGGCGCAGGGCTGGGCGTGGTTCACCGCCTCGCCGGACAATCCGACGCAGCGCTACCTCTATCGTGCCACGCTGACCGGCAAGCCGCGGGTCGAGCGGGTGACGCCGGCGGGGCAGGCGGGGACGCACGGCTATGACATCGCCCCCGGCGCGCATTGGGCGCGGCACACCGTCTCGGCGATCGACCGTGCGCCGGTGACCGAGATGATCGACTTCACCACGCAGGCCCCCGTGCGCGTGCTCGCCCGCAACGCCGCCTTGCAGGACGAGATCGCGCACGAGCCGCTCGGGCCGACCGAGTTCACCCGGCTCGATCTCGGCAAGGGGGTGTCGGTCGACGCCTGGATCATGAAGCCGGCGGGTTTCGATCCCGCCAAACGCTATCCGGTGCTGTTCCAGGTCTATGGCGAACCCTGGGGACAGACGGTCGCCGACGCCTGGGGCGGCAATACCGCCTTGTGGCATCGCATGCTCGCCGAGCGCGGCTACATCGTCGCCAGCATCGATCCGCGCGGCACGAACACGCCGCGGGGACGCGACTGGCGCAAGAGCATCTATCGCCGGCTCGGCGTCATCGGGCCGGAGGATTATGCCGCCGGCGTCCGCAAGCTGATCGCCGAGCGGCCCTATATCGATCCGGCGCGGATCGGCATCTGGGGCTGGAGCGGCGGCGGATCGAGCACGTTGCACGCGATGTTCCGCTTCCCCGAGCTGTTCAAGACCGGCATCGCCGTCGCCGCCGTCTCCGACCAGATGCTCTACGACACCGTCTATCAGGAGCGCTACATGGGCCTGCCGGCGGATAATGAAGCTGGCTACAAGGCGGGGTCGCCGATCACTTATGCTACGGGGCTGACGGGCAATCTGCTCGTCATCCACGGCACCGGCGACGACAACGTCCATTACCAGAATCTCGAACAACTCGAGGATCGGCTGATCGCCGCCAACAAGCCCTTCACGATGATGGCCTATCCCGACCGCACGCACGGCATCTACGAGAAGCCGGGGACCAGCCTGCATCTCTATTCGCTGATGACGCGCTACCTCGAGACCAATTTGCCGCCGGGTGGCCGGTGATCGGCGCTCACAGCGGCAGGCTGGGCTGAACCTCCTCCGCGTCGGCGGCGTCGCGCAGGATGCCCGACAGCGTCAGGCCGAGCAGCCGCACCCCATCGGGCACCGGCAGCTGCGCGTCGAGCAGTTCGTCGCCGATGCGCAGAAAGTCGGCCTCGCTGGTCACCGGCAGCGCGAGCGAGCGGGCCCGCGTCATCGTGCGGAAGTCGGCGTGGCGCAGCTTCAGCGTCACCGTCCGGCCCCGCACCCCCGATCGTTCGATCCGCACCCAGGCCGCCTCGGCGACACGGGCGAGCGCGGCGTGCAGCTCGTCGGGCGCGGACAGATTGGTCTCGAACGTCCGCTCGGCACCGACCGATTTGGCCTCGCGGTGGGCGCGTACCGGGCGATGATCGACGCCGCGCGCCGCCGCGAACAGATAGTCGGCGTAGGAACCGAAATGCGCCTGGAGGAAGGGCAGGGGGCGGTCGCGCAGGTCGGCGCCGGTGAGGATGCCGAGCTGCTCCATCCGCTTGGCGGTGACCGGTCCCACGCCGTGGAAGCGCTTGACCGGCAGCGAGGCGACGAACGCCGCGCCCTTGTGCGGCGGGATGACGCAGAGCCCGTCGGGCTTGTTCTGGTCGGAGGCTAGCTTGGCGATGAACTTGTTGTAGCTCACCCCGGCCGAGGCGGTGAGGCCGGTATCGGCGCGGATGCGTGCGCGGATCTCCTCGGCGATGGCACTCGCCGAACCAAGCCCGCGCACGTCGGTGGTGACGTCGAGATAGGCCTCGTCGAGCGACAAAGGCTCGATCGCGTCGCTATAATCGGCGAAGATCGCGCGGATCTGCTGCGAGACGGCGTGATAGACGTCGAAGCGCGGCCGGACGAAGACGAGGTCGGGGCAGCGGCGCAACGCGGTGACCGACGGCATCGCGGATCGCACGCCGAACGCCCGCGCCTCGTAGCTCGCCGCGGCGACGACGCCGCGCGCGCGCGATCCGCCGACCGCGACCGGCTTGCCGCGCAACGTCGGATCGTCGCGCTGCTCCACCGACGCGTAGAAGGCGTCCATGTCGACATGGATCACCTTTCGCTGAGGAGGCGTTTCGCCATCGGCCATGATCCCGTTTCGTTCCAAACGCATTACAGATCAAGGCGCCGCCGCGGTAAAAGCGCTACGGATGTTCCATGGCGCAACAGCAGCTTCCTCCCGCCGCGGGGCATACCGCGCTCATCATCATCGACATGATCAACGCACTCGACTTCGACGGCGGCGATCGGCTGAAGGAATCGGCGGAGGCGACGATCGCGCCGATCCTCGCGCTGCGCGACGCGGCGGACGCTGCCGGCGTGCCGGTGATTTACGTCAACGACAACGACGGGCAATGGCATTCCGATCGCGACAAGCTGATCGAGGAGACGCTGTCGCGCGCATCGCTGGGGCAGGCGCTGACCGAGGCGCTGCGGCCGCGCGACACCAACTATTTCATCATCAAGCCGCAGTTTTCCGGCTTCTACGCGACCAACCTGCCGGTGCTGCTGCCGCAATTGGGCGCGAGCCGGCTGGTGCTCACCGGGGTTGCCGCCGACATTTGCGTGCTGTTCACCGCTGCCGACGCGCATATGCGACAATATGATCTATGGGTGCCGTCCGACGGGGTAGCGGGCGACCACGATGCGCGGACGCGCTGGGCGCTGGAGATCATGGCGAACAGTATGCAGGCGGAAATCCGGCCGACCGGCGAATTGTCGCTGGCCGAGTGGGTCGCCGCCGCCGGTTAGGACGATTGTTCGCGCTGCAACCGGGACGACCGAGGTTGCATTTGTGCACGCGGGCAGCGCGGCATATAGGCGCCCCCATGAGCCGCACCCCTGCGGCATTGCCGAGGTGTTAAGTGCTGAGCCTGATCGTCCACATCATCGCTTACCGTCGCCAGCGCGCCGGCTGATCGGCGGGGCCGGGACCGTCAGTCGCTTTCTGCGAGCGCCGCCTCGACCGCTTCCACCGAAATTCCGAAGGCGCCGGCGAGGCCGGTGAGCGAGGCGCCGCGCTTCGCCAGCTCGCGCATCCGGGCGATATCGACCACCGTGGCATAGCCGCGCGTATCGCGTTGTTCGCGCACCACGTCCTTGCGGCCCGAGCCGCGGCGGCGCTGTGCGGCGGCGGCATGGGGATCGCCTTCCGCCAGTCGCTGTTCCTCCTCGCGGCGGGCTTCGCGGGCCTGTTCGCGCTCGCGCATCTCGGCCTCGCGGCTGGCGAGCCGTTCCTTCAAGCGCTGTTCGGTGTCGCCGGCACGCTCGCGTGTCCGCGCCTCTCGGGCGGCGGCGCGTTCGGCCGCGCGTTGTTCGAGGGTGAGATTGCTGCGGACGCGGAAGTCCGCCGATGGCGAGGGCGTGCCCCAGCTCTTGTCCACCACGATCGTGGCTCCGGCATGATTTGAAAAATGGTGCACCCAGAGCGATTCGAACGCCCGACCCTCAGATTCGTAGTCTGATGCTCTATCCAGCTGAGCTATGGGTGCATGTGCCACGGCGGGAGCCGCGGCGGATATAATGGTCGGGAAGAGAGGATTCGAACCTCCGGCCCCTGCCTCCCGAAGACAGTGCTCTACCAGGCTGAGCTACTCCCCGACGGAGTACGTCCGGGGCCCTTGGAAAGGGTCCGTCCGTGCTTGGAGGCGCGCCTATACCCACGCCGGATAGCGGATGCAAGCGCCGGAATCGCACCCTTGCGAAATCCGCGTGCAACGTCCTAGGCAGAGCCGGTGAATATGGTCGAAGCGCTTGCCGCCGCACTCGTCATCGTCAACGTCGCGCTGGTCGCGGCGCGCAACGTGTGGAACTATCCGGTCGCGCTCGCGGCGGTGGCGATCTACGGCTGGGTGTTCGTCGGAGCGCATCTCTACAGCGACGCGCTGCTGCAAAGCTTCTTCTTCGCCGCCAATCTCTATGGCTGGGCCAATTGGGCGCGCAGCCGGGCAGATGCGGGCGAAGTGGTGGTCGAGCGGCTCGATCCGGTGACGCGCCTGACGTGGCTGGGTGGCGGCATCGTCGCCTGCCTGGTCTGGGGCACCCTGATGCACCGTTATACCGATGCCTCCTATCCGTGGTGGGACGGCGGCATCGCGATCGCCTCGGTCGCGGCGCAGGTACTGCAGGCGCGGCGCGCGATCGAGAGCTGGTGGGTGTGGATCGCGGTCGATGTCGCCAGCGTGCCGCTCTATGCCGCCAAGGGATTGATGTTCACCACCGGCCTGTATCTGGTGCTGCTCGGCCTTTCGATATGGGGGCTGAACGATTGGCGGCGCGCACGCGGGCGGCAGGGCAGGATGGCATTGGCATGACGTTGCGTTCGATCTGTCTGCACGGGCCGGAGAGCACCGGCAAGTCGACGATGATGCCGCGGCTGGCGCAGCATTTCGGCGGCGTGCCCTGCGTCGCCGAGTTCGGCCGCGCCTATTGCGAGGCGTTCGGCACCGATCTGACGATGGCCGACCTCGTCGAGATCGGGAAGGGCCACGATGCCAAGGTCCGCCATGCACTCGCCGAGCGCAGCTATCCGGTGATCATGGACACCGATCCGCTGATGACCGCGGTGTGGGCGGACATGATGTTCCGGCGGCGCGACGCATGGTTCGCGACGTGGAGCAACACCGCCGATATCTATCTGCTGTTCGACATCGACCTGCCGTGGGAGGACGACGGCACCCGGATGTTCGGCGGCGAAGCGGCGCGGCGGCGCTTCTTCGAACTGAGCAAGGCGGTGCTGGAGGAGCGTGGCGTGCGCTGGGCGCTGGTGTCGGGGCAGGGCTCGACGCGCTACCTTAACGCGTTGCGCGCGATCGAGGCGCTGAGCCGCGATTGAGGGGACGGCCTGCCACGTGGCGGGCCGTCCCCCTGCGCATCAGCTCGACGGGGCGAGCTTGGTGTTGAGCACCCAGCCGACAATGTCGTTCTCGTCGGCGACCTCCCACCACAGGCCGTCCTTCTTGCCGGTCGGGTAGACGATCGCGCCGGTCGGCAGCGTCCGCACCACCTTGCTCGACGCGAGCCCGCTCTCGCGCAGCGCGACCGGCGCCTGCGCGGTGAAGGTCTTGGCGGGAGCGGCCTGCGCGGTGCCGGCGTCGCCCGGGGTGACGAGGCCGAGCCCGGTCACCAGCTTCGAATAGGCCTGGATGAACGACAGGGTCACGATCCGGCCGATCTCGGTATTGTCATAGCCGCCGCCCGCCGCGCCGGCGACCGACAGGAAGCCGCCACCGCCGAAGGCGAGGTTGTTCTTGGCGGCATAGCCTTCCTCGGTCGCGAGCGTCTCGGTAGTGCGGACGTTGGTCAGCGACAGGACGGTGTTCGCCTCCATCTTCTTGCTCTTGAGGCCGCCGAGCAGGCCGCCCACCGCGCCGCCGAGCAGCCCGCCGGCGACGCCCGCGACGGCATTGCCGCTGACGTTGCTGTTGGCGCCCTGGATCTCGGCGACCATCACGTAATCGGTCGCCTTGATCTGGCCCTGGCCGACGTTGGCGCCGCGCTGCAGCCCCAGATTGCCGCCGATGTTGCGCTCGATCTGCGCGGCGTTGAGGCCGGTGCCGCGATCGACGAGGTTGAAGCAGCCCGACCGCTGGACGAGCACCTTGAGCAGCTTGGAGGGCGGGGCGAGGCTGTATTGCGTCCACCAGTGCGGATCGTCGCCGTCGGCGATCGAGAGGGTGCCGAGCTTGCGCACGCAATGCGGCACCTCGGCGGACAATTTGGTCTGGAGCTTCTGCCCGCTCGACTCGCGGGCCAGCTTCTGCGCGTCCGCGACGCCAGACACGACCAGTCCCACGCCGGCCAATGCGGCGATAAGTATCTGCTTTCTCACTTCCACTGTTCCTCCCAAGCGATCAGCTCGCTCGAGACGTCGTCGCGGAGCCCCCTTGATCGGCGTCCCGGAGCCGTCGGCATCTAGCACCCGGCCCGCTGGTGCGCTAGGCGCGTGGCGATATGGCTACTCCTCCCGACACGATCCGTAACTTCTCAATCATCGCGCATATCGACCATGGCAAGTCGACCCTCGCCGACCGTCTGATCCAAAGGACAGGAGGGCTGACCGATCGTGAGATGTCGAGCCAGGTGCTTGATAACATGGATATCGAGAAGGAACGCGGGATCACGATCAAGGCGCAGACGGTGCGCCTGTCCTATCCCGCGAAGGATGGCGTGACCTATACGCTCAACCTGATGGACACGCCGGGGCACGTCGACTTCGCCTATGAGGTCAGCCGCAGCCTCGCCGCCTGCGAGGGCGCGCTGCTGGTGGTCGACGCGGCGCAGGGCGTCGAGGCGCAGACGCTCGCCAACGTCTATCAGTCGATCGAGCACGACCACGAAATCGTGCCCGTCATCAACAAGATCGACCTGCCCGCCGCCGAACCCGAGCAGGTGCGCAAGGAGATCGAGGACGTCATCGGCATCGACGCGTCGCAGGCGGTGCTGGCCAGCGCCAAGTCGGGGATCGGCATCGACGAGATCCTCGAGGCGATCGTCACGCGCATCCCGCCGCCCAAGGGCGATCCCACCGCGCCGCTGAAGGCGATGCTGGTCGACAGCTGGTACGATCCGTATCTCGGCGTCGTCATCCTCGTCCGCGTCATGGCCGGCGTGCTGAAGAAGGGGCAGCAGGTCAGCTTCATGCAGGCCGGCACCACGCATCTGGTCGATCGCGTCGGCTGTTTCCGGCCGAAGATCGAGCAGCTCACCGACCTCGGGCCGGGCGAGATCGGCTTCATCACCGCGCAGATCAAGGACGTCGCGCAGGCACGCGTCGGCGATACGCTGACCGACACCAAGCGCCCCGCCGCCGAGGCGCTGCCGGGGTTCAAGGAAGTCCAGCCGGTGGTGTTCTGCGGGCTGTTCCCGGTCGATGCCAACGACTTCGAGAAGCTGCGCGAATCGATCAGCAAGCTGCGCCTCAACGATGCCAGCTTCAGCTTCGAGATGGAGACGTCGGCGGCGCTCGGCTTCGGCTTCCGCTGCGGCTTCCTCGGCCTGCTCCACCTCGAGATCATCCAGGAGCGGCTGACCCGCGAATATGACCTCGACCTCATCACCACCGCGCCGTCGGTGGTCTATCAGATCGAGCTGACGCATCCCGATCCGGCGGGGATCACGCAGATCGACCTGCACAATCCCGCCGACATGCCCGACGTCAACAAGATCAAGACGATCAGCGAGCCGTGGATCAACGCGACGATCTACGTCCCCGACGAATATCTCGGCTCGATACTCAAACTCTGTCAGGACCGGCGCGGCATCCAGCAGAATCTGACCTATGTCGGCGGGCGCGCGCAGGCGACCTACGAACTGCCGCTCAACGAGGTGGTGTTCGACTTCTACGACCGGCTGAAATCGCTGTCGAAGGGCTATGCGAGCTTCGACTATCAACAGATCGGCTATCGCGAGGGCGACCTCGTCAAGATGAGCATCCTCGTCAACGAGGAGCCGGTCGACGCGCTCAGCATGATCGTCCACCGCGGCACCGCCGAGGTGCGCGGCCGCGGCATGGTCGAGCGGCTGAAGGAGCTGATCCCGCGCCATTTGTTCAAGATCCCGATCCAGGCGGCGATCGGCGGCAAGGTGATCGCGCGCGAGACGATCAGCGCTATGCGCAAGGACGTCACCGCGAAATGCTATGGCGGCGACGCCACCCGCAAGCGCAAGCTGCTCGACAAGCAGAAAAAGGGCAAGGCGAAGATGCGCGAATACGGCTCGGTCAGCATCCCGCAGGAGGCGTTCATCGCCGCGCTGCGCATGGGCGACGAGAGCTAGGCCCGAAGCCGCGACGCCCGATCATCGTCGGGCGTCGCGGTTCGAGCCCGGACAGGATCACATGTAATTGGCGGGGTTCGGGCTCGGCATGCGGCATGCGCGGGTGCGGCCGCGCTTGCAGGCGGCGACCTGATCGCGCCAGTCGGCCATCGCCATCGCATAGGCGCGCTCGCGATCGGACTGCAAAGCGGCGTCGGCGGCGATGGTGTGGCGGCGCGCGCGCATCGCGGCACGGTAGCGGCGCACGTCCGCCTGATAGCGCGCCTCGTTGGCGGCATTGACCGCGGTGACCGCGCCATTGTCGAAGCTTGCCACGGCGCCGACCTGACGGTTGGCGGCGGCGACTTCGGGTGCGGTTTCGGCCGCGACGGCATCGTCGCGCTGCTCGGTCGGAGTCGGCGGCGTGGGGGTGGTCTGCGCGACGACCGGCGCGGCGATCAGCGCGGCGCCGATCAGGATGGGACGAAACATGGCATACTCCTCGTTACGCTCGCGACAATGGGCGGGAGGAGTGATGGTTCCGGGTTGAGTGGATGCGCGTGATCGCGTCACGACGGCGAAGACCAGACCTCCAGTTTTAGTCCCGGCATCGCCACTTACACCGCGCGATGGCGAGGCCGGATCGACATTCATTAGTGCCGGGACCTCGACACCTGCGATCCGTCACCCCGGACTTGATCCGGGGTCCCGCTACGTCCTTTACGTTTGCCGATCAGGAAGAAGCGGGACCCCGGGTCGAGCCCGGGGTGACGAGGAGGGAGGCTTCGGCGATCATCGTCGTCCGGGACCGGCGAGGATATCGACTGTCGAGCCGGCCTAGTCCTCCACATATCCCTCCCAGCCACCTTCGAGCCGGGCGTCGCGGTCGGCCTTGCGGGCGCGGTCGGCGGACAGCTTTTCGCCTTCGCGGTCCCAGTCGCCGCTGACCCTCGCGTCCGCGACGCGTCGGGTCGCAGCCTCGATCGCGTCGAGCGCGGCGGGATCGTCGAGCAGGCGCCATTCGGGCTCGCCGGGGGCATAAGGGGGAGGCAAATCGTCGCCGACCCCTTCGAGCAAGGCGTGATGGTGGCCGTCCGCGTCGAGCGGGAGATAGGGGACGTCGGGGTCGTCCTCCGGCGGCAGCGCGTGGGCGCGGGCGGCGTTGGCGGCGAGCGCGGCGAGGATGTCGGCCTGCGCAGCCGGATCGAGCGGGACGCCGGCGAAGGCGGCGAGCGTCGCGGCGTGCGCCGCGACGTCATCGGCTGCGGGCGGGGTGCCGGCGGTGATGGTCGCCTGCGCGGCGGCTTGCGTGGTGGCGGCGTCGGGGGCCGTGGCATCGGGGCTTGTCGCAATCGCGACGGCGGTGGCCTGCGCGGTGATGTGGCGGATGGTGTGGCGGTGGTCGTCCGGCGTCGCGCCATAATGGCGCAGGATGAACATCAGCAGCCGGTCGTTGAGCTTGCGGCGGAAGCCCATCAGCTTGCCGGCGGACATCACCGGCACGAGTTCGCCGTGGATCGCGCGATCGAAGGCTTCGTCCTTGAGGCGGAGCACGCCCATGCCCTGCGCGGCGTGCCAGGCGGCGCGGAAGCCGGCGGCCTGCGGATGGCGGCGCAGGGCATAGGCGCTTTCCGCCGACATATTGACCATGCCGGCGGCGCTGCGCACCGATCCGCAATCGGCGAGCGCGGCGATGAAGGCGCGCTGGCGCTCGGGCGTCCAGCCGTCGTGGCGGTCGCGCAGGCGCGGGACGGGAGCGAAGCCGGCCGGGGCGGGGCAGGCTTCGGGCGGGTGGGGGGCTTGGTCGCTCATGAGTCGCGGACGAACCATATCGCTTCCAAATAGGACAGAGCGGACGGGGAAGCTGTTGGGCGGCTTGGGGTAAGTCTCGGGATGTAGCGGACCCGGCTTGCCCGGTCCGCGACGACGCCGGGTCAGCCGCGTTGCAGCTTGGCCAATATGGTATCGAGTGCCTGCAAGAAGCGGCTGCGGTCCTGCGCGGCGAAGGGTTTGGGGCCGCCCAATTGGTCGCCGCCGGCGCGCAGGTCGGCCATGATCGCGCGCGTTGCGATCGCGCCGCCGATCGAGGCGGTGGTGAAGGGCTTGCCGGTCGGGCTCAGCACGCTCGCGCCCGCTTTCAGGCAGCGGTCGGCGAGCAGGATGTCGGCGGTGACCACCACCGCCTGCGCGTCCGCCGCCGCGGCGATCCAGTCGTCGGCGGCGTCGAAGCCGTCGCTGACCACGACGCGGCTGACCAGCGGATGCTGGGGGATGCGGAAATGGCTGTTGCTGACGATCGTCACCGGCACCGCGCGGCGCCAGGCGACCTTGTAGATCTCGTCCTTGACCGGACAGGCGTCCGCATCGACCAGAATGCGGACGCCCTCCGTCATCGGCCGCGCCTTAGCCCCGCGGGCCCTTGCGGTACGGCTTGGCCTGATGACGCGCGGGGGCGCCGCCGGGTGCGTTGCGGGTGCGCGGGGCGCCCGAGCCGCTCCGCGGTGCGCGGTCAGAGCGGTCGCTGCCGCCCGCCTCGCGCGGGTTGCCGGTGAAGGGGACGATCTGCAGGCTGCCCTCGTCGCTCTCCGGATTGGCGGTGCGCTGCACGCTGGCGAGGACGCGATCGGCGACGGTGCGCGGCACCTCGAAGATCGTGTCGTTCGGGTTGATGCGGATCGCGCCGATCTCCGCCTTGGTGATATGGCCACGGCGGCAGATCAGCGGCAGCAGCCAGCGCGGGTCGGCGTTCTGGCGGCGGCCGATGTCCATGCGGAACCACACCGTGTCCTCGAAGCCGGGGCGGTGGCCCTGCGTGCGATCCGACTGCTGCGGAGCGGCGGAATCGAGCAGATCCTCGGCCTGCGGCATCGCGGCGCGGTGCGCGTGGACGAGCGCGGCGGCGATATCCTCGGGGCTCTTCTCCGCGATCAGGCGCGTCGCCAGCTCGCGATCCTCGTCGTCGAACTCGATCGGGGCGAGCAGCGTGGCGATCAGCCGCTCGCGATCCTGCTTGCGGATGTCGTCGGCGCTGGGGGCGGGGATCCACTCGCAGGCGATCTTGGCCTGCTTGAGCATCATGTCGACGCGGCGGCGGCGCGGATAGGGGACGATGAGCACCGCGGTGCCCTTCTTGCCGGCGCGGCCGGTGCGGCCCGAGCGATGCTGGAGCGTCTCGGCGTCGCGCGGCATCTCGACGTGGACGACGAGGCTGAGGCTGGGCAGATCGATGCCGCGGGCGGCGACGTCGGTGGCGACGCAGACGCGGGCGCGGCGGTCGCGCAGCGCCTGGAGCGCCGAATTGCGCTCGCTCTGGCTGTGCTCGCCCGACAGCGCGACCGCGGCGAAACCGCGCTCGACGAGGCTGGCGTGGAGGTGGCGGACGTTGTCGCGGGTGGCGCAGAACAGCATCGCCGTCTCCGCCTCGTGGAAGCGGAGCAGGTTGATGACGGCATGTTCGATATCGGCGGGCGCGACGGTGACCGCCTGATAGGCGATGTCGCCGTGGCCGCGATCCTCACCGACGGTCGAGATGCGCAGCGCGTCGCGCTGGTAGCGCTTGGCGAGCGCGACGATCGGGCGCGGCATCGTCGCCGAGAACATCAGCGTGCGGCGTTCGGTGGGCGAGGCGTCGAGGATCTGCTCGAGATCCTCGCGGAAGCCCATGTCGAGCATCTCGTCGGCCTCGTCGAGCACGGCGACGCGCAGGCTGGCGAGGTCGAGCGCGCCGCGCTCGAGATGGTCGCGCAGACGGCCCGGCGTACCGACGACGATATGTGCGCCGTGGCTGAGCGAACGGCGCTCCTTGCTGGCGTCCATGCCGCCGACGCAGGTGGCGATGCGGGCATGCGCCTCCTTGTACAGCCACATCAGCTCGCGGCTGACCTGGAGCGCGAGTTCGCGCGTCGGCGCGATGATCAGTGCGAGCGGCTTGCCCGGCGGCGGCAGCGCGCCGTCGGCCATCAGCTCGGCGGCCATGGCGAGGCCGAAGGCGACGGTCTTGCCCGAGCCGGTCTGGGCGGAGACGATGAGGTCGCGGCCGGCAGCCTCGGGCTCGATCACCTGCGCCTGGACGGCGGTGGGAGCCTCATAGCCACGGGCAACGAGCGCTTCGGCGAGAAGCGGGGGGAGCGAAGAAAAGGGCATCGGGTAACCTAAATGGAAGCGGCGCCCCGACAGCATGGCTCGGGGCCAGGACTGGGGCGCGGCAGAGGACAGTACAGTCGCGAGTCCGTTGGAAACGCGGGCCAATCGCGGGCGGCAATACGGACGCAACGTGGCGCTTGTATCGCGCGCATCATGGCCGTTTCCGTGACCCCAGAGACCCTGCACCGCCTAATCCGCGAAGCCGAGGCCGAGCGAGGCCGCGCCGCATCCCCTACGCTGAAACGTTGCTTCGCGCAACTCGCCGCCGCTTATGCGCTGGAACTGACACGGCGGGAGGCGCGTGCGGCAACATTGCGTAACATTTATCAGTCCGAAGCGGGATCATCCGCAACTTACCTACGTTAAGCGGCCACGCGGAGAGACGGACCAGAACGGTCCGAACGCGGTGGAGCACATTCATGGCCAGCCTTGCCCCCTCCGCTTTGCCCCGCGCACCCGAAGCCGGACCGGCCCCCGACGCGGGGCGGACACTCGATGCGCTCAACTTCTTCCTCGCCGACGTGCGCGACGGGCTGGGGCCGTATCTGGCGATCTATCTGCTCGCGGTGCGCGGGCCAGCGCACGGCTGGAACGAGGCGACGGTGGGGCTGGTGCTGACGATCGCCGGGATCGTCGGGCTGGTGTCGCAGACGCCGGCGGGCGGGCTGATCGACCGGAGCCGCAACAAGCCGCGCATCGTCATCATCGCCGCGCTGTTGGTGACGCTGAGCAGCGTGTCGCTGCCGTTCGTCACCGGCTTCACGATGGTCGCGGCGACGCAGTCGATCGCGGCGGTGGCGGGCGCGGTGTTCGCGCCGGCGATCAGCGCGATCACGCTCGGCCTGTTCGGGCCGAAGCTGTTCTCCAAGCGGGTCGGGCGCAACGAGGCGTTCAACCATGCCGGCAACGCCGTCTCGGCAGCGCTGGCGGGGGCGCTGGCGTGGAAATTCGGGCCGGTCGTCGTCTTCTGGCTGATGGGCGGGCTGACCGTCGCCAGCGTCTTCGCGGCGCTGCGAATCAGGAACGGCGACATCGACAATGCGGTGGCCCGCGGGCTCGATTGCGAGCCCGACGAGGGGTGCGAGGAGCCGGGCGGGTGGAAGGTGCTGGTCGAGAACAAGCCGCTGCTGCTGTTCGCGGTGATCGCCTTCCTGTTCCACCTCGCCAATGCGGCGATGCTGACCTCGGTCAGCCAGTTGCTCGCCAAGACGGTGGGCAAGGATTCGGCGACGTCGCTGACCGCGGCGTGCATCGTCGCGGCGCAATTGGTGATGGTGCCGGTGGCGGTCGTGGTCGGGCGCAACGTCGATCGCTGGGGGCGCAAGCCGCTGTTCCTGATCGCGTTCGGCGTGCTGGCGGCGCGCGGCGCGCTGTACACGATGTCGAACGATCCGTGGTGGCTGGTCGGCGTGCAGGCGCTCGACGGCGTCGGCGCGGGGATCTTCGGGGCGCTCTTCCCGGTGGTGATCGCCGACCTGACCAAGGGCACCGGGCGGTTCAACGTGTCGCAGGGCGCGGTGGCGACCGCACAGGGGCTGGGCGCGGCGCTGAGCGCGTCGCTGGCGGGGGCGATCATCGTCGGCGTCGGCTATGGCGCGAGCTTCCTGACGCTCGCGGGCATCGCGGCGGCGGGGCTGGCGCTGTACGCGCTGGCGATGCCGGAGACGAAGCCGGCGTGAGGTGCGTATGTCTCGCGACGATGCCGTTGCCGTATGTCCGCAGGGGCGGGGATACGAGCTTGGGCGGAGCAACGCAGGTCGGTGCTCGGGACTCCTGGGCTCCCGCTTTCGCGGGAGCACTGGTGGTGCGGGTGGTTGGCGTCACGGACCAATCCGTGGGCAAGGATCATCGCCGACGCGAAGCCTCTGCAAGACACCCGACGTACCCCGGCGGAGGCCGGGGTCCAGTTGAGAAGACCGCTGTGGATTATTCCCAACCTTCACCCAACTGGGCCCCGGCCTCCGCCGGGGTACGATATAAGGGTGTGACGAACCGATCATCGCCGATGGCTCGCCTTCGCGAGGATATTATGGGTCACTTGGGTGGGATCGTGCCTTCGATCGGGGCGTGTGTGCAAAGGGGTAGGGGCCGATGATCGCCACCGTTGGGATATGCGCCGCCGCGACCGCGGGGGTGATCATCCGGCCGTTCCGCTGGCCCGAGGCGATATGGGCGGTCGGTGGCGCGCTGCTGCTGCTGCTGTTCGGGCTGATCGCGCCGGCGAGCGCGTGGGCGGCGGTGCTCAAGGGGACCGACGTCTATCTGTTCCTGATCGGCATGATGCTGCTGTCGGAGGCGGCGCGGGCGCATGGCGTGTTCGACTGGGTGGCGCATCTGGCGGCGGCGGGCGCGAACGGGTCGGCGGCGCGGCTGTTCACGCTCGTCTTCCTCGTCGGCGTGGTGGTGACCGCCTTCCTGTCGAACGATGCGACCGCGGTGGTGCTGACCCCGGCGGTCTATGCGGTCGCGCAGCGCGCCAAGGTCAAGCCGCTGCCGATGCTGTTCGCCTGCGCGCTGGTCGCCAATGCGGCGAGCTTCATCCTGCCGATCTCCAATCCCGCCAATCTGGTGCTCTATGCCAGCGACCTGCCGCGGCTCGGCGCATGGCTGGCGGCGTTCGCGCTGCCGTCGGTGCTGGCGATCGCCACGACCTATCTGGGGCTGCGCTGGCTGTTCCGCAGCGACCTTTCCGGCGCGGCCGAGCAGGGCAACAGTGTCGCGCTGTCGGGCAACGGGCGGATGGCGCTTGCCGGGATCGGCGCGACCGCGGTGCTGCTGACGGTGGCGTCGGCATCGGGCTGGGACCTCGGCTGGCCGACGTTCGGCGCGGGCGTCGTCACCGCGCTGGCGGTGCAGTTGAGGGCGCGCGAGTCGCTGGTGCCGCTGGTCAAGGGCGTGTCGTGGCTGGTGCTGCTGCTCGTCGCCGGATTGTTCGTGATGGTGCAGGCGCTGGCCGAGACCGGGCTGATCGGGTGGCTGGCGGCGCAGCTCTCCGCGGCGGCGGCGACCGATCCGCGCGCGGCCGCCGCGGCGGCGGGCGGGTTGCTCGCGGTCGGCAGCAATCTGGTCAACAATCTGCCCGCCGGGCTGATCGCGGCGCAGACGATCGCTGCGGCGCATCCGCCGGCGCTGGTGGTCGATGCGTTGCTGATCGGGGTGGATCTGGGGCCGAACCTGTCGATCACCGGATCGCTGGCGACCATCCTGTGGCTGATCGCGATCCGGCGTGAGGGCGAGGATGTCACCTTCGGGCAATTCCTGCGCGTCGGGGTGGTGACGACGGTGCCGGCGCTGGTGCTGGCGATCGGGGTGCGGATTTTGATGGGGTAGGGGGGTATATCTCACCCGGCTTGGGGCAGGGCTTCCGCCTATGACGATTGGTGTGAGCCGTCGTAGTCCAAGCCCACCCCGTCACCCCGGACTCGTTCCGGGGTCCACCCCGCGGCTAGGAGAACGGCTTGAGATGGCACCATTCTCTTGCGGCCCGGTGGACCCCGGAACGAGTCCGGGGTGACGTATCTCGAGAGGAAGCCGATCGAACCTCATCACCACAGCCTTATGCAATAGCCCTGCCTGCGACAGGCGAGTGGCAAGCCGCAGGGAGGATAAGGCGCACGCCGCGGCCGACCACCGCCATCCCCTGTTGCCCCGCGCCCTTGCCGCGCCTATCTCGCAGACATGGCCACGTCTCCCGAGATCCTGCTCACCCCTGCCGCGGCGAAGCGTGTCGCGGCGATCGCCGGCAAGCAGAACAAGCCCGCGATCCTCCGCCTGTCGGTGGATGGCGGCGGCTGTTCGGGGTTCCAGTACAAGTTCGGCTTCGCCGAGGCGCCCGAGGGCGACGACACCGTCGCCGAGACCGACGGCGTGCGGCTGGTGGTCGACAGCGTCAGCCTTGATCTCGTCCGCGGCTGTCAGGTCGATTATGTCGAATCGCTCGGCGGTGCCGCGTTTCGGGTCGAAAACCCCAATGCGGCATCGGGTTGCGGCTGCGGCTCCAGCTTCGCGATCTGACGGTTGAAGCTCGTCACCTATAACGTCAACGGGATCAAGGCGCGCCTGCCCCGGTTGCTGGAATATCTCACCGAGCAGCAGCCCGACGTGGTCTGCCTGCAGGAGATCAAGTCGAGCGACGACACCTTCCCGCACGCCGATATCGAGGCGTTGGGCTATGGCGCGGTGTGGCACGGCCAGAAGGGCTTCAACGGCGTCGCGGTGCTCGCGCGCGGGCAGGTCCCGGTGGAACGCCAGCGCGGTCTCGCCGGCGAGGACGAGGACGATCACAGCCGCTATCTCGAATGCGCGGTCGACGGACTGGTGGTCGCATCCATCTATCTGCCCAACGGCAATCCGCAGCCGGGGCCGAAGTTCGACTATAAATTGCGCTGGATGGAGCGGCTGGCGGCGCGTGCGCAGGTGCTGCTCGACGAGGAAGTGCCGACCGTCCTGATGGGCGATTACAACGTGATCCCCAATGACGACGATACCTTTTCGGTGCGGGCGATGGCGACCGATGCGCTGATGCAGCCGGAAAGCCGTGCCGCCTATCGCCGGTTGCTCGCGCAGGGGTGGACCGATGCGCTGCGCACGCGCCATCCGACCGGCAAGGTGTGGACCTTCTGGGATTATCAGGCGGGGGCATGGCAGCGCGATGCGGGCTTCCGCATCGACCATCTGCTGCTCAGCCCGCAGGCCGCCGACTGCCTGGTCGATGCCGGCGTCGACAAGGACTATCGCGGCCGCGAGAAGGCCAGCGACCATGCGCCGACCTGGGTGCGGTTGACGTGAGGCGCCTCGTCGCGGCGGGCGGGCTCGCGATGACGCTCGCCGCCGCGCCGGCGCTGGCCCAGAAGAGCTATTGCCCCGAACGGCCGGGGCTCGACACGCCGGCGTGCATCACCGCGCCCGGCCGCGTCTCGGTGGAGACGGGCGTGGTCGACTGGACGCTCGACCGCCAGCCGGACAGCCGCACCGATACCGTGCTGATCGCGGACACGCTGGTGCGCGTCGGCGTCGCCGACCAGATCGAGGCGCGGATCGGCTGGACGCCTTACGGCCACGAGCGGGTGCGCGATCGGCAGACGGGCGCGATCGATCGCGTCGGGCAGAGCGGTGACGTGTCGCTGGGGATGAAGGCGGGGCTGCTGCATCCCGACGGCGACGGCCTGTCGCTGTCGCTGCTGCCCTATGTGACGCTGCCGGTCGGCGGCGGCACGATCGGGTCGCGCGTCGCCGGGGGCGGGTTGCTGGTGCCGGTGACCTTCCGGTTGAACGACACGGTGCATCTGGATGCGACGCCCGAGATCGACGCGCAGCCCGACGAGGAGCGCGCCGGGCGGCACCTGCGCTACAGCAGCGCGGGCGGGGCGACGGTGAAGCTCAGCAAGACGGTGTCGGCGGCGCTCGAGGCGCAGGTGATTCGCGACGACGATCCGGACGCGCACAGCACGCAATGGCTGAGCGCGGCGTCGGTGACGTGGAAGCCGAAGAAGGACTGGCAGTTCGACATGCAGACGACGCTAAGCCTCAACCATGCGGCGCCGGACGTGGAACTGGCCGGGGGCATTTCGCGGCGGTTCTGAGGCGGCGGAGGTAGGTCGCCGCGCTTTCATTCTCACCGTCACCCCGGACTCGTTCCGGGGTCCACTCCGCGGCGAGGAGAAAGGCTGGAGCCTCTTGCCGTTCCCTCGCGGCGCGGTGGACCCCGGAACCAGTCCGGGGTGACGGTGAGAATGAGGCGGTGGTATCGCCAGCCTTACGGCTCCCCGCCGTTTTCGCTGCTCTACCCACCACGGCAGCGACCGCTTATACCTCCGCCATCGAGGGAGGGACCCACATGAGCTTATTGCGTCGCAAGACGATCCACGCCCAGCCGCCCGAGCAGCAGCTCGCGCGGACGCTGAGCTGGCCGCATCTCGTCGCGCTGGGGGTGGGCGCGATCGTCGGTACCGGAATCCTGACGCTGATCGGCGTCGGCGCCGATCGCGCCGGGCCGGCTGTGATCCTCGCCTTCGTCGTCGCCGGCGCGATCTGCGCCTGCGCCGCGCTCTGCTATGCGGAGATGGCGACGATGATCCCCGCGTCGGGATCGGCCTATACCTATAGCTATGCGACGCTGGGCGAGGTGATCGCCTGGGTGGTCGGGTGGAGCCTGATCCTCGAATATTCGCTGGTCGTGTCGACCGTCGCGGTCGGCTGGTCGGGCTATGCGGTGGGGTTCCTCAAGGGGCTGGGCGTGACCGTGCCGGCGGCGCTCGCCAACGGGCCGGGGCTGGGCGGCGTCGTCAATCTGCCCGCGGTGGCGATCATCGCGCTGGTCGCCGGGCTGCTGATGCTGGGGACGCGCGAGAGCGCGCGGGTCAATACCGTGCTGGTGCTGATCAAGATCGTCACGCTGGCGCTGTTCGTCGGCGTCGCGCTGCCGCATTTCGATGCGGCCAATCTGCATCCGTTCACGCCCTACGGGTTCGGCAGCCCGACCGGCGCAGGCGGCGTCAAATATGGCGTGATGGGCGCGGCGGCGATCATCTTCTTCGCCTTCTACGGCTTCGACGCCATCTCGACCGCGGCGGAAGAGGCGAAGAACCCGGAGCGCGATCTGGCGATCGGGATCGTCGGATCGATGCTGGCCTGCACCGCAATCTATATGATCGTCGCGACCGCGGCGGTGGGGGCGCTGAGCTATACGCGGTTCGGCAGCAGCCCCGAGCCGCTGGCGCTGATCCTGCGCGAGCTCGGCCAGCCCAAGGTGGCGACGGTGATCGCCGCCGCCGCGGCGGTCGCGCTGCCGACGGTGCTGCTCGCCTTCCTCTACGGGCAGAGCCGCATCTTCCTCGTCATGGCGCGCGACGGCTTCCTGCCGCAGGCGCTCGCCAAGGTCAGCAAGCGCGGCACGCCGGCGCGGATCACCGCGATGACCGCGGTGTTCGTCGCGGTGATCGCCGGGCTGGCGCCGCTCGACGTGATCGCCAGCCTCGCCAATGCGGGGACGCTGTGCGCCTTCGTCGCGGTGGCGGCGTGCGTCCTGGTGTCGCGGCGGCGCGATCCCGGCGCGCGGCGGCCGTTCCGCACGCCGTTGGCCTTCGTCGTCGCACCGCTCGCCATCCTCGGCTGCCTGTATCTGTTCACCAGCCTGCAGGTGCGCACGCAGGTCGCCTTCCTGGGCTGGAACGCCTTTGGGTTGCTGGTCTATTTCCTCTACGCGCGGAGCCGGGCGGAGATCGTGCGGGCATGAGCGGCTGGCATATCGGCATCATCGGCGGCTCCGGCCTCTACGACGTCGAGGGCGTCGAGGACGGCCATTGGGTCGAGGTGACGACGCCGTGGGGGGCGCCGTCGGATGCGATCTTCAGCGGGCGGATCGGCGCGGTCGCGGTGTCGTTCCTGCCGCGGCACGGTCGGGGTCACCGGATCAGCCCGGAGGCGATCAACGCGCGCGCCAATATCGACGCGTTGAAGCGACTCGGCGTGACCGACGTGCTGGCGGTGTCGTCGGTCGGCTCGCTGGTCGAGGCGCGGCCGCCGGGCAGCTTCACAATCGTCGACCAGTTCATCGACCGGACCAAGGGGCGGGCATCGAGCTTCTTCGGCACCGGCTGCGTCGCGCATGTCTCGATGGCCGATCCGGTCTGCCCGCGGCTGAGCGGCTATGCCGCCGATGCGGTCGGCGCGGGGGTGGATCGCGGCGGCACCTATCTGGCGATGGAGGGGCCGCAATTCTCGACGCGCGCGGAGAGCCGCCTCTACCGGCAATGGGGGTGCGACGTGATCGGCATGACCGCGCTGCCCGAGGCGAAGCTCGCGCGCGAGGCGGAGCTGCCTTACGCCCTGGTCGGGATGGTGACCGATTACGATTGCTGGCGCGAGGGCGAGGCGGCGGTCGACGTCGCACAGGTCGTCGCGCAACTGGCGGCGAACGCGGCCAAGGCGCGGGCGATGGTGGTGCGGCTGCTGCGCGCGCTGCCCGAGAAGCGGCCGGCGTCGCCGATCGACACGTGCCTCGACAGCGCGATCATCACCGCCAAGGGTGGGCGCGATCCGGCGCTGGTGGCGAAGCTCGACGCGGTGGCGTGGCGGGCGTTGGGACTGCGCTGAGCCGCCGGTCCGGTCAGCGATCCGGGCCGACCGAGAAGCCGTGGCGGTAGTTCATCGTCACCGCGATCCGGCTCGTCCCGGCGGCGAGCGGCACCGCCACCTGCGCGAAGGCGGGCTTGAGCCTGAGCAGCGAGAGGCCGGGATCGCGCGAGAAGGCGCCGCCGTCGCCGCTGTCGGACTTGCCGTTGGCATTGGCGTCGTGGCGGACGGCGACGCCATAGGTGCCGGGGCGGGGGACGGGGATACAGACCTCAAGCGTGCGGCGGCCGTTGGTCGGTGCCTCGACGCGGCCGAGCCAGCGGCCTTTTTCGAGAAAGCCGGGTTCGTCGTAGAGCTGGACGCGGACGTCGCCGGTGCCGGCGCGCACGCCGCGCACCGTGACGATCAGCCGGTGCGTGGTCGCGGCGGTGCAGCCGGCGGTGTTGCGCTGCGCGGTCGCCGGCGTGGCGAGCGCGAGCAGCGCGAGTGACAGGATGAGGCGGGCCATGCGGCGGTAACGCTCCGGAAAAGCGTGATTATACCGTTGGATGTGGCGAGCGTGTGGCCGCCGCTTGGCGGATCGTGGCGGTTGGTGGCTGCGCGACTTCGTAGCGTAAGCTGGTGACGCGACCTTCAGTGTTCCCGCGAAAGCGGGAATCCAGGGTCAAGCAGAGCAACGGCTCGCGGCGTTCGGGACCCTTGGCTCCTGCGTTCGCAGGAGCACTGGCTCGGTCTCGCGCACGAAAAAGGGGAGGCGCCTTTCGGTGCCTCCCCTTTTGCGCGCTGGGCTGGCGCGCCGGCTTATGCGGCGAGGTTGCGCAGCACGTATTGGAGGATGCCGCCGTTGAGGAAATATTCCAGTTCGTTGACGGTATCGATGCGGCAGCGCGTCTCGAACGTCTCGGTGCTGCCGTCGGCGCGGGTGAGCTGGACCTCGACGGTCTGGCGTGGGCGCAGGTTGGCGACGCCGGTGATCGTGAACGTCTCCGAGCCGTCGAGGCCGAGCGTCTGGCGCGTTACGCCCTCGGCGAATTGCAGCGGCAGCACGCCCATGCCGACGAGGTTCGACCGGTGGATGCGCTCGAAGCTCTCGGTGATGACCGCGCGCACGCCGAGCAGGTTGGTGCCCTTCGCCGCCCAGTCACGGCTGGAACCGGTGCCATATTCCTTGCCCGCGACGATGACGAGCGGCGTGCCATTCTCCTTGTGGCGCATCGCCGCGTCGAAGATCGGCATCACCTCGCCTTCGAATTTGGTCATGCCGCCCTCGATCCCCGGCACCATCTCGTTCTTGATGCGGATGTTGGCGAAGGTGCCGCGGACCATGACGTTGTCGTTGCCGCGACGCGCGCCATAGCTGTTGAAGTCGGCGCGGCTGACCTGCCGCTCCATCAGCCACTTGCCCGCCGGGCTGTCGGCCTTGATCGAGCCGGCCGGCGAGATGTGGTCGGTGGTGATCGAATCGCCGAGGATCGCCAGCGGCTTGGCGTCGATGATGTCGGTAACCGGCTTCGGGGTCATTTCGAGACCGTCGAAATAGGGCGGGTTGGCGACATAGGTCGACCCCGACGGCCAGGCGTAGGTGTCCGATTCGGTGATCTGGATCGACTGCCACTTGGCATCGCCGGCGTAGACGTTGCCGTAGCGCGAGCGGAACATCGTGTCGTCGATGTTCGCCGCCATGACGTCGGCGATCTCCTGGTTGGTCGGCCACACGTCCTTGAGGAACACGTCCTGGCCGTCGGTGCCCTGACCGAGCGGCGTCTCGGTCATGTCGAGCGTCACCGTGCCCTTGAGTGCATAAGCGACGACGAGCGGCGGCGAGGCGAGGAAGTTGGCGCGCACGTCGGGCGAGACGCGGCCCTCGAAGTTGCGGTTGCCCGACAGCACCGAGGCGGCGACGATGTCGTTGCCGTTGATCGCCTTCGAGATCGGCTCGGCGAGCGGACCCGAATTGCCGATGCAGGTGGTGCAGCCGTAACCGACGAGGTTGAAGCCGATCGCATCGAGATCCGCGGTCAGGCCCGCCTTGTTGAGATAGTCGGTGACGACCTGCGAACCGGGGGCGAGGCTCGTCTTGACCCAGGGCTTGGGCTTGAGGCCGAGCGCGTTCGCCTTGCGCGCGACGAGGCCGGCGGCGACCAGCACCGACGGGTTCGAGGTGTTGGTGCAGCTGGTGATCGCCGCGATCACCACGTCGCCGTCGCCGATGTCATGGCTGCGCTCGGGCACGTCGACGCGCTCGGGGCGCTCCTTGTGGTAGATCTTGAACAGATCGCCGTTGAACACCTCGTCGACCTTGCCGAGGCTGACGCGGTCCTGCGGCCGCTTCGGGCCGGCGAGCGACGCGGTGACGGTGCCCATGTCGAGTTCGAGCGTGTCGGTGAACACAGGCTCGGGCGCGTCGTCGAAGCGCCAGAAGCCGTTCGCCTTGGCATAGGCCTCGACCAGCGCGACATTCTCCTCGGACCGCGCGGTGAGGCGCATATAGTCCATCGTCTTCTCGTCGATCGGGAAGAAGCCGCAGGTCGCGCCATATTCCGGCGCCATGTTGGCGATCGTCGCACGGTCGGCGAGCGTCATCGACGACAGGCCGGGGCCGAAGAATTCGACGAAGCGGCCGACCACGCCCTTGGCGCGCAGCATCTGCGTGACGGTGAGCACCAGATCGGTGGCGGTGATGCCCTCGCGCAGCGCGCCGGTCAGCTTGAAGCCGACGACCTCGGGGATCAGCATCGACACCGGCTGGCCGAGCATCGCCGCTTCCGCCTCGATGCCGCCGACGCCCCAGCCGAGCACGCCGAGGCCGTTGATCATCGTCGTGTGGCTGTCGGTGCCGACGAGCGTGTCGGGATAGGCGATCGCAGTGCCGTCGCCATGGTCGCCGACGCTGTCCGACGACCAGACCGCCTGACCGATATATTCGAGGTTCACCTGATGGCAGATGCCGGTGCCCGGCGGCACGACCTTGAAATTGTCGAGCGCCGCCGAGCCCCACTTGAGGAACTCGTAGCGCTCGCCGTTGCGCTGATATTCGAGATCGACGTTGTCCTCGAACGCCTGCGGCGTGCCGAATTCGTCGACCATCACCGAGTGATCGATGACGAGATGGACGGGAACCTGCGGATTGATCTTGGCGGCGTCGCCGCCGAGCTTGGTGATCGCATCGCGCATCGCGGCGAGATCGACGACGCAGGGCACGCCGGTGAAATCCTGCATCAGCACGCGCGCCGGGCGATACTGGATCTCGCGGTCGGAGCGGCGCTCCTTCTGCCAGTCGACGATCGCCTGCACGTCGGCCTCGGTGACGGTCTTGCCGTCCTCGAAGCGCAGCATGTTCTCGAGCAGCACCTTCATCGAGAAGGGCAGGCGGCTGATGTCGCCGAACTTGGCGGCGGCCTTTTCGAGGCTGTAATAAGCGTAGCTCTTGTCGCCGACCGTCAGGGTCGTGCGGGTGTTCAGGCTGTCCTGGCCGATGGCGGTCATTATGATCCCTTCAATTTGGCCCAGGGCGCTCGGGGAGGCGGCCATGGGGCCGCGCGGGCGCGCGAGAGCGCTTCAGCGAAAGCGTATGTCGCGGCGGCCTTAGCAAGGGCTGTCCGGCGGGGGAAGCGCCTATGCCCACCTGCGGATGACTCTCAAGACACGAGCGTTTCGCCGGTCGCCAGCGTCTTGCCGCGGGTGATGATGACGCGGTCGCCGACCTTCGCCTCGCGGAACAGCAATTTGGCGAAGGCGGTCGGCACGCCGATACAGCCGTGCGTGGCATAGCCCCAGGCGACTTCGGTGCCGTGGACCGCGACGCCGTCGTTGGTCAGCCGCATCGTATAGGGCATCGGCGCGCCGTAGAGGCTGGAGACGTGGTGCGCGTCCTTCATCAGGATCGGGAAGCTGCCGAGCGGGGTGGGCTTGTCGTCGGCGCCATAGAGGATTGCGGTGGCGCCGATCTCATAGCCGTCGCGGAAGACCGACAGCGTCTGCGCGGCGAGATCGACGGTGACGATCAGCGGGCCGGCGGGCACGCCCGCATCGTCCCAGGTGTAATCGCCGAACTTGATCGGGCCGATGTCGAGCACGCGCTTGACGATGAGCGGGTTGGGCGTGGGGCGCGCAACGGGGCGGGGCTCGGGCGTGGGTGGGGGCGAGGCGATGGCGGCGCGGACCGGGGGCGCGGCGGGCGTCGGCGCGGACGGCGCGGGGGTCGGGCGGAGGGACGGCACGGTGGCCGCGGCGGCGACGCCGATCCCGACGGCGGCGAGGATGAGCTTGGCCGCGAGGGCCCGACGTGCGGCCATGAGACGCTCCCGGTGGAGACGCGGGAATGCGCCGGTTGCGGGCGCTTGGCTAGGGGTGTCGCACGGCTGTGCCGGCGCGGGACGGCGGGGCGCGGCGTCAACCGTGTTGGTGGGCGTAAGTCGCACCTGTGCGAAAGGGGGAGCCATCGGCGGGCGCGGCGGTTAGGCTGGCGGCATGGCGAAGCTGAAGGTCTATCGTACGCCGATCGGGTTCCACGACGCCTATGTCGCGGCGGCGAGCCAGAAAGCGGCGTTGCAGGCATGGGGGAGCGAGCGCGACCTGTTCGCCCGCGGCATCGCCGAAGTGGTGACCGACCCGGCGCTTACCGCCGAGCCGCTGGCGCAGCCGGGCACGGTGATCAAACGGTCGCGCGGTACCGCGGCCGAGCAGATCGCGGCGCTGCCCGATACGCCCGCGAAGGCGCCGCGCCGCCGGTCCGACGATGCGGCGGACGCCCCGCCGTCCGAGCCTGAGCCGAAGCCGGCACCAAGGCCGGCGCCCAAACCCGATCGTCGCGCGCTCGATGCGGCGGACCGGGCGATGGCCGAGGCGGAGGCGCGGCATCGCAGCGAGGCGCGCGCGTTGCGCGCCGAGGAGGTGGCGCTCGCCAAGCGACGACGGACGATGGAACGCGCGCAGGAGGACGAACGCACAGCGCTGGACGAGGCGCGGCAGGCGGCGGCGGACGCCTACGAACGCGCGATGCGGCTGTGGAAGGGCGGCGACGGCTAGGCGGGACCGGCATTCGGCGGATTATGCGAAACTCCTCCCCCACCAGGGCAGGGCTATCGCATATGGCCATCTTCGTGTTTCGGGCGAGTTTTCAAAAGCCACTACGTCACCCCGGCCTTGAGCCGGGGTCCCGCTCCTCCGGACGGCGCGAAGAAGCGGGATGCCGGAT
This sequence comes from Sphingomonas sp. GW821-FHT04B01, assembly GCF_059420425.1. NCBI lineage: Bacteria > Pseudomonadati > Pseudomonadota > Alphaproteobacteria > Sphingomonadales > Sphingomonadaceae > Sphingomonas > Sphingomonas sp. GW821-FHT04B01. The sequence goes on along the minus strand of NZ_JBWKTR010000003.1, from coordinate 411,242 downwards.
CAAGTCCGGCATGACGGGACTAGAAATGTCGTCGCAGCACTCCAAATGGCCATATGCAATAGCCCTGCCTGCGGTCCCACTCCGGCCGCGCGCCCGCCAAGGCGTTGCGCTGGCGGAACAATGCTCGGGTACATGGGGTTGGTCCGGCCAGAAAGGATCCTCCATGTCCCATATCCCGAGTTCCGCCATGAAACACGCCGGCCCGGTCCATCACGACGAGGCCAAGGCGCCGCCGAAGCCGAAGACATCCCCCAAGCGGCAGCCGGGCGGCCTCGGCACAGGGGCGTGGCTCGCGATCGGCGGGACGATCCTCGCCGGCGCCGCGGCCGCGATCGCGGTGCCGCTGCTGCGCGGCGACAAGCCGCCGGTCGCGACGCGCCGCGGCAAGAAGGCCAACAGCGGCAAGGGTGCGCACAAGAAGCCCGCCAAGGCCGCGCACGGCTGACCGTGACCCATGCGCCGCCGCCGGGATACTGGCGGCGGCGCGCGATGGGCGATAAAGCGCCGTCTTTCCCGCAATCTGTGGAATGACGATCTTGGCTGCAGTGCACCCCATGCCGATCGACCGCGACGATGGACCGCCTGCCGATGCCGACGAAACCACCGGTGTCGACCGTGAAGCGCTTGCCATGCCCGCCGTCCCGCGGGACAGAGGGCAAGTGACCGATCCAGCCCCTTTCGAACGCCTGTCGCGACGCCACCGCGAGTGCCTGCGCGGCGTGCGCGAGCTCAAGGGATCGAAGGAGATCGCCGACGAGCTCGGCATCGAGAAGAGCACCGTCGACAAATATCTGACCGAGGCGGTGAAAGTGCTCGGCGCGCGCAACCGCCGCGACGCCGCATTGCGCCTCGCCGCGCACGAGGAGGCGGCCGGGCAAGGCGCTTCCGACCCCCAGGACCCGCAGATTTCCGCCATTTCGGCGGCGCAATCCGACCCCGATAAAATGGGGGGTCATTCTGCACGGCTAGTCGATCCGGCGATCGGCCTGCCATTGCCGGTGGTGCCGGACGACACGATCGTCAGGGCACCGGGGGTTTCCGGGGAGCCGCCTTCGAGGCACAGCTTCCCGGAAATACGGCTGCCCTTCCGGCGGAAGGGACAGCGGGGCAACGACTTGTCGGTCGGAGGCCGGTTGATCTGGATACCGGCCATCGCCATCAGCCTCGCCATCGGGTTCGGCATGCTGATGACCGGCCTCCAGGTCCTCACCGGCATCATCGAGACGATCGCCCGCCGCCTTTCCTGATCTTCAGCGAAAGCACCCCCATCGGGGGTGAACGGGGTGGCCAATGTCTTACGCGAACGCTCATTATGCCGATTCCCAGGTTGCCGCCGATGCCGTCGCCACATTGCTGTGGCGGCTCGAGACGCAGCTCGACGAAGCCTTCGCCACCGGCGGCGAACTGCTCGCCGCGCTGCCGCGGGCGCGCACCGCCGCCAAGCTGCCCGCGATCGCCGGGCAGCAGGCCTTCGAAACACTCAGTCAAGCCATCCTCGCGATCGGTACGGCGCGCGGTCACACCGTCGCCGGTCACCGCGTCATCGAGAAAGTGGGCCGCCAGATCGGGTATGAGACGAGTTTCGGCGACGAACAGCCGAAGCCCGATTTCGTCCCGACGGGCGTCGGCGCCAGTCATCTGCGCGTCGCCGCCTAGGTGTCATGGCTTGACCACCAGATTGCTCCTTTGGCCGGTCAAGTCATGACACACGTCATCCTCTTCAACATCGTCCTGCTCGGTGCGTGCGCTTATGCCCTGGCGGCGGGGGGCGCGCCCGAGCGGTGGACCGCGGCGGTCTTCCTCGTCGGGGCGGCGACCACCTTCGCGCTGCCGTTCCAGCCGCGCGTCAGTTATCATTCGGTGCATCTGATGATCCTGGCGGTCGATTGCGCGGTGCTGCTCGGGCTGGTCTGGATCGCGGTGCGTGCCGACCGGTTCTGGCCGCTCTACGTCGCCGCGCTCCACCTGATCACGATCGCGATCCATGGCGTGAAGGCGCTCGATCCCCATCTGGTGCCGTGGATGTACGCCGGGGCGAGCGCCAAGATCGCCTATCCCATGCTGGTGCTGCTGGCGATCGGTGCGTTGCGCCATCGCCACCGCCTGGCCCGTTTCGGGAGCGACCGCGATTGGTCGCCCCTGCGCAGACCGGACTACGAACACCCATGAACGCCGATATCCGGTTGCTGCGCTGGCCCGAGCGCGATCGCGAGAACCACGAACGCCTCGTCGCCGCGATCGCCCGCGTCCGCTTCGCCGCGGCGCAGGGGCGGGGCGAGATCGTCGCCTCCACCTTCGTCGGTCCGGAGGAGCCGGACGACGCCGACCGCGCCCGCGCGCTGCTGGCGCAGCGACGGAGCCGCGACGCGGCGGCGGGCAGCTTTGCCGAGCTGTTCGGCGAGCCCGGCTGGGACATCCTGCTGATCCTGTTCGTCGCCTATGAAGACGGGCGGACGATGACCAGCGGGCCGCTGCTCGACGAGATCGGGGTGCGCGGCGCGGTCGGCCGGCGCTGGCTGCAGGTGATGCAGGCGCGCGGCCTGATCCGGTGGGACGCGATGGAACCGCGGGATAGCGCCGCGGTGGCGCTGACCGACGAAGGCGTCGTCTTCGCGCTGCGCTGCATCGCCGCGGCGTGAGGCAGGATCAGGCGGGGCCGAGCAGCCGCTCCGCCTCCTCGCGCATCATCTCGACGCCCTGGCAGATGTGCAGGCTTGCGACGGTATGGCCGAGGTCGTCCGACAGGCGCATCAGCTCCTCACCGAGCCCGATCGCGCGGTGGAGCAGTTCGCCGCGGATTCGGGGCGGCATCGGGTTTTCGATCTTCGACATGGAACGGGCCTTCTACCGGCGCGCGAACGGGACGCAACGGCTGCTTCGTCGCGGTGCCGGAGCCAAGCCCGCTATCACACGTTGCAGTCGGGGTAACCAAGCGGGCGGCCGGAACGGCGTTCCAAGATGAGAGGAGAGCGATGATGGCCGAGGATTTCGGTGGTGCCGGCAACGGCGCGGGCACGGATGCCGGTGCGGGTCAGGGCGCTGCGGATGCGATGCGCGATGCCGCCGAGCGCGCACGCGCGGGCTTTTCGGACCATGTGCTCGATCCCGCGCGTCGGGCGGGCGAGGCGTTGCGTGCCTCCGGCCAGAAAGCGGCGGACAATGGCGCGACGATCGGCCTGAAGATCATCGAACAGGCCGAGCAGAATTCGCGCGAGGCGTTCGAGGCGATGCGCGAGGCGGCGCAGGCCAAGGACCTCAGCGAGGTGATGCGCATCCAGGGCGATTATCTGCGCGAACAGGGCCAGCGGGCGATGAACCAGGCGCGCGAAATGGGCGAGCTCATCATGCAGTTCGGCCGCGACGCGGTATCGCCGATGCGGTCGGGGGGCGACGGCAAGGCCGACTGAGCCGAAAAGGCCATCCCGACCCGGCCGGCGGTCAGCCGGTCGGGATCGGGCGGGCGAGGATCAGCAGGTCGTGCGCGACGCCGTCGCGGGCGCGGACGTGGCCGGCGAGCAGCGCCTCGCGGCGAAAGCCGAGCCCTTCGAACAAGGCGATCGAGCCAGCCTGATCGGGCGTCATCGTCGCGCTGAGCTTGGCGAGGCCGTGTGCGCGGGCGATCGCGAGCAATGCCTCCAGCAGATCGCCGCCGAGCCCCGCACCGCGGCGGTCGGTGGCGACGAGCAGCCGGATCTCGCCGACATGGCCGCTCCAGCCGAGCGGATCGCGGACCAGTGCGCCGGTCGCGACGATGCGACCGCCATCCTCCGCGATCAGGCTGTCGATCCAGCCTTCGCCGATCGCCTGCTGCCACGCCTCGATGACGCGCTCGTGGCGAAGGTCGCGGCCGAGGAACAGCAGGTCATGTTCGGGCAGGCTCGCGGCAAAGGCGAGCATCGCCGCGTCGTCGGTCGGGCGGAAGCGGCGGATCGTGTGGCTCATGCGTGCGGTTCCTGCCTGATGGACGCTAACCATCGGGGATATCACGCATAAGCGTCAACCGCTGCGTGGCGTTCCGTTGAGCGTCACCGGTTGCGGGCCTTGCGGCGTCGCCTCCAGCGTCGAATCGCCGCCGAGCACGCGATATAGCGTGACGCGATTGCTCGCACCCGTCAGCGTCGTGGTGATCAGCGTGCGCTGCGCGGTGTAGAACGAGCGCTGCGCATCGAGGCTCGACAGGAAGGTGTCGATACCGCCCTGATAGCGCGCGTTGACGAGTTGCAGCGTATCCGCCGCCGCCGCCTGGAAATTGGTCTGGGCACGCAGCTGGTCGGCGATCGTGCCCTGCCGGGCGAGCGCGTCGGCAGTTTCCTGGAACGCGGTCTGGATCGTCTTTTCGTAGGTGGCGAGCGCGGCGTCGCGCTGCGCCTCGGTATAGCGGACGTTGGCGCGGCCGGCGCCCGCCTGGAAGATCGGATAGCTGACCGAGGGCGCGACCGAATAGTTGAACGCGCCGCCGGCGAACAGCGACGACAGCGCGGTGCTGGCGAAGCCGACGAGCCCGGTCAGCGAGATGCGCGGGAACAGCGCGGCGCGCGCCGCGCCGATCTCGGCGTTATAGGCACGCAGCTGATATTCGGACTGGACGACGTCGGGGCGGCGCAGCAGCACGCCGCTGTCGATCCCTGCGGGCAGCGTCGCGATCGTTGCCTGCGCCTCGTCGATCGAGACGGGGAGCAACGTCGGGTCGACCGGTGCGCCGACCAGCAATTGCAGCGCGTTGACGTCTTGCGCGACCAGCGTCTTCTGTTCGGCGAGATCGGCGTTGGCGGTTTCGAGGATCTGTTCGGCCTGACGCAGGTCCGTGCGCGCGCTGACCCCGCCCTCGAGCCGGGCGCGGGTGAGGCGGACACTGACTTGTGCGCTGGTCGCGGTGTCCTGCGCGACCTTGAGCAGGCTGCGGTCGGCGGCATAGGTCAGCCACGCGTCGGCGATGTCGCCGACCAGCGTCAGCCGGGTGGCGCGTGCCGCCGCCTCGGTGGCGAAATAGCGGTCGAGCGCGGCACGCGACAGCGACCGGATGCGGCCGAACAGGTCGAGTTCGAAGGCGGTCACGCCGAGTTGCGCGGAAAAGGCGCTGTTGCCGTTGCCGGTGGTGGTGATCGTGCCGGTCGAGCCGTTGCCGGTGCCGACGCCCGTGCCGGTCCCCGTATTGCCCGTGCCGGTGTTGCCCGTCCCGGTATTGCCGGTGCCCGTATTGCCGGTGCTGCCGCTGCTCGCGGTGCTGCGCGCGCCGTTGCCGCCGCCCGAATAGGTGTAGCGGCCCGAGGCGTCGACCGCGGGGAACAGATCGGCGCGCTGGATGCGATATTGCGCACGCGCCGCGGTGATGTTGGCGGCGGCGACGCGCAAGTCGCGGTTGTTGACCAGCGCCTGGTCGATCAGCGTCTGGAGCCGGCGGTCCTTGAAGATGTCGCGATAGGTGAAGGCGGGCAGGGTCGCCTCGCTTTGGCGCAGATAGGCGTCGCCGACCGGCCACGACGTCGGCACCGGCGTTTCTGAGCGGACGTATTTGGGCTCCATCGAACAGGCCGACAGCGCGGTCGCGGCAAGCGCCAAAGCGAGGATCGGGCGGGTCATCGGGCGGGCTCCGGCTCGGCGGCGGGCGGCATCGGCGGGGCGGGGGGCTCCTTGTCCTCCTTGCCGCCCTGATGGCCGGTCGGGCGGCCGCGCAGCTTGGCGATGCCATCGCGGACGCCGCGGCGGACGAGCACGAAGAACAACGGGATGTAGAAGATCGCGAGGAAGGTCGCCGACAGCATGCCGCCGATCACCGCCGTACCGATCGCGATGCGGCTGTTGGCACCGGCACCGGTCGAGATCGCCAGCGGCAGCACGCCGAAGATGAAGGCGAAGCTGGTCATCAGGATCGGCCGCAGACGGATCTTGGCGGCTTCCAGCGCGGCGTCGAAGACGCGCGCACCCTTGCGCTCCGCCTGTTCGGCGAATTCGATCATCAGGATCGCATTCTTGGCGGCGAGGCCCATCGTCGTCAGCAGGCCGATCTGGAGATAGACGTCGTTGGTCAGCCCGCGCAGCGTGACGAAGGCGATCGCGCCGATCAGCCCGAGCGGGATGATGAGCAGCACCGCGAAGGGGATCGACCAGCTCTCGTACAGCGCCGCGAGGCATAGGAAGACGACCAGGATCGACAGGCCGTAGAGCAGCGGTGCCTGGCCGGAGGACAGCCGCTCCTGATACGACAGGCCCGCCCAGCTCACCGAGGTGCCGGGGATCTGCGACGCCAGCTCGGCCATCCGCGTCATCGCGTCGCCCGAACTCTTGCCGGATGCGGCCGAGCCCTGGAATTCATAGGAGGAGATGCCGTTGAACCGCGACAGCGTCGTCGGCGCGGTCGCCCAGCCGGTGCTGGCGAAGGACGAGAAGGGCACCATCTGCCCGTTCGAGCCGCGTACGAACCATTGCTTCAGGTCCTCGGGCGAGGCGCGATATTGCGCATCGCCCTGGACGTAGACGCGCTTGACGCGGCCCCGGTCGATGAAGTCGTTGACGTACTGGCCGCCCCAGGCGGTGGTCAGCGTGCTGTTGGCGTTGCTCTGCGTCAGGCCGAGTGCCGACAGCTTCTGCTGGTCCATGTCGACGCGCAGCGTCGCGATGTCGGGCAATTCGGTGAGGCGCACGGAGGCGAGCATCGAATCGGCATTGGCCATCGCCAGCAACTTGTCGCGCGCGGCGTTGAACTGGTCCTGCGAGAGGCCGCCGGTGTTCTGCAGCTCCATCGTGAAGCCGTCGGACTGGCCGAGACCACGGACCGCCGGCGGCACCAGCGCGAACACCTGCGCGTCGCGCAGTCCACGGAAGGCGGCGGAAGCGCGACCGGTGATGGCGTCGGCGGTATTCTCCTTGCCCTTGCGCTCCGACCAGTCGACGAAGTTGAGGAAGCCCTGGCCGGTATTCTGGCCGCTCGCGCCGCCACCGCCGCCGCCGGCGACGGTGAACAGCACCGAGGCGTTCTTGCCTTCGTTCTGGATGAAGTAATTCTCGACCTGCTTCTGCACCTCGATCGTCCGCGCCTGGGTGGCGCCGGCGGGCAGGCGGAACTGGACGATTGCCGAGCCCTGATCCTCGGTTGGCAGGAAGCCGGTGGGCAGGCGCAGGAACAGGATCGCCAGCAACGCGACCACGCCGAGATAGATCAGCAGGAACAGCCATTTGCGATCGACGACCGCGCGCACCGCATTGGTGTAGCGCTCGACGCCGCGTTCGAAATTGGTGTTGAACCAGGTCGACGCCTTGGTCCCCCAGCCGGCGACGCGCGGGAAGCGGCGCTTGAAGCCCTGCGCCTCCTCGGCCTCCTGCGACTTCTGCTTGAGCAGCGAGGCGGTCAGCGCCGGCGACAGGATCAGCGCGACGAGCACCGACAGCACCATCGCCGCGACGATGGTCAGCGAGAATTGGCGATAGATCACGCCGGTCGAGCCGCCGAAGAACGCCATCGGCAGGAACACCGCCGACAGGACGAGCGCGATCGCGATCAGCGCGACGGTGATCTCGTTCATCGACTCGATCGTCGCCTCGCGCGGGCTCATGTCGGGATTCTCCTCCATGAGCCGCTCGACGTTCTCGACGACGACGATGGCGTCGTCGACGAGCAGGCCGATGGCGAGGACGAGGCCGAACAGCGTCAGCGTGTTGATCGAGAAGCCGGCGAGATGGAAGACGGCGAACGTCCCCAGCAACACCACCGGCACCGCGATCGTCGGGATCAGCGTTGCGCGCCAGCTCTGCAGGAAGACGAACATGACGATGACGACGAGGATCACCGCCTCGATGAGCGTCTTGACCACCTCTTCGATCGACAATTCGATGAAGGCGGTGGTGTCGTTGGCATAGGCCACCTTGAGGCCGGGCGGGAAGGTCTTGGCGACGCGCGCCACCTCGGCCTTGACCAGCTCGGCGGTCTCGAGCGCGTCGGCGCCGGGGGCGAGCAGCACGGCGATGCCCGCGCCGGGATGGCGGTTGATGCGGCTGACCGAGGCGTAGCTTTCCGCGCCGAGTTCGATCCGCGCGACGTCCGACAGGCGGACGGTGGCGCCCGAGGGCAGCGTCTTGACGATGATCTGGCGGAATTGTTCGGGGGTCTGCAGACGCGACTGGGCGGTGACGGTCGCGTTGAGCATCTGCTCGGGCGCGGAGGGCAGGCCGCCGACCTCGCCCGCCGCGACCTCGGTATTCTGGTTCTGGATCGCGGTGCTGATATCGGCGGGGATCAGCGAATAGCTGGCGAGCCGCGACGGATCGAGCCAGATGCGCATCGCATATTGCGAGCCGAAGACGTTGACGTCGCCGACGCCGTGGACGCGGCCGAGCGGGTCCTGGAGGTTGGAGACGAGATAGTCCGACACGTCCATGTTGGTCCGCTGGTCGGTCTCGTCATAGACGCCGACGATCAGCAGATTGTCGGGGTTGGACTTGCGGACGACGAGGCCCTGCTGCTGCACCTGTTGCGGCAGGCGCGCGACGCCCTGCTGCACCTGGTTCTGCACCTGCACCTGCGCGATGTCGGGATCGGTGCCCTTCTCGAACGTGGCGGTGATCGTCACCTGGCCGCGGCTCGACGAGGACGAGGCGAAATAGAGCAGGCCGTCGATGCCGGTGAGCTGCTGCTCGATGATCTGCGTCACCGAATTCTGCAGCGTCTGCGCGTTGGCGCCGGGGAAGGTGGCGCGGATCGACACCTGCGGCGGCGCGACGTCGGGATATTGCGCGATCGGCAGGCTGAGGATCGAGCCGACGCCGGCGAGCATGACGATGATCGCCAGCACCCAGGCGAAGATCGGGCGATCGATGAAGATGCGGCTGATCATAGGACGACACAGCCTGACGCGGTGATGAGAGACCGTTCGCCCTGAGCCAGTCGAAGGGCAGCGCCGCGAACGGAACGCGCGTTGATGGCAACCCGTGCTTCGACAGGCTCAGCACGAACGGGGGAAGGATATGGCATCAGGCTCAGCCCGCCTTGCTTTGGGCGTTACCCTGTTGGCCGTCCTTGCCCTGCGGCGGTTTGACCACCTGCGGGCTGTTCGCCGGCACCGCCTTGATCTGCGCATTCGGCTTCAGGTTGTTGAGCCCCTGCGTGATGACCTTGTCGCCGGCATTCAGGCCGGACGTGACCACCCAAAAGCGGCCCTGCGTCCGCGAGGCGGTGACGGGCTTCTGCACCGTCTTGCCGTTCGGTCCGACCAGCATCACCGTCGCGGCGCCCTTGGCGTCGCGGGTCAGCGCCTCCTGCGGCACCAGGAAGGCGCGCTGGTTGATCGACTGGGCGAAGCGGGCACGCACGAACATGCCGGGCAGCAGCAGCCCCTGCGGATTGGGGATGCTGGCGCGCAGCGTCACCGTGCCGGTCTCGGTGTTGACCAAGGCTTCGGAGAATTCGACGCTGCCGGTCTGGCCGTAATCGCTGCCGTCCTCCAGCTTGAGCCGCACCACCGCGCGGGTCGGCACCACGCCGTTCTGGGCGAGGCTGCGGCGCAGCGCGAGCATGTCGGCGGCGGACTGCTGGATGTCGACGAACATGGGGTCGAGCCGCTGGATTTGCGCGAGCGGATCGGTCTGGCTCGCCGACACCAGCGCGCCGACGGTGAACAGCGAGCGGCCGATCCGTCCGGTGATCGGCGCGGGCACGGTGGTGAATTTGAGATTGATCCGCGCCGTCTCGAGCGCCGCGCCGGTCTGCGCGACCGAGGCGGTCGCCTGCCGCGCGGTGGCGACGGCGTTGGTATATTCCTGTTGCGAGACCGCCTGGATCGCGGCGAGCGGCTTGTAGCGTTCGGCCTGCACGCGCTGCGCTTCCTGATTGGCGCGCGCACTCTGCAGATTGGCCTGCGCCTCGTTGACCGCAGCGCGATAGAGGCGCGGGTCGATCTCGTAGAGCGGCTGGCCGCGCTTCACCAGCGAGCCTTCGGTGAAGAAGCGGCGCCGGATGATGCCGTTGACCTGCGGCCGTACGTCCGAGCTTTCATAGGCGTTGGTACGCGCGGCGAGTTCGGTGACCATCGCCGCGTCGGTCGGCTGGACGACGACATAGCCGACCGTGGTCGGCCCCTTGTTCGGACCACCCGCACCGCCCTTGCCCTTCGATTGCGACTCGCCGCCTCCACCGCAGGCGGCGAGGGTCAGCAGGACCACGGCAGTAGCGGCGCCGGCACCTAGCCGGCGGCCCCGAAAGGATAATGTGGTCAAGTATGTCACCCGGCTCGTGTCTCGACTCGCGCAGCCGTGACCGGCGCGACAATGCGTGGCCATGGCGATTGGTTGCTCTTGCTGGCCCATTGGCGGGGATCGTGGCGTAAAAGCAACCCGACACCCATGTTATTAATGTCGCAATTTGTCGCAGTGTGGAAAGGAGCCGGCATGGACGCGGACACGGAAAAGGCGCGCGCCGGTGCGGCCGCCGCACAGGAGGTGCAGGACGGCATGCTGGTCGGGCTGGGCACCGGATCGACCGCCGCGCATGCGATCGCGGCGATCGGCGCGCGCGTCGCGGCGGGGCTGCGCATCCGCGCGGTCGCCACCTCGCGCGCCAGCGAGGCGCTCGCGCGCCGCGCCGGCATCGCCATGCTCGACTTCGCCGACGTGCCGCGGCTCGACCTGACGATCGACGGCGCCGACGAGATCGATCCGCGCTTCTTCGCGATCAAGGGCGGCGGCGGCGCGATGCTGCGAGAGAAGGTGGTCGCCGCCGCCTCCGACCGGATGGTCGTCATCGCCGACGGCGGCAAGCGCGTCGCCGCGATCGGCGCCGGCGCACCCGTGCCGGTCGAGATCCTGCCGTTCGCCCGCGCCTCGCTGCTGGCGCGGCTGGGGGAGGGGGCGGTGCTGCGTCCCGGTCCCGACGGGCCGTATGTGACGGACAATGGCAACAACATTGCCGATTGCCGGATCGACCTGCAAAACCCCCGCGAATCAGCGGCTTGGCTTGACGGAATTGCCGGTGTCCTGGGCCACGGACTGTTTCTGGACGAGGTCGATGCCGCCTATTTTGCCCAGGATGGGACCGTTTCGCGGCTGGAACGGCTCGATTAGTCTCGCTAAGGCCGATCCAACCGCAACAGATCGGGCGTGCAGGCGTTCGACGCAGGGTAAGAGCGAGGGCCTTTAATCCCATGACCGATACCAACACCGCGATCCACGAAGACGGTTCGCTGGAACGCCTCACGATCGATACCATCCGCACCCTGTCGATGGACGCGGTACAAAAGGCCAATTCCGGCCACCCCGGCACGCCGATGGCGCTCGCGCCGGTCGGCTATACCTTGTGGTCGCAATTCCTGCGCTACGATCCCGCCAAGCCCGACTGGCCGAACCGCGACCGCTTCGTGCTGTCGGTCGGCCATGCGTCGATGCTGCTCTATTCGCTGATCCACCTCGCCGGCATCGAGGAGATCGACGCCGAGGGCAACAAGACCGGGCGCCAGGCGCTGACGCTCGACGATCTCAAGGGCTTCCGCCAGCTCGCCTCGCGCACCCCAGGCCATCCCGAATATCGTCACACCACCGGTGTCGAGACGACGACCGGGCCGCTCGGCGCGGGTTGCTCGAATTCGGTCGGCATGGCGATCGCCGAGCGCTGGCTCGCCGCGCGCTACAACCGCCCCGAGTTCACCCTGTTCGACCATGACGTCTATTCGCTGTGCGGCGACGGCGACATGATGGAGGGCGTCGCCGCCGAGGCCGCCAGCCTCGCCGGTCACCTCAAGCTGTCGAACCTCTGCTGGATCTACGACAGCAACCATATCTCGATCGAGGGCGGCACCGAGCTGGCGTTCGACGAGGACGTCGGCCTGCGCTTCCAGGCCTATGGCTGGAACGTCATCCACCTCGACGACGCCAACGACACCAAGGCCTTCGCCAAGGCGATCGAGACGTTCAAGGCGACGAACGACCGGCCGACCTTCATCGTCGTCCATTCGGTGATCGGCTGGGGCAGCCCCAAGGCGGGCAGCGAGAAGGCGCACGGCGAACCGCTCGGCGAGGACAATGTCCGCGCCACCAAGAAGGCATATGGCTGGCCCGAGGACAAGGACTTCTACGTCCCCGAAGGCGTCGCCGAGCATTTCAAGGGCGCACTTGCCGACCGCAGCACCGGGCTGCGCGAGGAATGGGAAGCCAATTTCGCCAAATATGGCGAAGCCTATCCTGACCTTGCCGGCGAGCTGAAGCTGATGCTCAGGGACGAGCTGCCCGAGGGCTGGGACGCCGACATTCCTGAATTCCCCGCCGACGAAAAGGGTCTCGCCAGCCGTGACTCGGGCGGCAAGGTGCTCAACGCGCTTGCCAAGCGGGTGCCGTGGCTGATCGGCGGCTCCGCCGATCTGTCGCCGTCGACCAAGACCGACATCAAGGGCGCGGCGTCGTTCGAGCCCGGCAATTACGGCGGCCAGAACTTCCACTTCGGCGTCCGCGAACATGGCATGGGCGGCGTGGTCAACGGCATGACGCTGTCGCACCTGCGCAGCTATGGTTCGACCTTCCTGGTGTTCGCCGATTACATGCGCGCACCGATCCGCCTGTCGGCGATCATGGAGCTCGCCAGCATCTGGGTGTTCACCCACGATTCGATCGGCGTCGGCGAGGATGGCCCGACCCACCAGCCGATCGAGCATCTCGCGACGCTGCGCGCGATCCCGGGGCTCGACACGATCCGTCCGGGCGACGCCAACGAGGTCGCCTATGCGTGGCGTGCGGCGCTGGAGGATGCGAGCCGTCCGACCGCGCTGATCTTCTCGCGTCAGGCGCTGCCGACGCTCGACCGCAGCAAATATGCGGCGGCCGAGGGGACGCTGAAGGGCGGCTATGTCCTCGCCGATTGCGACGGCACGCCCGAGGTGATCCTGATCGCCACCGGCAGCGAGCTGGCCTTGGTCGTCAAGGCACACGAGCAGTTGCTCGCCGATGGCGTGAAGAGCCGCGTCGTGTCGATGCCGAGCTGGTATCGCTACGAGCTGCAATCGGAAGAGTATAAGGAGAGCGTGCTGCCGTCGTCGGTGCCGTCGCGGCTCGCGGTCGAGCAGGCGGGCGAGATGGGCTGGCATCGCTATGTCGGATTGAAGGGCCGCACGATCACCATGTCGACGTTCGGTGCCTCCGCCCCCATATCGAAGCTGCAGGACAAATACGGCTTCACCCTCGACAATGTCGTCAAGGTGGCGCGTGAGATGCTGGAGACCAACAATGGGTAAGCTCAACGACCTGAGCGCCGCGGGCACCGCGGTCTGGCTCGATTTCGTCGATCGCAAGTTCCTCGAGGCCGGTGGCCTCGAGACGCTGGTGAAGGAGGACAGCCTGACCGGCGTCACCTCCAACCCGTCGATCTTCGAAAAGGCGATGGGGCATGGCGACGCCTATGACGCGACGCTTGCCGCCTTCGACAAGGAGAATTCCGGCGCGGCGACGATCGACCGCTACGAGCATCTCGCGATCCAGGACATCAAGGCGGCGGCGGAAACGCTCAAGCCCGTCTACGACCGGCTCGCCGGCAAGGACGGTTACGTCAGCCTTGAAGTGTCGCCGTATATCGCCGACGACACCGATGCGACGATCGCCGAGGCCGACAAGCTGTGGCATGCGGTCGATCGCGAGAATCTGATGATCAAGATCCCTGGCACGCTCGCCGGCGGACCCGCGATCAGCGCGACGATCGCCAAGGGCATCAACGTCAACGTGACGCTGCTGTTCGCGCTCGACGCTTATGTCCGCGTCGCCGAGGCCTATGCCGCCGGTCTCGAGGAGCGGGTGCGGCAGGGGCAGCCGATCGACAAGATCGCCAGCGTCGCCAGCTTCTTCGTCAGCCGCATCGATGCGGTGATCGACAAGGAGATCGACCGCCGCGTTGCCGAGAACGACCCCGAGGCGGAGACGCTGAAGGGTCTGCGCGGCAAGGTCGCGATCGCCAATGCCAAGATGGCCTATCAGTGGTTCCTCGACTTCGAGAAGTCGGATCGCTGGCAGGCGCTCGCCGCCAAGGGTGCGCAGCCGCAGCGGCTGCTGTGGGCATCGACCGGCGTCAAGGACAAGGCGTATCCCGACACGCTCTACGTCGACACGCTGATCGGCCGCGACACGGTCAACACGATGCCGCCCGCGACGATGGACGCGTTCCGCGAGCGCGGCACCGTCGCCGAGACGCTGACCGCCGACGTCGAGGACGCACGCCGCGTGCTCGCCGAGGCGGAGCGGCTCGGGCTCAACCTCAATGGCGTGACCGACACGCTGGTCGAGCAGGGCGTCGCCTCCTTCGCCAAGGCGTTCGACGACCTGCTGGGCTCGATCGCGGCCAAGCAGCCGGCAACGGCATGACCCGCCGCCCCGTCCTGATCCAGGGCGGGGCGACCCGCTCATCCTCCCGGTTACTCCGCTCGCAATCGCGCGGGGCGGCCGTCCCCATCCCACCGTCACCCCGGACTTGTTCCGGGGTCTACTCCGCAGCGAGGAGAACGGCTGGAGGTACGGGCGAAACCTCCGCGGCCCGGTGGACCCCGGAACAAGTCCGGGGTGACGGGTGGGAAGCTGAGATGCTCCGAGCCCGACCGCGCAAGCTCGGCGACCTTCGGCGAAACGCAGCGTCTCGCGACCCGTCGCAACTCCGACGCCGCCGCCCCGTTTATCACGCATCATAACAATCGGCAGGACAGCAAGCATGAAGATCGGACTGATCGGCCTCGGCCGCATGGGTGGCAATATCGCGCGCCGGCTGATGCAGGCGGGCCATGAGATCGTCGCCTACGACCGCAACGCGGACGCCGTACAGGCGCTCGCCAAGGACGGCGCCGAGGCGGCCAATTCGCTCGACGACGTGCGGGCGAAGCTCGACAGCCCGGCGATCTGGTGGGTGATGCTCCCCGCCGGCGGCCCGACCGAGGACACGATCGGCGCGATCGGCGAAGGCGCGCATGACGGCGACATCGTCATCGACGGCGGCAACACCTTCTACAAGGACGATATCCGCCGCGCCAAGGCGCTGGCCGAAAAGGGCGTCCATTATGTCGACGTCGGCACCTCGGGCGGCGTCTGGGGGCTGGAGCGCGGCTATTGCATGATGATCGGCGGCGATACCGAGACGGTCAACCTGCTCGACCCGATCTTCGACGCGCTCGCGCCGGGCCTCGGCACCATTGCGCGCACCCCGGGCCGCGTCGCCGACGTCGTCGATGAACGCGCCGAAAAGGGCTATATCCACGCCGGCCCCGCCGGCGCCGGCCATTTCGTCAAGATGATCCACAACGGCATCGAATATGGCCTGATGCAGGCCTATGCCGAGGGTTTCGACATCCTGAAATCGAAGAACAGCGACAAATTGCCCGAGGACGAACGCTTCGACCTCAACATGACCGACATCGCCGAAGTCTGGCGTCGCGGCAGCGTCATCTCGTCGTGGCTGCTCGATCTCACCGCGATCGCGCTCGCCAAGGACGAGAAGCTGGAAGGCTTCTCGGGCAGCGTCGCCGATTCGGGCGAGGGTCAGTGGACGATCGACGCGGCGATGGAGGAGAAGGTGCCGGCCAACGTGCTCACCGCCTCGCTGTTCGCGCGCTATCGCAGCCGCGTCGAGCATACCTATGGCGACAAGGTGCTGTCGGCGATGCGCTTCGGCTTCGGCGGCCATGTCGAGATGCCGCAGTGAGTCCGCCGATCCGGCTGGTCGTGTCCGACATCGACGGTACGCTCGTCGACAAGCAGAAGCAGCTCACCCCCGCCACGACCGAGGCGGTGCGCCGGCTCGAGGCGGCGGGGATCGGCTTTACCGTCATCAGCGCACGGCCGATGTCGGGAATCCTGCCGATCGCCGAGACGCTGGCGATCGATGCGCCGATGGCGGCGTTCAACGGCGGTATCATCTTCCGCCGCGACGGCAGCGTCGCCGAGCATCATATCGTCGACGAGGCGGTGACGCGCGGCGTGATGGCGATCGCCGCCGACAGTCCGGTCGACGTCTGGGTCTTCGCCGACAACCTCTGGTATGCCTCGACCGACGTCGGCGCGCATATCGACAGCGAACGGCGCGCGTCCAATCAGGACGCGATCGTCACCAGCGACTTCGCCGAACTGCTCGACCATGCCGACAAGATCACCTTCGTCAGCGACGATCATGCGATGCTCGCCACGCTCGCCGAACGCTGCAAGGCGGCGCATGGCGGGGATGCGACGATCGTCCAGAGTCAGGTTTATTATCTCGACGTCACCGCGCTGGCGGCCAACAAGGGCGACGGGCTGATCGCGCTCGCCAAGACGTTCGACCAGCCGCTCGACGCGGTCGCGGTGCTCGGCGATCAATATAATGATGTCCCGATGTTGGAACGCGCCGGCCTCGCAATTGCCATGGGCAATGCGCCCGATCCGGTTAAGTCTATTGCTCATGAGGTTACGAGCGGCAATGACGCGGACGGCGTCGCGCACGCGATCGACACCATCATCTTTCCCCGCATTGGAGTGGCTGCATGAAACAACTGGTTGCCTTCGACCTCGACGGAACGCTGGCCGAGAGCAAGCAGCCCCTGCAGGAACCGATGGGCGAAGCGCTCGCCGACCTGCTCGGCGTAGCGCATGTCGCGGTGATCTCGGGCGGCGACTGGCCGCAGTTCCAGAAGCAGGTGGCGAGCCGCCTGCCGGCGCGCGCAGACCTGTCGAAGCTGTGGCTGATGCCGACCACCGGCACCAAGCTCTACACCTATCGCGACGGTGCTTGGAATCCAGTCTACGCCGAATTGTTCGACGACGAGACCAAGGCGAAGATCCTCAAGGCGTTCGACGAATCGCTCGAGGCGACCGGCTTCACTCCCGAACAGACCTGGGGTGAGCGGATCGAGGATCGCGGCAGCCAGATCACCTTCTCCGCGCTCGGCCAGGAAGCGCCGATCAAGGAGAAGGAGCATTGGGATCCCAAGTTCGAGAAGCGCAAGGTCATTCAGGCCGATCTCAAGCAGCGCCTGCCGGGCCTGTCGATCAACATGGGTGGCGCGACCTCGATCGACATCACGCGTGAGGGCGTCGACAAGGCCTATGGCCTCAAGAAGCTGCGCGACGAGAGCGGCATTCCGCTCGACAGCATGATGTTCATCGGCGACGCGATCTTCCCGGGCGGCAACGACTATCCCGCGAAGGAACTCGGCCTCGACACGGTCCGCGTCCGCGACCCGGAGGAAACGATCTCGGTCGTCACCGCGATCGTCGCCTGCCAGAAATAAGCCCTCAGGGCTGCAATCGATACAGCCCCACACCATGGGGCGGGATCGGCCGGGTGAAGCGATGGCTTGCCCGGCCGATCGTCTGTCCGGTCCACAGGTCGGTCGCGGTGACCGTGGCAGGTAGGCCGAGCATCGCGAGTGGCAGGCCTACATCCATCGGTTTTGCCGTCGTGTTGAACAATGCGACGTAGACACCGGCGCCATCCACCGGGCGCGCCGACCAGATGCGCGTTCCGTCGGCGACGAAGTGCGGGCGGTTGTCGCGGCTCGCCTGATTGACCGCAAGCACCGCGCGATTGGTGAGCAGCGCCAGCGTCGGGGCGTCGAGGTGGCGCAGGTCGCCGCCCATGATGAGGGGCGAGCGGGCGATCGCCCATAAGGTCATCAGCGTGCGCTGTTCGTCGGGGGTGAATTTGGTCGCGCGGGCGCCGAGCGCGAGCTGGCCGAGCGGCAGCATGTCGGCGTCGGGCCAGCCGCCGCTGGTGTCGACCGCGTGCCAATTCTCCAGCCTTGTGAATTGCGCCTCCAGCATCGACCATTCGTCCCAGAAATCGTCGCTGATCCGCCACATCTGCGCATGGCGGCGGACGTGGTCGGCGCGGGCCACCGGCGTCTCGCCGGGGGAGAGGCTGAGCACGATCGGTCGGCCGCTACGCTGGATCGCGGCATGTGCCGCCTCGATCTCCGGGGCGTGCGCGTCATAGGGGCGGCTCATGTCGTCCATCTTGACGAAATCGACGCCCCAGCCGGCGTAGAGCGCGAACACGCTGTCGTAATAGGCCTGCGCGCCGGGGCGGGTCATGTCGACGCCGTACATATCCGGGTTCCACGGGCAGATGCTCGCCGTGTCGGCGATGTCCTTCGCCCGGTAGCGGGTGCCGAAGACGGGCAGGTTGCGCTCGACCGCGAGGCGCGGAATGCCGCGCATCAGGTGGATGCCGAAGCGCAGGCCCATCGCATGCACGTCGGCGGCGAGTGGCGCGAACCCCTTGCCGCCTGCGCTCGACGGAAAGCGATTGGGGGCGGGGAGCAGGCGGCCGTAGCCGTCCAACGTCGGTTGCGGCGTGTCGCTATAGGTGTAGCTCGACGCGCCGGGTTCGTACCATTGGATGTCGATGGTGAAGACGTCGTAGCCGAAGGGCAGCAGCTTGGCCTGCATGATCGCGGCGGTTTCGCGGGCCTGCGCCTCGTTGATCGTCGTCGCGAAGCTGTTCCAGCTGTTCCAGCCCATCGGCGGGCGCGGGGCGAGGGGGGCAGTCGCCGCCGATGCCGTGCCGGCGGTGGTCGCGGCAAAAGCGGCGGCGGTGCCGGCGCCGAGCAAGGCACGGCGGTTGAGATGCGGCTGGGTCATCAGTCCTCTCCAAAGCAAAAGGGCGCCCGATCGTTGCGGGCGCCCTTCCTATTCTAACAAATCACCCCGTTTGCCCCGAGCTTGTCGGAGGGCCTTGCGTCCCATGGTGCTTCGACAGGCTCAGCACCAACGGATCGGGGGTGGTACGTCTTACGCGCTGTAATACATATCGTACTCGACCGGCGACGGGGTCATTTCCCAACGGGCGACCTCGCCGCGCTTGATCTCGACATAGGCCTCGATCTGGTCCTTCGAGAAGACGTCGCCCTTGAGCAGAAAGTCGTGATCGGCTTCCAGGCTGTCGAGCGCCTCGCGCAGCGAACCGCAGACGGTCGGCACCTGGGCGAGCTCTGCCGGCGGCAGGTCGTACAGGTTCTTGTCCATCGCCTCGCCCGGATGGATCTTGTTCTGGATGCCGTCCATGCCCGCCATCATCAGCGCCGCATAAGCGAGATAGGGGTTGGCCATCGCGTCGGGGAAACGGATCTCGACGCGCTTCGCCTTGGGGCCGGTGCCATAGGGGATGCGGCAGGAGGCCGAACGGTTGCGCGCCGAATAGGCGAGCAGCACCGGCGCTTCGTAACCCGGCACCAGCCGCTTGTAGCTGTTGGTAGTCGGGTTGGTGAAGGCGTTGACCGCCTTGGCGTGACGGATGATGCCGCCGATGAAAAACAGGCACATCTCCGACAGGCCGGCATAGCCTTCGCCCGCGAACAGCGGCGTCTTGCCGTTCCAGATCGAGAAGTGCGTGTGCATGCCCGAGCCGTTATCTTCCTTGATCGGCTTCGGCATGAACGTCGCCGACTTGCCATAGGCGTGCGCGACCTGGTGGACGACGTATTTGTAGATCTGCATGCGGTCGGCGGTGGTGGTCAGTGTGCCGAAGGTCATGCCGAGCTCGTGCTGCGCGGCGGCGACCTCGTGGTGATGCTTGTCGCAGGGGAGGCCCATCTCGATCATCGTCGAGACCATCTCGCCGCGGATATCGACGGCGCTGTCGACCGGCGCGACCGGGAAATAGCCGCCCTTGGCGCGCGGACGGTGGCCGAGGTTGCCGCCCTCATATTCGCGCCCCGTATTGGTCGGCAGCTCGATATCGTCGATCTTGAAATAGGACGCGGCATAGTTCGTGTCGAACTGCACGTTGTCGAACATGAAGAATTCGGCTTCCGGCCCGACGTACACGGTGTCGCCGATGCCGGTCGTCTTCAGATAGGCCTCGGCGCGCTTGGCGGTCGAGCGCGGATCGCGGGCGTAGAGCTCGCCGGTCGAGGGCTCGACGACGTCGCAGAACACGATCAGCATCGGCGTCGCCGAGAAGGGATCGGTGTAGACCGCGTCGAGATCGGGCTTGAGCACCATGTCGGACTCGTTGATCGCCTTCCAGCCCTCGATCGAGCTGCCGTCGAACATCAGGCCGTCGGTCAGCTCGTCCTCGCCGATCAGGCCGGCGACCATGGTGAGATGCTGCCATTTGCCCTTGGGGTCGGTGAAGCGCAGATCGACCCACTCGATCTCTTCTTCCTTGATCTTGTTCAGAATGTCGTTGGCGGTGGCAGCCATGATCAGCTCTTTCCTTATCGGTGCCCCGGCGACGGCCGGGATCGTGTCGTAACTAGGCGACCCCGACGGACATCGGGGTGACAATTCGGTGACGGTTTAGATCGCGGCCTCGTCGCGTTCGCCGGTGCGGATGCGCAGCGCGGCCTCCACCGGGATGACGAAGATCTTGCCGTCGCCGATGCGGCCGGTCTGCGCGGCATTGGCGATCGCCTCGACCACGCGATCGGCGAGCGCATCGTCGACGACGACCTCGAGCTTCACCTTGGGCAGGAAGTCGACGACATATTCGGCACCGCGATAGAGTTCGGTATGGCCCTTCTGGCGGCCGAAGCCCTTGGCCTCGGTCACGGTGATGCCGCTGACGCCGATCTCGTGCAGTGCTTCCTTCACCTCATCCAGCTTGAACGGCTTGATGATGGCTTCGACCTTCTTCACGGCAATATGCCCCCTAGCGGAGCCCGCGCTCCGAGCGCGGACAGTGCACCAAACGTGCCAGCCCAAGCCTCTCGGGGCAACCGGGATTCGGCGCGATTTGCTGCTTGGAAAACGGGCAGATGCGGCCGGTTTGCCCGTTGCGCGGGCATTGCCGCGGGATGCGGCGGGAGGAATGGGGTTACAGGATCGTGCGGACGGTTTCGGGTGGTCTGGCGAGGACGACGCCTTTGTCGGTCTCGACCAGCGGGCGCTGGATGATGATCGGGTTGATCGTCATGGTTTCGAGGATCGTCGCGTCGTCCGCGTCGCTCTCGGCGAGCGCCTTGGCGTCGGGCTCGGTGAGGCGCAGGCCGTCGCGCGGGCTGATGCCGGCGCGGGCGTAGAGACGCGCAAGCTCCGTTACGGTCGGCGGGTGCTTGAGATATTCGATGACGGTGACGTCTGCGCCCGCGTCGGTGAGCAGCGCCAGCGTGTTGCGCGACGTGCCGCAGCGCGGATTGTGGTAGATGGTGGCGTGCATCGTTCGCTCCTAATTCCTCCCCGGCACGGGGAGGGGGACCGCCGGCCGCAGGCTGGTTTTGGAGGGGGATCGCCGCGGATGCAGCGTCCGTGGAAGCCCCCCTCCGTCAGCGCTGGCGCGCTGCCACCTCCCCGTGCCGGGGAGGATTTAGTCGGCCTGTTTGGCCAGCCATTCTTCCAGCCACTTGATCGTATATTGGCCGTCCTGAAACTCCGGATCGTCGAGCAAGGCCTGATGCAGCGGGATCGTCGTCGTCGGTCCCTCAATCACGAATTCCTCGAGTGCACGGCGCAGGCGGCGCAGCGCACCCTGACGCGTGGTGCCGTAGACGATCAGCTTGGCGATCATCGAATCGTAATAAGGCGGGACGCGGTAGCCGGCGTAGAGGCCGCTATCGACGCGGACGTGCATGCCGCCCGGCGCGTGATATTGCTTCACCAGACCCGGCGAGGGGGCGAAGGTGCGCGGATCCTCGGCGTTGATCCGGCATTCGATCGCGTGGCCGCGGAACTGGACGTCCTCCTGCCGCAGCGTCAGCGGATGGCCCTCGGCAATGCGGATCTGTTCGCGGACGAGGTCGAGACCGGTGATCATCTCGGTCACGGGATGCTCGACCTGCAGCCGGGTGTTCATCTCGATGAAGTAGAAGTCGCCGTCTTCCCACAGGAATTCGATCGTGCCGGCGCCGCGATAGCCCATGTCGGCCATCGCCTTGGCGACGATGCCGCCCATCCGCTCGCGCTCTTCGGCGGTGATGACCGGCGAGGGGGCCTCTTCGAGCACCTTCTGGTGGCGGCGCTGCAGCGAGCAGTCGCGCTCGCCGAGATGGATGGCGTTGCCGTTGCCGTCGCCGAAGACCTGGAATTCGATATGCCGGGGGTTGCCGAGATATTTTTCCATATAGACGGTGGCGTCGCCGAACGCCGCCTTCGCCTCGGTGCCGGCCTGCTGCATCAGCGTTTCGAGATGCTCGGGGCCGGTGCACACCTTCATGCCGCGGCCGCCACCGCCGCTCGCCGCCTTGATGATGACGGGATAGCCGATCTCCGCCGCCAGCGCCTTCGCCTCGGCGACGTCGCTGATCGCGCCGTCCGAGCCCGGCACGAGCGGCAGGCCGAGCGCGCCAGCAGTGCGCTTCGCCTCGACCTTATCGCCCATCGTACGAATATGTTCGGGCTTGGGGCCGACGAACAGCAGGTCGTGCATCTCGACGATCTCGGCGAACCGCGCATTCTCGCTGAGGAAGCCGTAGCCGGGATGGATTGCGTCGGCGCCGCTGATCTCGGCCGCCGAGATGATGTTGGGGATGTTGAGATAGCTGTCGGTCGCCGCCGGCGGCCCGATGCAGATCGCCTCGTCGGCAAGCCGCACGTGCATCGCATCGGCGTCGGCGGTGGAATGGACCGCGATGGTGGTGATGCCCATTTCGTGGCAGGCACGATGGATGCGCAGCGCGATCTCGCCGCGGTTGGCGATCAGCAGCTTCTTGATCGGGCGCATGCCTTACTCGACCACCACGAGCGGCTGGTCGAACTCGACCGGCTGGCCGTTCTCGATCAGGATCTGGCGGACGGTGCCGGCGGTCGGCGCGGTGATCGGGTTCATCACCTTCATCGCCTCGACGATCAGCAGCGTGTCGCCCGCGGCGACGGTGCTGCCGACCGCGACGAACGGCTTGGCGCCCGGCTCGGCGGAGAGATAGGCGGTGCCGACCATCGGCGACTTGACCGCATTGGCGGTGCTGACGGTCGGTGCCATCGCGCCGGCCTCGGCGGCGACGGGAGCCGCGGCGGGCGCGGGCGCGGCGGCCATCGGCTGCGGCGCATATTGGACGGGTGCGGCGACGGCGGCGGCCTTGCGCGCGACGCGGATCTTGCGGTCGCCTTCCTCCACTTCGATCTCGGTGAGGTGGGTGGCGTCGAGCAGTTCGGCAAGCTGGCGCACGAGGTTCACGTCAACCTGCATCGATTGGGTCTGGGCCCCGGAGTTGGTCTGGTCGGTCA
Source organism: Sphingomonas sp. GW821-FHT04B01 (assembly GCF_059420425.1). Taxonomy (NCBI): domain Bacteria; kingdom Pseudomonadati; phylum Pseudomonadota; class Alphaproteobacteria; order Sphingomonadales; family Sphingomonadaceae; genus Sphingomonas; species Sphingomonas sp. GW821-FHT04B01. Next base: position 388,163 of record NZ_JBWKTR010000003.1, on the reverse strand, counting down.
TGGGGGAGCCTCCTGTCAGAAGCGCGCCGCGGCTTCAAGCGCAAGGGTGTAGGAGAGCGCACCGAAACCGGCGATGGTTCCCTTCGCGGCGCGCCCGACGAAGCTGACGTGGCGGAAGTCTTCGCGGGTATGCGGGTTGGAGAGATGCACCTCGATGACCGGGGTCCTGATGCCCTTGATCGCGTCGTGGACGGCGATCGACGTGTGCGTGAAGGCACCGGCGTTGAGGATCACCGCCTTGGCACGGCGGGCCTGCGCCTCGTGCAGCCAGTCGACCAGATGGCCTTCGTGGTTCGACTGTCGCATGTCGATCTCCAGCCCCAGTTCGCGGGCGCGATCCTCGAGCTGGCCGGCGATGTCGTCGAGCGTGTCGGCACCGTAGATCTCGGGCTCGCGCGTGCCGAGCAGGTTGAGGTTGGGGCCGTTGAGGACGAAGATGGTGTCGGTCATGGCGCGGGCTTATCGCTGTTCGGCGGGCGGTGCAAAGACGGTGTGTTTTCACGCGAAGGCGCGAAGGCGCGAAGAAGGAAAAGGGTTGGTTCGCGCAGAGGCGCGGAGGCGCAGAGAGGGCGCGTGCGGGACGATCTCAGTCCTTTTCCGCGCAGCGGCTATCTACGGTCGCCCGGAAGAGGGAAAGCCCGCTGCCGCGGGCAATCCATCTCTGCGCCTCCGCGCCTCTGCGCGAACAAAGCGACCTTCCTCGCGCCTTCGCGCCTTCGCGCCTTCGCGTGAATCAGCTTTGCGAAGGTGGACACCGACGATCACGCGCCTAGATGGGGCGCCAAGGAGTTAAGCCTGATGCCCCATAGCGACGGAACGGTTTCGATCACGGTCAACGGCGCGCACAAGCGCGTCAATGCGGGGCTGAGCCTCGCCGAACTGGCCACCGAGCTGGGGCTGGTGCCGGAGAAGGTCGCGGTCGAGCGTAACCTCGAAGTCGTTCCGCGCTCGACGCTGAAGGACGTGCGGGTCGAGGACGGCGACGATATCGAGATCGTCCATTTCGTCGGCGGCGGCGATCACCAGAAGCCGATCGCGGACGACAGCTGGACGGTGGCGGGGCGGACGTTCCGGTCGCGGCTGATCGTCGGTACCGGCAAATACAAGGATTTCGCGCAGAACGCCGCCGCGCTCGAAGCATCGGGGGCGGAGATCGTCACCGTCGCGGTGCGCCGGGTCAACGTGAGCGATCCCAACGCGCCGATGCTGACCGATTTCATCGATCCGAAGAAGGTCACCTATCTGCCCAACACCGCGGGCTGTTTCGATGCGGAGAGCGCGATCCGCACGCTGCGGCTGGCGCGAGAGGCGGGCGGCTGGGACCTCGTCAAGCTCGAGGTGCTGGGCGAGGCGAAGACGCTGTATCCCGACATGCACGAGACGCTGCGTGCGACCGAGATCCTCGCCAACGAGGGCTTCAAGCCGATGGTCTATTGCGTCGACGATCCGATCGCGGCGAAGCGGCTGGAGAATGCCGGCGCGGTGGCGATCATGCCGCTGGGCGCGCCGATCGGGTCGGGGCTGGGCATCCAGAACCGCATCACGATCCGGCTGATCGTCGAGGGCGCGGGCGTGCCGGTGCTGGTCGACGCCGGGGTCGGCACCGCGTCGGACGCGGCGGTGGCGATGGAACTGGGCTGCGACGGCGTGCTGATGAACACCGCGATCGCCGAGGCGAAGGACCCGGTGATGATGGCGGCGGCGATGCGCGCGGCGGTCGAGGCGGGGCGGCTCGCCTATCGCGCCGGGCGGATGGGGCAGCGCCGCTATGCCGATCCGTCGAGCCCGCTCGCCGGGCTGATCTGACCGCCTGACGCATTTGTCACGGAACCGGTCCGTTCCCAACCCGTTGTCCTTGCTGTAGATCAAGCGGCCCGGTTGGCGGGGCGCGGTCATAGCAGGAGGTCCTCATGGGCGAGCTCACCGACAAGATCAAAGGCACCGTCAACGAAGCCATCGGCAACGCCAAGGAAGCCATCGGCAAGCACAATGACGATGCCAGCCTGACCGCAGAGGGCAAGGCCCAGCAGGCCGAAGGCAAGGGCGAGAAGTTCAAGGGCGGCGTCAAGGGCGCGCTCGGCGACAATATCTGACCTTCGGGTGAAATGACCGGCAAAGGGCCGTCCCGGGGAAGCGGGGCGGCCCTTTCCATATTCAACAGGGACGACGCAGATGAAGAAGATGATGATCGCGCTGAGCGCAGGCACGATGGCGCTGTCGCTCGCCGCATGCGGTGGCAAGGGCGATGACAAGCTGGGCAGCGACGTCAAGGCCGCGGCCGACAACCGTGCCGACTCGCTCGAAGCGCAGGCGGACAATCTCGAGGATCAGGCCAAGGCCGAACGCAAGAGCGCGAGCCAGCAGGCGGATGCGATCGACGATGCCGACGTCAATGCCGCGGCGATGTCGGACGGCGAGAAGGCCGCGTTGATCAACGGCAGCGACAAGCTGCGCTGACGGCATGGCCTGACCGGGGACAATTTTGTCCGGGTGACGGACACATCGGTTAATATGGCTTGTTAGTGTCTAATGACCACGCCGTACAATACTCCGTCCTCGGTCAGCCATGAACATGGTGAGATCATCGTCGATGGCCCCGATGGGGTCGCCGTGTCGCTGACGCCGGAGGCCGCGCTGATCACGGCGGGGCGGCTGGAGACCGAAGCGATCGATGCGCTGATCGAGCGCGGCCGGACCGTGACGACGAAACCGGCCGACGGATGACGATGCCCTTGCGGTTGCTGGTGGCCGAAAGCGAGCCGCCGGCGGCGCGCGAAACGCGGCGCGAGAGCGTCGGGCGCAGTTCGGGCGAGACGTTTCTCAAGCGGCTTGGAGCGCTGGTCCCCGATGCGGTCTGCGAGCGGGTCAAGCCGGCGGATCACGATGCGGCGGCGCCGGCGGGCGGGCTCGACGGCTATGACGGGGTGATCCTGACCGGGTCGCCGCTTCATCTGTACGAGGACACGCCCGAGGCGCGGCGCGAGATCGACTTCATGCGCGCGGTCTATCGGTCGGGGACGCCGGCGTTCGGGTCGTGCGCGGGCTTGCAGGTCGCGGTGGTCGCGGCGGGCGGCACCGTGCGGGCGATGGGCGCGCGACGCGAGGCGGGGTTCGCGAGGCGCATCGTGCGCCAGCCGGCAGGGCAGGATCATCCGCTGCTCGCCGGTCGGCCGCCGGCCTATGACGTGCCGGCGGTGCATAGCGACGAGGTGGCGACGCTGCCCGCAGGCGGCAGGCTGCTTGCCTCGAGCGGCGTCACCGAGGTGCAGGCGGCCGAGATCCGCCACGACGGCGGCATCTTCTGGGGCGTGCAATATCATCCGGAAATCTCGCTGCGCGAGGTCGCGGCGGCGCTGCGGCGGCAGGCGGACGATCTGGTCGCGCTGGGGCTGGCGCGAGACGCGCTCGACGTGGCGACGCATGCGGCGCTGGTCGAGGCATTGCACGACGCGCCCGACCGGCGCGATCTGGCGTGGCGGCTGGGCCTCGACGAGCAGGTGACCGAGCCGCGCACGCGGATGACCGAGTTGCGCAACTTCCTCGACCGGCTGGTGGTGCCGACCCGCGCGGCGCGCGGGCGGAGCTAGGCCGGTCGCTTACCGAGCGTGGTGGCGGGGGTGATCACGTCGACGTCGGTGCGCAGATGGAGCAGGCGGACGCCGCGCTGTTCGGTCGCGCGGGCGAGTGCGGGGGCGAAATCGTCGGTGCGCTCGACGGTCTCGGCCCAGCAGCCGTAGGCGCGGGCGAGCGCGGCGAAATCGGGATTGGCGAGCGTGGTGGCGGCGACGCGGCCGGGATATTCGCGCTCCTGGTGCATGCGGATCGTGCCATAGGCCTGGTTGTCGACGACCAGCACGAGCAGTTGCGCATCGTGCTGGACGGCGGTGGCGAGTTCCTGACCGTTCATCAGGAAGCAGCCGTCGCCAGCGAGCGCGACCACCTGCCGCTCGGGATAGCGGAGCGCAGCGGCGACCGCGGCGGGCAGGCCGTAGCCCATCGCCCCTGCGGTCGGCGCGAGCTGCGTGCCGGGGGCGGGATAGTGCCAATAGCGGTGCCACCAGCCGCTGTAATTGCCGGCACCGTTGCAGATGATCGTGTCGGCGGGAAGCTGTTCGCGCATCGCGGCGACGCAGGGGCCGAGGTCCATCGTAACGCCGTCGCGCGGCGCGGGCGTGGACCATTGCAGCCATTCGGCATGCGCCTCGCCACCGCCGGGATGGGGCGGGCCGTCGAGCGCGACCAGTGCCTCGGCGAATTCGGCCATGCCGGCGCAGATCGCCAGATCGGTGCGATAGGTCATGCCGAGTTCGTTCGCATCGGGATGGACGTGGACGAGGCGCTGGCCGGGGTGATCGGGGGTGATCAGCGTATAGCCGTCGGTCGTCGCCTCGCCGAGCCGCGCACCCGCGACGATCAGCAGGTCGGCATCCTTCACGCGCGCGACGAGCGCCGGATTGGGGCCGTAGCCGAGATTGCCGGCGTAGCTGGGGCAGGCGTTCGGGATGGCATCCTGCCGGCGGAAGGCGGTGGCGACGGGGACGCCGGTGCGATCGGCCCAGGCGGCGAAATCCTGCGCGGCGACGCCGTCCCAGCCCGCGCCGCCGACGATCGCGAGCGGCCGTTCGGCGGTGGCGAGCAGATCGGTGAGCTGTTCGAGCGGGGCTTCGTCGCAGCCCTGCGGCAGGCGTTCGACACGGGGCCGGTCGGCGACCGCAGCGGTGTCGCGCAGCATGTCCTCGGGCAGCGCCAGCACCACCGGGCCGGGCCGGCCGTTCATCGCCACCGCATAGGCGCGCGCGACATATTCGGGGATGCGCGCGGCATCGTCGATCCGCGCCGCCCATTTGGCGATCGGGGCGAACATCGCGGGAAAATCGATTTCCTGGAAGGCCTCGCGGTCGCGGGTGGTGCGGTCGACGTCGCCGATGAAGAGAATCAGCGGCTGCGCATCCTGCCGCGCGACATGGACGCCGATCGCGGCATTGGTCGCACCCGGCCCGCGCGTCACGAAGGCGATACCGGGGCGGTGGGTGAGCGTGCCGTCGGCGCAGGCCATATAGGCCGCGCCGCCTTCCTGCCGGCAGACCACCGTCGCGATGCCGGGCGCGTCGTGGAGCGCGTCGAGTACGGCGAGGAAGCTTTCCCCCGGCACCGTGAAAATCCGCTCACAACCCTGTGCAAGCAATTGATCGACCAGAATTTGGCCGCCGGTGCGCGAGATGGTCTCCATGGCGCGATCTTGCCCGGTCACGCCGCGGAAGTCGAGCGGTGGCGATCCGGGCGCGGCGGTCGCGTCAGACGCGCGAACGATCGCCGAAATCGAACCAGCCGGGGCGGTTGCCGGCGGGGTAGGCAGGGCGGACGGTGCGCACCGGGCGGGCACGGCCGGTGAGACGCTCCCCGATGGTCGGCGCGGCGGCGACGGGGGCGGCGGCGACCGGTACGGTTTCGGCAGTGCGGGCGAGACGGTCGTTCTCGCGCTCCAGCTCGGCGATGCGGCGGTTGGCGTCGGCAAGCGCGGCGTCGCCCTGCTTGCGATAGCCGGCATTCGCCTCGCGCTCGTCGGCATAGCGCGTCTTCCACTTGCGGCCACCGCCGTGGCTGGCGAGCCCGAAGAACCAGCCGGCAACGAGGCACAATGCCAAAGCGACGAACTGCGTGGTGGTGGTGAACAGCATCCGAGCCTCCCTGTTACGGGTGCATAACGAGCGCGGCGGGGGTTGGTTCATCGGCGGCGACGGAGCGTCGCGCTGCGTGGAGGCGGTGTCGTTGTGGTGGAATGGGTTAGGCGCCGAACGTGGACAAGATGGACACCTGAATGGAAACGATCCGGGTTTATCGTTTCCGGAAACGTGCTGATCGATGGCGATGAGAAAGAGCGTGTGGGGGGCGCTCTCTAGCATTTGCGGCGGGTGTAGGACAGCCGGGCGTTGTGTGGGTCCGTCGCTCTCGCAATCCATCCGTCACCCCGGACTGGTTCCGGGGTCCACTCTGCGGCGAGGAGAACGGCTGGAGGTTACGCCATGCCCTTGCGGCGCAGTGGACCCCGGAACCAGTCCGGGGTGACGGATCTTAGGGGGAAGCGGATCGGGTCTCACCTGCCCTTCGACAGGCTCAGGGCGAACGGCGGTGGGGAATGTCTCCCATCTCATGGGGGAGAATGTCTTCTACGTCCCCATGGGGGATGCCCCCAAAGGGAGCTCCCGCTAGAAGGCGTCGCTGATCGAGCAGGCGGCGGGGCCGAGGATGACGATGAACAGCGTCGGGAGGATGAAGAGGATCAGCGGGATCGTCATGATCGCCGGCAGGCGGGCGGCCTTTTCCTCGGCGCGCATCATGCGTTCGTTGCGGAATTCGGCGGACAGCACGCGCAGCGCCGAGGCGAGCGGGGTGCCGTATTTCTCGGTCTGTACCATCGTCGTGACGACGCCGCGGATCGCGTCGAGGTCGACGCGGGTGGCGAGATTCTCGAACGCCTGCCGCCGTTCGGTGAGGAAGCCGAGTTCGATCGCGGTCAGCGTGAATTCGTCGCCGAGTTCGGGATAGGCGCGGCCGAGCTCCTTGGCGACGCGGTGGAAGGCGGCGTCGACGGTCAGGCCCGCCTCGGCGCAGATCACCAGCAAATCGAGCGCGTCGGGCAGGCCCTTGCGGATCGCGTCGCTGCGCTTGGTGATCTTGTTCTTCAGATAGATGTCCGGCGCCTTGTAGGCGAGGATGAAGGTCACCGCGACCAGAGCATAGCGTTTGAACGGCGACCAGTCGGGGAAATAATCGAGTCCGTAGACGACGACCACCATCAGGCCGCCGAACACGATCGGCAGCGCGAGCCGGCCGAAGATGACGCCGACCGCCCATTCTTTCGACCGGATGCCGGCGCGCATCAGCTTGAGCTGCGCGTCCTTGACCTGGCTGTCCTGCAACACCTTGAGCGACGACAGCAGGCCGCGCATCCAGTCGGTGGTGTCGCTGCGCTGGACCAGCTTGGCGCGGCGCTTGGTCGAGGCGGTGATGCCGGCCTTGAGCTGTTCGCGGCGTTCGTTGAGCGCCTTGACGCGCTTGGTCATCGGATCGGTGACGGTGCGCATCACCGTATAGATGGCGAGCATCACCGCGAAGGCGGCGACCCCCGACAGGATGGTCGCGACCCAGAGCACGTCGATGCCCATCAGCGTCGGTCCGGAAGCCTGCATGTCTATTCGCCCCCGGCCATCAGATTTCGAAGCTGACCATCTTGGCCATGATGAACACGCCGATACCCATCCACAGCAGGCCGCCGATGCCGGCGATGATCAGCCGCGGTTCGGAGAAGAAGCCCTGCATATAGCCGGCGTTGATCATCCAGATCATCCCGAAGACGATGAACGGCAGCGACCCGACGATATAGGCCGAAGCCTTGGATTCGGACGACATCGCCTTGATCTTCAATTTCATCTGGCCGCGCTGGCGCAGCACCGTGGCGAGGTTGGCGAGCGTTTCGGCGAGATTGCCGCCGGTCTCGCGCTGGATCGCGATGGTGATGACGAAGAACTGGAATTCGGGCGTGCCGAGCCGGTCGGCGGTGTCCTGCAACGCCGCGTCCATCGACATGCCGATCTTCATCTTGTCGGAGACCATGCGGAATTCCTCGCCGACCGGCCCCTCCACCTCGTTGCCGACGACGCCGATCGTCTCGCTGACCGGCAGGCCCGAGCGCAGGCCGCGGACGAGCAATTCGATCGCATCGGGGAATTTGGCGGTGAAGCGGGTGACGCGGCGGCGGATGAAATAGCCGACCATCCAATGCGGCACGCCGGCGCCGACCGCGACGCCGAACAGCAGGGCGAAGAGGAACGGCGCGCCCTTGAGCATCAGCAGCCCGGCGACGACGACGATCAGCCCGGCGCTGACCATGCCGTAGCGGCCGACGCTCCAGTCCTTGCCGGTCATCGCCAGCCGGTGGGCGAGCTGCGCCGGATTGGGCAGCAGCCGGCCGACCGCGAGGTCGGTGCGGGTCTGGACGCGGCCGGCGGCGATGCGCCGCATCTGCGATTCGACCACCGCGAAATCGCCGTGGCGCATCCGCATCGCGGCGACGCGGCGCGTCTGCGCGCGCTGCGGCGACGGGCCGGCAAGCGCGAAGGCGACCAAGGCGATCGCCAGTCCGCCGCCGAGCAGCACCATCGCGAGAGGGAAGAGGTCCATCGCCGCGACGCTATTTCTTGGCGCGGCGCGGCAGCAACGCGGAGAAGCCGCCGATCAACGACTTGCCCTTCTTGCGCGTCTTGCCGTCGCCGCTGCCCGCGACGAGTTCCTCGCCGGCGTTGAGGACGTGGCGGGTGAGGTCGATCAGCGGCGCGATCGTCTTGGTGTTCTTGCCCGCCTCGGCGAGCGGCTTGCCGAGCTTGGCCGATTGCGCCGCCAGTTTCTGGTCGAAGGGGACGAGGAAGTCGATCTTGCGCTCGATCGAGCTTTCGAAATCCTTGCGGCTGATCTCGAGCTGCGCGGCGGGGTGGACGCGGTTGGCGACGACGGTGAGATGCGTCTGCGGCGCATGCGTCTTGAGCCACGACAGGATGCGGATCGTATCGCGCGCCGAGGCGAGGGTGAGTTCGGTCACGATCACCGCGGCCTGGATGTCGCTGATCAATTGCGGATGTTGGACCAGCATCGCACGCGGCAGATCGACCACCGTCGCCTCGAAGGCGGCGCGCATCTCTTCCTGCAACTGGTAGAAAGCGGCGCCGTCGGTGACCAGGGGCGCGTTGATCGGTGCCTCGGCGGAGAGGACGGCGAGCTTCTCGGTCGCCTTGACCATCGCGCGTTCGATGAACAGGCCGTCGATGCGGCTGGGATTCTCGATCGCGTCGGTGAGGCCGCGGCCGGGCTCGAGATCGAGCGTCAGCGCGCCGGTGCCGAAATGGACGTCGAGGTCGAGCAATGCGGTGGTGCGCTTCTCGCGCTCGGCGAGCAGCCAGGCGGTCGAGGTGGCGACGGTCGACGCGCCGACGCCGCCGCGCGTGCCGATGACGGCGATCGCGCAATGCGGCCGGTCGATGCTGGCCTCGGCGAGTTTGGGGGCGTTGAGCATCGCCTGCGCGTGACCGAAGGCCTCGCGCATCGCGTCGGGATGCAGCGGCTTGAGCAGATAATCCTGGATGCCGCTGGCGATCAGGTCGCGGTAGAGGCGCACGTCGTTGACTTGGCCCGCGGCGATCACCACCGTGCCGGGCTCGCACACTTCGGCGAGGCCGTTGATGTCGCTGAGCGGATCGCCCGATTCGGCGAGATCGACGAGCAGGATCTGCGGGCTGGCCGAGACCGACAGCGACTGGACGGCGTTGCGCAGCCCGCCCTTGTAGACCTTGTCGACCGACCAGCCGAGTTCGGCGGCGATCGGGCGCAGCGTTTCGGCGGTGGTCTCGTCGCAGACGTAGGCGGCGAACGGCTCGCGCGTCGACAGACCGGCGGGTTTCCAGGGGGCGTTCATCAATTGGCTCCGCGGGCGCTGGTCGCCTGCAGCGCGGCGGCGCCGGTCGGCGCCTTCTTGCGATAGGTGTCGATCGCCTTGGCATTGGCTGCGGTGTCGACGAGCGGCTGCGCATCGGTGCCGGAGATCAGGTCGCTCGGGCGGGCGATCATCGCGGCGAGGTTGGCGTTGATGGCGCAGCCGTAGTTGGACGAGGTGTTGGCGTCGAATTCGTTGCTCGAATTGCGGCTCCAGTCGGGGCAGCCGGGCACGCTGGCGTGCATGCGGCTGACGACGACGCGCAGCGTGCCGGGCGTCACCGGCGCGGCGGTCACCGGCCGGTCGTCGGAGAGCAGCAGGCCGTAACTGGCGACGACGGCGGCGATCTCGTCGCGCGCGCGGCCGGCGCCGTCGGCGCTCTCGTCGATCGCGACCTTGTCGCCGAAGCCGAGGTGCATCGTGTCCATCCAGCCGGCGAGCCGGCGGCCTTCGCCGGCGGCGAGGCCGGCCCCGGCGGTGGCGAGGTCGAGCGCGTAATCGCTGCGTGCGACGACCGGCTGATGAACCGATTCGAGGCCGCGGTTGGTGGTGCCCATGCAGCCGCCGAGAAGCAGCGCGGGCAGGGTGGCGAGGAGCAGCTTATGCTTGGTCATCGGGGCCATGTCCTTGAACGGGTCCTTGATCGGGGCCGGCGCGGGCATCAGTTGGAAAATCCGGGGGCGGGGACGGCGCCCTTCTTCTTCGACGTGGCGCGCGGATCGGCGGCGGCGGGCGCGGGCTGACGCTGCGGCACCGGCGGCACCGCCGCGGCGGCGCCGATCGTCGGCGCGGGCGGCTGGCCGCCGGGGACCATCGTCGGCACCGGACGCGGACCGTTGCCGCCCGAACCGACCTCGCCGAGCAGGATTCGCGCGGCATCGCTCGGTGCACGATAGCCGTCATGCGGCAGCGCGATCTGGGCGGGATCGCTCACCGGCTTCACCAGATAGGGGGTGATGATGATGACCAGCTCGGTCTCGTTGCGCTGGAAGTTGGTCGAGCGGAACAGCGAGCCGATGATCGGCAGGTCGCCGAGGAACGGCGTCTTGTCGATGTTGTTGCCGTGGCTGTTCGACAGCAGGCCGCCGATCATCATGCTCTGGCCCGAGCCGAGCTCCAGCGTCGTCTCGGCGCGGCGGGTGGTGATGCCGGGAACGCGGGTGCCGCCGACGCTGACCGCATTGGCATTGTCGATCTGCGACACCTCGGGACGGACGCGCAGCGAGATCCGGCCGTCCGACAGCACCGTCGGCGTATAGGCGAGGCTGACGCCATATTGCTTGTACTCGACGGTGACGGTGCCGAGCCCGCCGGAGAGCGGGATCGGGATCTCGCCGCCGGCGAGGAAGGTCGCGGTCTCGCCCGACAAGGCGGTGAGATTGGGGTTGGCGAGCGTCGTCACCTGACCAAGCGTCTCGCCGAGATCGATCGCGGCGAGCATGTCGAGGCCGAGCAGTCGGCCGGCCAAACCGAGCGTGGTCCGCTGCGCGCCGCCAGTATTGGTGAATGTATAGCCGGTGGTCGGCGCCACGTTCGGGTCCGCGGCGGTCGGGCTCACATTGATCGTGCCGGGCGATCGACCGGAACCGATGCCGAAGAGGAAGCCGCCCGACGTATCCCGCGACAGCAGGTTGACGCCGACGTTCTTGATGAACGTCCGGCTGACCTCGGCGATGCGGACCTGCAGATTGACCTGCAGCGGGGTCGCGGTCTTGAGGCGCGAGAGCACCTTGGTCGCGTCGCCGACATAGGCCTGGACCAGCCGTTCGGCCTCGGCGGCGTCACCGGGGCCGGCGACGGTGCCGGTGAGCAGCACGATGCCGTTCATCGGCGTCGCGACGAGCCGCGCGTCGGGCATCGCGAGCTGGAGCATCGCCGCGATCGAATCGAGGTTGTTGCCGACGCGGACGGTGGTCGCATAGACGACCGCGCCGCCGCGGGTGGTGGCGGAGATCGTCGTCTCGCCGGTCTTCTTGCCGAAGATGTAGAGCTGCGTCGGCGAGCGGACCTGGACGTCGGCGATGCTGTCATCGGCGACGAAGACGTCGCTCATCGGTCGCGACAGCGTCACCAGCCGGCCGCGGCCGGTGTTGACCTGGACGACCGACGAACTGACGCCGGCGACCGCGGCATCGGCACCGGTGCCGCGCGCATCGGCGATGGCGAGCGGCGCGGCGACCGTGGTGGCGAGCGCCAGCGCGACGGCGGCGGTGCGGCCGCAGCGGGTGCGGAGGGGGTGGACGAGAGGCATGTCAGTTTTTCCCTCCGACCGGAACGACGGTCACGGTGTTGCCGCGGGCGATCCGCACGGCCGGGCCCTGGATCGTCGCGCCGCCGGCGCCGGGCGCGCCACCCGGTGCGGTGCCGGTGCCCATCGGGGTGCCGGCGGCCGGTGCGCGTGCCGGCACGGTGCTGCGCTGGAAGCGCGAGACGTCGGCGCCGGTGGCGAAGGTGGTGCCGCCGGTCTGCGGCTGGGTGGCGAGGCGCAGCATCATCGCCTTTTCGGCGCGCGGGTCGCCGTCGGGCACCTTGACCGCGCCGCTGGCGATCGCCTCTTCGAGTTCGGTCGAATTGTCGGCGAGCGCGCGCAGCGACAGCGACAATTCGCCGATCGTGCGCGCCACCGCGACCTGTTCGGCCATCTTCGGCGTCGCCTCCAGCGTCACCGTCGAATAGCTCGTGACCTTCGACTTGCCGTCCTCGCCGACGACATTGTCGGTGCGCTGGTCGGTGGCGAGCACGCGGACGTTGCGCATGATCGTCTCGGACACCTTGAGCGGCTGGCCGTCGCCGCCGCCGTTGACGGTCTGGGTCAGGACGAGGTCGATGCGGTCGCCGGGGAAGACGAAGCCGGCGACCGCCGCCTGGCTCGACACGCTGACGGTGACCGCACGCATCCCCGGTCCGAGCGCGGCGGCGAGGAAGCCGCGGTCGCCCGGCGACACCAAAGCGCCGCGGGTGACCGGCTGGCCGGCGGTGATCGCGTTGCGCACCACGGTGCCGGTCAGTTTCGCCACGTCGGTGCCCGCCTTGAGGTAATAGGCATTGTCGACGAGCTGCTGCGGCCACGGCTGGAACTTGAGCGCGGTGGCGTCGAGGATCGTGCCGACGGGCAGCGCGCGGGTCGCGACCAGCACTTCCGGGCCGGTGACGACGACCGGGGCGGGGGCGCCCATCGCCACCGCCTGCGGCGCGGAGGCGCCGACGAGCAACGAGCGGGCGAAAAATGCCGTGATGCCGGCGACGAGCAACGCGCCCACCAGCAAAACGATCTTGCGACTATCCATGGTCTCAACGGGCCTTTCAGCGCACCGGTGGTTGATTGGGCCATCTTGGCCGCGGACTGGTTAAAATCCGGTTCGTCTTCAAAGGGCTGGCAGAGTGGCGGGCAGCGCGAGCAGCGCCGCCGCGGCGATTGCGACGCCATAAGGCACCTCGACCTCGCCGATTCGGCGCTGCCAGCGGCGCTCGATCATCATCGCGACGGTGATCGCGCCGCCGAGCACCGACATCAGCATCAGCATCTGCAACAGGCCGCCGAGCGGCAGCCACAAGGCGAGCGCGCCGATCATCTTGACGTCGCCGCCGCCCATCCAGCCGCAGGCGAAGGCGCCGACGAACGCCGCGAAGACGATCGCCGCGACGAGCAATTGCACCGCGACGTCGCCCCAGCCGAGCCCCATCGCCCACCACCACAGCGGCGCGAGCAGCGCGATCGCCGCATTCTTGCCATTGGCGATCTCGCGGGTGCGGGCATCCTCGATTCCCGCGGCGACGAGTAGGCCGCCGAGCGTGACGGCCAGCGCCGCGATCAATAGACTATCCCATCCCATCGGACGCGACAGGTAGACGGCATGGCTTGCGAAACCGTAACCAAAGCAACGATGACCGACCAAGCCGAGCTGCGCCGCGACCTGCCCGCCGATTCGCGCCTGACGCAATGGCGGGCGCCCGACGGCTGGCGCCACCGTCGCTTCGACTGGCCGCACCCCGACGCCCGCGGGCGTATCCTGGTGCAGGGCGGCCGCGCGGACATCGTCGAGAAATTCCTCGAGACGATCCGCCACCTGCATGCCCGGCGCTGGTCGGTGACCGCGTTCGACTGGCGCGGGCAGGGCGGCTCCGGGCGGCTCGCCGCCGATCCGCACGTCGGCCATGCCGCCAGTTTCGACGCGTGGGTGGGCGACCTCACCGCCTTCTGGCGCGACTGGACGCGCGAGGGGAGCGGACCGGCGGTGCTGCTCGGCCATTCGATGGGCGGGCATCTGGCGCTGCGCGCGATGCTCGACGGCGGCGTCGTGCCCGATGCGGCGGTGCTGGTGTCGCCGATGATCGGCGTGCGCTCACCGCTCGGCGCGCGGGCCGGTCGTGCGGTCGCCTGGGCGATGACGAAGATCGGCGATCCCGCCCGGCCGGCGTGGACGGTGCGGCCGGGCAAGGCGTCCGCCGGCCATCGCCAGCAGCGGCTCACCCATTCGCTCGATCGCTATGCCGACGAGGCCTTCTGGTATGCGCGCGATCCGTCGCTGCTGCTTGGGCCGCCGAGCTGGGCGTGGGTGCTCGAGGCGTTCGACTCGGGCGCGCGGCTGCAGGCCGACCCGCGGCTGGCGACGCTCGCGGTGCCGATGCTGATGCTGGTCGCCGATGCCGACCGGCTGGTCGATGCCCGCGCCGCGGTGCGGCTGGCGGCGCGGCTGCCGCGGGTCGAGCTGGTGCGCTTCGGTGCCGAATCGGCGCATGAGATCCTGCGCGAGGACGATGCGGTGCGGCGGCGTGCCTTCGACGCGATCGACGCGTTCCTGGACCGGCTGCGATGATCCACGATATCGCAATCGTCGGCGCGGGGATCGCCGGCGCCAGCCTCGCCGCCGCGCTCGCGCCGCACGCCCGCGTGCTGCTGCTCGAGGCGGAGGCGCAGGCGGGCTATCACAGCACCGGGCGCTCGGCGGCCTTCTGGTCGGAGACCTATGGCGGGCCGGGCATCCAGCCGCTGACCAGCGCCTCCGAAGCGGCGTTGCGCGGCGGCGGCTATCTCGCGCCGCTGGGGTCGCTGCATATCGGGCGGGCGGCGGATGCCGGGCGGGTCGACGCCTTCCTCGCCGCGTTCGAGGGGACCACGGTGGCGCTCGACCGCGTCGATCCCGCTGCGTTCGTGCCGGGGCTGCGGCCCGAATGGACGCTCGGCGTGCACGAGCCGAGCTGCGCCTATATCGATGTCGCGGCGCTCCATGCCGCCTATCTGGCTGAATTTCGCCGCGCCGGTGGAGCGATCGCGACGCGCGCCGGGCTGGACGAGGCGCGGCGTGCCGACGGCATCTGGACGATCGCGACGCCGGCGGGGACGTATCGCGCGCGCGTGCTGGTGAATGCGGCGGGGGCCTGGGCCGATCGCATCGCCGTGCGGCTGGGGGCGGCGCCGCTCGGCATCCAGCCCTATCGGCGGACGATGGTGCAGTTGCGCACCGATCCGCCCGCGGGCGCCGATCTGCCGCATGTCGCCGATATCGCGGGGCGCTTCTATTTCAAGCCGGAGGCGGGGCGGCTGTGGCTGAGTCCGCACGACGAGACGCCGGTCGATCCGCACGACGTCGCGCCCGAGGAGATCGACGTCGCATTGGCGGTCGACCGGTTCGAGGGCGTGGTCGACTGGCGGGTCGCGGCAGTCGAGCGGCGCTGGGCGGGATTGCGCAGTTTCGCGCCGGACCGGTTGCCGGTGTACGGCTTCGATCCGGCGGTGGCGGGGCTGTTCTGGTGCGCGGGGCAGGGCGGCTTCGGTATCCAGACCGCGCCCGCCGGCGCGGCGGTGGCGGCGAGCCTGTTGCTGGGGACGGCCCTGCCGGCGGGGTTCGAGGGGGTCGACGTCGCGCGCTATGCCGCGGGGCGGTTCGCTTAAGTCCTCCCCCGCAAGGGGGGAGGGGGACCGCTCGGCGTCAGCCGAGTGGTGGAGGGGGAGGATAGGGCGGGAGCAAAATTGGCGGCTACCACCCCATCCTCCCCCTCCGTCACGGCTGCGCCGTGCCACCTCCCCCTGGCGGGGGAGGACCAGGTCACCCCGCCGGGCGGCTCGCCGCAATCGCCGCGTCACTCGCCAGTTTGTCGACGCGTTCGTTGTCGGCGTTGCCGGCGTGGCCCTTGACCCAGATCCATTCGATCTCGTGCTTCTGCGTCTCGGCGAACAACGCCTGCCAGAGTTCGGCATTCTTGACCGGCTTCTTGTCGGCGGTGCGCCAGCCGTTCTTGCGCCAGCCATGGATCCAGCGGGTCAGGCCGTCCATGACGTATTTGCTGTCGGTGCTGAGCTTGATCCGGCACGGGCGGGTGAGCACGCGCAGCGCCTCGATCGCCGCGGTCAGCTCCATGCGGTTGTTGGTGGTCAGCGTCTCGCCGCCCGACAATTCCTTCTCGTGGCCGCCGAAGCGGAGCAGCGCGCCCCAGCCGCCGGGGCCGGGATTGCCCTTGCAGGCGCCGTCGGTGGCGATCTCGACGAGCTGGGGGGCGGCGGGGTCGGTCATGCAAAGGCCTCCGGATGGGCGTCGTACCAGTCGAGCCGGCGCAGATAGGCGAGCGGGTCCTTGCGCGTCACCAGCGCATCCGCCGGCGTGTCGAGCCAGTCCCATGCGCGGGTGAGCAGGAAGCGGATGCACGCGCCGCGCGCGAGCACCGGCAGCGCGGCGCGCTCGGCGGCGGACAGGCCGAGCGCCCCGCCATAGCCGGCGAGCAGCGCCGGGCCGACGCCGGCGAGCGGCGCGCCCTGCGGATCGAAGGCCCAGGAGGTGTGCATCACGGCGACGTCATAGGCGCGTATGTCACGGCAGGCGAAGTAGAAATCGATGAGTCCGGTCACCCGTGCGCCGAGCATCAGCACGTTGTCGGGAAACAGATCGGCGTGGATGACGCTGGTCGGCAGATCGTGCGGCCAGGCCGTCTCGACCGCCGCCAGCGCGGCATCGACGCGCGCGAACAGGCCCGGCGCGATGGCGTCGAGATCGCTGCCGCAGCGCATCAGCAGCGGCCGCCAGTCGGCGATGCCGAGGCTGTTGGGCCGGCTGCCGTCGAAATCGGCGACCGCGGCGTGTAGCGCGCCGAGCGCGGCGCCGGCGGTGGCGGCCTGATCCGGCGTCGGGCGGGTCACCGAGACGCCGTTTAGGAAGCGGATCAGGCAGGCGGGGCGGCCCTCCAGCGTCTGGATCGCGACGCCGTCGCGGTCGCGGATCGCGGGCGGCACCGGCAGGCCGCGGTCCGCCAGATGATCGAGCAGGTCGAGGAAGAAGGGCAGGTCGCCGGCGTCGACGCGCTTCTCGTAGAGCGTCAGGATGAAACGCGCGGTCGTCGTGTCGACGAGATAGTTGCTGTTCTCGACGCCCTCGGCGATACCCTTGGCGGAGACGAGCTCGCCGACCTCGGCGTAGCGGCGCAGGAACGCGGACAGCGCCTCGGCCGAGACGTGCGTGTAGACGGCCATGATCCCTCCCCAGTCTCCACGTCCCCCGGACGTGCGCCGGGGGACGGTCAGCCTATGCCGCGGCGTCGAGGCCGCGTGGCAGTTTGAATGCGATCGTCTCGCGCGTCGTTTCCTCCTCGCGCTCCGTGATCGCGAAGCGGGTGGAGAGCAGGTCGACCAGTTCGCGGACCAGCAGCTCGGGCGCGGAGGCGCCGGCGGTGATGCCGAGCGTGCCGACGCCGTCGAGGAACGTCCAGTCGAGATCGCCCGCGCGCTGGATCAGCCGCGCCGGGATGCCCTCGCGCTCCGCCACTTCGACCAGCCGCACCGAGTTGGACGAATTGGGGGCGCCGATCACCAGCATCGCGTCGCACGCCG
The DNA here is from genome assembly GCF_059420425.1 of Sphingomonas sp. GW821-FHT04B01. Classification (NCBI taxonomy): domain Bacteria; kingdom Pseudomonadati; phylum Pseudomonadota; class Alphaproteobacteria; order Sphingomonadales; family Sphingomonadaceae; genus Sphingomonas; species Sphingomonas sp. GW821-FHT04B01. The sequence goes on along the minus strand of NZ_JBWKTR010000003.1, from coordinate 370,860 downwards.
CGGCGATCGCCTTGACCGCCGCCTGCCGGTTCGAGGTGGCGTAGCAGATGTCCTCGCCGCGCGGCGGCAGCATGTTGGGGAAGCGGCGCTGCAGCACCGCGACCACCGCGGCGGTGTCGTCGACCGACAGCGTCGTCTGGGTGAGGAAGGCGAGATTGTCGGGATCGACCGGCGCGAAGATCTCGGCATCGGCGGCGGTCTCGATCAGCGACATCGCGCCGGCAGGCACCTGGCCGAAGGTGCCGACGACCTCGGGATGGCCGGCGTGGCCGATGAAGACGATGTGGCGGCCGGCGGCGACGAGCCGCTCGGCCTGGCGATGGACCTTCGACACCAGCGGGCAGGTTGCGTCGAGATAGTCGAGGCCGCGGTTCTGCGCGTCGACCGGCACCGACTTGGGCACGCCGTGCGCGGAGAAGACCACCGGCGCGCCGTCGGGCACCTGGTCGAGCTCCTCGACGAACACCGCGCCCTGCGCCTTCAGCGTGTCGACGACGAACTTGTTGTGGACGATCTCGTGGCGGACGTAGACGGGCGCGCCGTGCTTCTCGATCGCGAGTTCGACGATGCGGATCGCGCGGTCGACGCCGGCGCAGAAGCCGCGCGGTGCGGCGATCAGCAGTTCGAGGACGGGCTTGCCGCCGTCCGCGGGGAATTGGGAGGCCATGCCGGCGGTTCTACGCGATTGGTGCGGCGCACGGAAGTACGCGATTGGCTCACCGCGCGGAAGTACGCGATTGCTTGCACGCGGGAAAGCCGGTTCCTATGGTGCGCCGCGCATCGCCCGGGTTCTCCGGCGGCGCATCACTGTCCGTTCGACAAAGGTACGCGTCCTCGTGAAAACCCCGGCTTTAGGCCTGTCCGCCCTCGCGCTGATCCTCTCGGGCTGCGCCAGCAAGGGCGAGATCGTCGAAGGCGGCATCTCCGCCGTGCGCTCCGCCTGCCCGACGGTCGGCGTCGCCGCCGGTACCGGCGACATCACCCTGTTCGATCCGGCGACGAGCCGCGACGCGAGCGCGATCGACGTCGTCGCCAGCATGACCAACGTGCGCGGCGCCTGCAACGACGCCGGCGAGCAGATCGCCACCAGCGTCACCTTCGACGTGCTCGCGCGGCGGACGCGGACCGAGGGCCCGCGCGACGTGGTGCTGCCTTATTATATCGCGATCGTCCGCGGCGGCTCGGCGGTGACCGCCAAGCGCAAGGGGCAGATCGCGGTGCATTTCGACGCCGGGCAGGCGCGCGCGCAGGCGCAGGGCACCGCCTCGACGCAGATCGCGCGGGCGGCGGCGACCTTGCCCGACGAGGTGCGCAACCAGCTCACCCGCAAGCGCAAGGCGGGCGACGAGGATGCCGCGACCGATCCGCTGGCGCGGCCGGAGGTGCGCTCCGCGGTCCTGCGCGCGACCTTCGAGGCGCTGGTCGGCTTCCAGCTCACCGACGACCAGCTGAAGTATAACGCGCAACGCTGATTCTCTTCCCTTCCCGCGCAGGGAGGGGAGGGCGTTTCCGCATTGACTAAGGCCCCGCCGCCCGTCACAGCACCACGCGTCGATGCCGGGCGACCGGCATGGGCGGGCGCGGGAGAGAGCCTCTTCACAAGGAGGCCGCCGAAGGAGCAACCACCCCGGAATCTCTCAGGCAAACGGGACCGCGCGCTGCCTTATCGACACTCTGGAAAGCGTTCCTTTGAGGAGCCACCGAAGGGGTAAGCCCGCTGCGGAGACGCGCCGGGTCAAAGCTCTCAGGTCACCGTGACAGAGGGGGTATGACGGATCGATTGCGGCCCCGTGCCGTCTTTGGTCCCGTGCCTTTCTTGGAGACGGTTGATGAGCGATTCGCTGCCAGACACCTTGCCCGACCCGCTCGACGACCTCGACGGCGACGAGCCCGCAATCCAGCTGCTGCCGCTCGACGGCTGGCACCGCGCCCGCGGCGGCCGCATGGTGCCGTTCGCCGGCTATGAAATGCCCGTCCAATATGAGGGCATCATGGCCGAGCATCTGTGGACGCGCGAGTCCGCCGGCCTGTTCGACGTCAGCCATATGGGCCAGGTCGGCTTCACCGGCGACGGGCTCGACGCCGCCGGCGTCGCCAAGGCGCTCGAAGCGGTGCTGCCGGGCGATATCGCCGGGCTCGCGCCGACCAAGATCCGCTATTCGCTGCTGCTCAACGACGAGGGCGGCATCCTCGACGATCTGATGGCCACGACGCTGCCCGCCGAGGGCGCGCATCCGTTCGGCGCGGCGAGCCATTACGTCGTCGTCAACGGCGCGACCAAATATGACGATCTCGCCTATCTGCTCGACGTGCTGCCCGACGATCTGACGATGAACCTGATGGAAGATCAGGCCTTGCTCGCGGTGCAGGGGCCCAAGGCGGTCGCCGCCGTGTCGCGCCTGATCCCCGGCGTCGAGGACCTCGTGTTCATGACCGCGGGCGCGTTCGACTGGAACGGCCATGCGCTGTGGATCAGCCGTTCGGGCTATACCGGCGAGGACGGCGTCGAGATTTCGATCCCCGCCGAAGCCGCCGCCGATTTCGCCGATGCGATCTGCGCCGAGCCCGAGGTCAAGCCGATCGGCCTCGGTGCGCGCGATTCGCTGCGGCTCGAAGCCGGACTGCCGCTCTACGGCCACGATCTCGATCCCGAGACGACGCCGGTGATGGCCGATCTCGGCTTCGCTCTGTCCAAGCGCCGCCGCGAGGCCGCCGATTTCGCCGGCGCCGCGCGTATCCTCGCCGAGCGGACCGATGGTCCCGCGGTCAAGCGCGTCGGCCTGTCGGTCGCCGGGCGCCAGCCGGTGCGCGAGGGCGCGAGCGTCGTCGACGCCGAGGGCGCGGTGATCGGCCGCGTCACCAGCGGCGGCTTCGCGCCGAGCGTCGGTGCGCCGATCGCCATGGCCTATGTTCCCGCCGCGCTCGCCGAGGCCGGCACGCCGCTGCGCCTCGTCCAGCGCGGCAAGATCCACGAGGCGACGGTCGCTCCGATGCCGTTCGTTCCCCACCGCTATGTCCGCGCAGGAGGCAAGTGATGAGCCGTTATTTCACCGAAGATCATGAGTGGGTCGATGTCGATGGCGACACCGGCACCGTCGGCATCTCCGATTATGCGCAGGGCCAGCTCGGCGACATCGTGTTCGTCGACGTTCCCGAGGCGGGCAAGCAGCTCGGCAAGGGCGACGAGGCCGCGGTGGTCGAATCGGTCAAGGCCGCGTCGGACGTCTATTCGCCGGTGTCGGGGACGGTGACCGAGGGCAATGCCGCGCTGTCGGACGATCCCAGCCTCGTCAACTCGGATCCGGAAGCGGAAGGCTGGTTCTTCAGGATCACGCTCAGCGATCCGGCCGAGCTGGAGACGCTGATGGACGAAGCCGCCTACGCGGATTTCGTCGCCAAGCTGTAACGATCAGCCTCGCAATTGGTGCTCCGCTCTGGTCGATGCCTCGCCGCGCTTGATACGTCACCCCGGACTTGTTCCGGGGTCCACGCGGCGGCGAGGAGGACGGTCTGAAACGATAGGGCGCCCCTGCTGCCCGGTGGACCCCGGAACTGGTCCGGGGTGACGGGACCTGCGGGGATGATCGATCGAACCTCAGCCCGTCGCCATAGGTAAAGGCCCTTCCCACAGGCGGGGCTCTCAAGGGAATGATGATGCGCTACCTGCCGCTTACCCAGCCCGACCGCGACGCGATGCTCGCGGTCATCGGTGCGGGATCGATCGACGATCTGTTCGTCGACGTGCCCGAGGCCGCCCGCCTGTCCGGCCCGATCCATGACCTGCCGAACCACGCCTCCGAACTGGCGGTCGAGCGGCATATGACCGCGCTCGCCCGCCAGAACACGGTCGCGGGCGAAGTGCCGTTCTTCCTCGGTGCGGGCGCCTATCGCCATCACGTGCCGGCGAGCGTCGATCACCTGATCCAGCGTGGCGAGTTCCTCACCGCCTATACGCCGTATCAGCCCGAGATCGCGCAGGGCACGCTGCAGATGCTGTTCGAGTTCCAGACGCAGGTCGCGCGGCTGCTCGGCACCGACGTGGCGAACGCGTCGATGTACGACGGCTCGACCGCCTGCTGGGAAGCGATCGGCATGGCGCGGCGCATCACCCGCAAGGGCAAGGCGATCCTGTCGGGCGGGCTCCACCCGCATTATGTCAGCGTCGCCAAGACGATGGCGAAATACACCGGCGATCATCTCGAAACCTCTACGCCGGCGCTGACCGCCGAAACGGATATCGATGCGATGATCGCCGCGATCGACGGCGATACGTCGTGCGTCGTCGTGCAATATCCCGATATCCTCGGCCGGATCGCCGACCTGACGCCGCTCGCCGACGCCTGCCACGCCAACAAGGCGCTGCTGATCGCGGTCGTCACCGAGCCGGTGGCGCTGGGCGCGATCACCTCGCCGGGCGAGATGGACGCCGATATCGTCGTCGGCGAAGGCCAGTCGCTCGGCGTCGGCCTCCAGTTCGGCGGTCCGTACGTCGGGCTGATGGGCTGCAAGGAGAAGTACATCCGCCAGATGCCCGGCCGCTTCTGCGGCGAGACGGTGGATGCGGAGGGTCGCCGCGGCTTCGTGCTGACGCTGTCGACGCGCGAACAGCATATCCGTCGCGAGAAGGCGACGAGCAACATCTGCACCAATTCGGGCCTTTGTGCGCTCGCCTTCTCGATCCACATGACGCTGCTCGGCGAGGCGGGGCTGCGCCGGCTGGCGGGGATCAACCACGCCGCGGCGTGCCGCGCCGCGGATCGCCTCGCCAAGGTGCCGGGCGTCGAGCTGGTCACCGAGACCTTCTTCAACGAATTCACGCTGAAGCTGCCGGTCGAGGCGCGCCCCGTGGTGCGGACGCTCGCCGATCGCGGCATCCTGGCGGGCGTGTCGCTCGGCCGGCTGTATCCGGACGAGGCGGGCCTCGCCAACGGGCTGATCGTCGCGGTCACCGAGACGACGACCGCGGAGGACGTCGAAACCCTTGCCGCCGCACTCGAGGAGGTTCTGGCATGAGCATCAATCAGAGCGGCTGGCGTCCCGAGATGACCGCCGGCGGCGGCAATGGCGCCGCACCGACCTTCACCGGCAATAAGGCGCTGATGCTGGAAGAGGCGCTGATCTTCGAGATCGGTGATACGCAGACCACCGGCGTCGATTTCGCCGAGGGCGACGTCGCGGGGTCGCGGCTCGGCGATCTTAGCCGCAAGGCGCCGATCGGGCTTGCCGGCCTGTCCGAGCCCGAGACGATCCGTCACTATACGCGGCTCAGCCGCCAGAATTACGCGATCGACCTCGGCCTGTTCCCGCTCGGCTCGTGCACGATGAAGCACAATCCGCGGCTCAACGAGAAGATGGCGCGCCTCCCCGGTTTCGCCGACGTACATCCGCTGCAACCGGTCGACACCGTGCAGGGCGCGCTCGCGGTCATCAACGAACTGGCGGTGTGGCTGATCAAGCTCACCGGCATGCACGGCGTCGCCATGTCGCCGAAGGCCGGCGCGCACGGCGAATTGTGCGGCATCCTGTGCATCAAGGCGGCGCTGGAGAAGCGCGGCGAGGGCCATCGCAAGGTCGTCCTCGTGCCCGAATCGGCGCATGGCACCAATCCCGCCACGGCGGCCTTCGCCGGCTTCACCGTCGAGGATATCCCCGCCACCGCCGATGGCCGCGTCGATACCGCGGCGTTGAAGGCACGGCTGGGGCCGGACGTCGCCGCGGTGATGATCACCAACCCCAACACCTGCGGCCTGTTCGAGCGCGACCTGAAGTCGATCAGCGATGCGGTCCATGATGCGGGCGGCTACGTCTATTGCGACGGTGCCAATTTCAACGCCATCGTCGGCCGGGTGCGGCCCGGCGACCTCGGCGTCGACGCGATGCACATCAACCTGCACAAGACCTTCTCGACCCCGCACGGCGGCGGCGGACCGGGGTCCGGGCCGGTGGTGCTGTCGGAGGCGCTCAGCCCCTTCGGGCCGCTGCCGTTCACCGCGCGCATGGCCGACGGCCATATCCAGCTCATTGAGGAAGAGACTGCGGGCGACGATCATCCCGACACGTTCGGCCGGATGACCGCCTTCCATGGCCAGATGGGGATGTTCACCCGCGCGCTGACCTATATCCTCAGCCACGGTGCCGACGGCCTCAAGCAGGTCGCCGAGGATGCGGTGCTCAACGCCAATTACGTGCTGCGCTCGCTGGAGGGGACGCTCGACGCGCCCTTCGCCAAGTCGGGGCCGTGCATGCACGAGGCGATCTTCTCCGACGCCAATCTCGCCGAGGGCTTCTCGACGCTCGACGTCGCCAAGGGGCTGATCGACGAGGGCTTCCACCCGATGACGGTCTATTTCCCGCTCGTCGTCCACGGCGCGATGCTGGTCGAACCGACCGAGACCGAATCGAAGGCGGCGCTCGACCAGTTCGTCGGCGCGCTGCGCAGCGTGGCGGAACGGGCCAAGGCCGGCGACGCCAGCCTCAAGACCGCGCCGCATTTCGCGCCGCGTGCGCGGCTCGACGAGACGCAGGCGGCGCGCAAGCCGGTGCTGGTATGGAAGGAACAGCCGCTGGCGCAGGCGGCGGAATAAAGGCAGCTCCCTCGTCACCCCGGCTTTGAGCCGGGGTCCCGCTACCTTCGCGTTTCGGGCGTAGCGGGACCCGGGTCGAGCCCGGGGTGACGGAGGTTGGGGCTAGGATACCCCCTTTCGCAATGCCGTCGGTGGCTTTAGTTTCTGTCCCGTAACGGGCGGGGACACGGACATATGCAGGGACAGCAACCGGGCGGGTGGATCAGCTATGCGATCCCGCTCGTGGTCGTCGCGGTGGTGATGGCGATCCGCTGGAAGCGGATGAGCCGGGTGCGGCCGCTCAAGCTCGAACATCTGTGGATCCTGCCCGCTTTCTATGCGGTGGTGATCGGCTTCACCTTCACGCGCTTTCCGCCGCATGGCTGGGGTTGGGCCTTCTGCCTCGTCGCTTTGGCACTGGGGGCGGCGCTCGGCTGGCAGCGCGGCAAGATGATGCGGATCACGCTCGATCCGGAGACGCACCGGCTCGGCCAGACCTCGTCGCCGGCGGCGTTGCTGTTCATCGTGCTGCTGATCGTCGTGCGCAGCAGCGCGCGCGGCGCATTGAGCTATGCGGGGCCGGCGGGGCTCGATCCGATGGCGATCACCGACGTGCTGATGGCGCTGGCGCTAGGGCTGTTCAGCGCGCAGCGGCTGGAGATGTATCTCCGCGGCAAGCGGATGTTGGCGGCCGGCCCGGTCGTGACTCCGTAGCGCTTCCCACGTCGCGCCGATCACGGTTCGCGGCCAGTGCGTGAGGGGGGTGACGCGCCGAAGCGCTTTGGCTAGGCGTCCACGCCATGAAGCACGCTCTTTCCGTCACGCGCGACGCCGACTTCGCCGCCTGGTATCAATCCGTCATCGCCGAGGCCGATCTCGCCGAGGAATCGGGCGTGCGCGGCTGTATGGTCATCCGCCCCTGGGGCTATGGCATCTGGGAGCGGATCCAGCGGCTGCTCGACGACCGGATCAAGGCGACCGGCCATGAGAATTGCTATTTCCCGCTGTTCATCCCGCTCTCCTATTTCGAGAAGGAGGCGGAGCACGTCGAGGGTTTCGCCAAGGAGATGGCGGTCGTCACCCACCATCGGCTGATCCCCGACGGCAAGGGCGGGCTGATGCCCGATCCCGCCGCCAAGCTCGAGGAGCCTTTGGTGGTGCGGCCGACCTCGGAGACGGTGATCGGCACGGCGTTCGCGCGCTGGGTGCAGTCGTGGCGCGACCTGCCCGTGCTCATCAACCAATGGGCGAACGTCGTGCGCTGGGAGATGCGGACGCGCATGTTCCTGCGCACCAGCGAGTTCCTCTGGCAGGAGGGCCATACCGCCCACGCCACCGCCGACGAGGCGCGCGACGAGACGCGCAAGATGCTCGAAGTCTATCGCAGCTTCGCCGAGGACTGCCTCGCGCTGCCGGTGGTCGCCGGCGAGAAGCCAGAGAACGAGCGCTTCCCCGGTGCGGTCGCGACCTACAGCATCGAGGCGATGATGCAGGACGGCAAGGCGTTGCAGGCGGGGACCAGCCATTTCCTCGGCACCAATTTCGCGCACGCGCAGAACATCCGCTTCCAGAACGCCAGCGGCGAGCTGGAACTGGCCAATACGACGAGCTGGGGGGTCAGCACGCGGATGATCGGCGGCGTCATCATGGTGCATGGCGACGACGACGGGCTGCGCGTGCCGCCGCGGATCGCGCCGTGGCAGATCGTGATCGTGCCGATGCTGCGCGACCAGCCCGAGGACGAGGCGCTGATCGCTTATGCAAAGGACATCCAGTCGAACCTCGCCGGCCTGTCCGCGCTCGGCGAGCCGGTGCGCGCGCTGCTCGACCTCAAGCCGGCCAAGGCGGCGACCAAGCGCTGGGGCTGGGTGAAGAAGGGCGCGCCGATCGTCATCGAGATCGGCGGGCGCGACATGGCGGGCGGCAACGTCTCGGTGATCCGCCGCGACCGGCTGTATCGCGAGGACGGCAAGCTCGATAGCCAGGTGATGGCGCGCGGCGATTTCGAGGCGGAGGCGCCGGCGTTGCTCGCGGCGATCCAGCAGGCGCTGCACGACGAGGCGCGGGCGCGGATGCAGGCGGCGATCGTGCCGGCGGCGGATTTCGCCGCGGTCGAGGCGCATTTCGCCGAGGGCGTGAAGAATCCCGGCTGGGTCGAGGTGCAATGGGCGCGGCCGACCGGCGCGGCGCTCGACGCGGTGGTCGAGCGGCTGAAGGCGCTCAAGCTGACGATCCGCAACGCGCCGTCCGATGCGGCGGCGGCGGATGGCGCCTGCGTGTTCACCGGCGGACCTGCGGTGGAGCGGGTGCTGCTTGCGCGGAGCTATTGAGGCGTCTCGGTAAGTCGCTCAGCCCTCCTAAAGGAAGAGCGGGAGGATGAGGCTCGATCGGGCTCGTCCAAAAACTCGTCACCCCGGACTTGTTCCGGGGTCCACCGAGCCGCAAAAGGATGGTTTCCCCTCAAGCCGGTCTCCTCGCCGCGGCGTGGACCCCGGAACGAGTCCGGGGTGACGGAGTATGCTTGGCGAGCGGGGGAGCGGCATGCGACGGTGCGACGCACGGTCGTGAGACGTATCTGTAACGCGGACACCCCGGCCGCTGACTTTCAGGAAGGAGAGGTGTCCTCTTCGTACCGCCGGCCGACATGCGCCTCGCCGCGTGCCTCGGCGAGCAGCGCCTGGCGGTGCCGTTCGGCATAGCGGGCGCGATCCGTTTCGCTGCGCGCGGCGTGGCAGCGTGGGCAGCTGACGCCCTCTTCGAACAGCGGCGAGGCGCGGTCGGCCGGCGACACCGGCATCCGGCAGGCGCGGCACAGGCCGTGCGTTCCCGGCGTCAGGCCGTGACCGACCGCGACGCGTTCGTCGAAGACGAAACATTCGCCCTGCCAGCGGCTCTCTTCCGCGGGGACGTCCTCGAGATATTGCAGGATGCCGCCCTTGAGGTGGAAGACGTCCTCGACGCCCTCCGCCTTGAGGAAGGCGGTCGCCTTCTCGCAGCGGATGCCGCCGGTGCAGAACATCGCGACCTGCTTCGTGCCGGCGAGCAGTTCGCCGCGATGCGCGCGGAACCACGCCGGGAATTCGCGGAAGGTGCGCGTCTGCGGATCGACCGCGCCGGCGAAGCTGCCGACCGCCACCTCGTAATCGTTGCGCGTGTCGATCACCAGGGTCGCGGGATCGGCGATCAGCGCGTTCCATTCGGCCGGATCGACGTAATGGCCGGCGTCGAGCGGGTCGATCGCGGGTTCGCCCATCGTCACGATCTCGCGCTTCAGCCGCACCTTGGTGCGGTGGAAGGGCATCGCGTCGGCGCGCGCGTCCTTGACGTCGAGCGTCGCGCAGCCGGGCAGCGCGCGGATATGCGCCAGCACCGCGTCGACGCCCGCGTCGGGGCCGGCGATCGTGCCGTTGATCCCCTCGTGCGCGAGCAGCAACGTGCCGCGCACGCCGGCGGCCTCGCAGGCGGCGAGCAGCGGCGCCTGCAAGGCCGCGGGGTCGGGGAAGGGGGTGAAGCGGTAGAGCGCACAAACGCGGATCGGCGGCATGGCGCGCCTGTAGACCCTCCGGCGCGTCCGCGCAAAGTTGGGGCATGACGGCGGCGGGTGCAGTCCCTATCTCTGGTCTGTGAAAAACAAGACCAGACCCGGCCTGCCGACGCAGGCGCAGATCCTCCAGTTCATCGAAACCTCCGACGTTCCCGCCGGCAAGCGCGAGATCGCCAAGGCGTTCGGCTTGACCGCGCAGGAGAAGATCGCGCTGAAGGCGATGCTCAAGGACATGGCCGACGAGGGGCTGATCGACGGCGCCCCCGGCCGCGCCTTCCACAAGATGGGCGGCCTGCCCAAGGTCACGGTGCTGCGCGTCGCCGACGTCGACGACGGCGGCAACGTCTGGGCGGTGCCCGATCGCTGGGAGGCGGAAACGCCGCCGCCGCGGCTGCGCGTCCGCGAACGCAAGCGGGGCGCGCTGGGGATCGGCGAGCGCATCCTCGCGCGGACCGAGGAGGCCGGGAACGGCTGGATCGCGCATCCGATGAAGGTGCTCGCCAAGGCGTCCGAACAGGTGCTCGGCGTGCTGCGCCGCGAGGGGGAGCGGTTCTGGCTGACCGGGGTCGAGAAGAAGGACCGGCGCGAATTTCCCGTCTCCGACACCGGCGGCGCCGAGGCGGGCGATCTGGTGATGACGGAGATGACCGGCCGGCCGCCGCGGATCAGCGTGCGCGTCGTCCAGCGGCTGGGTGATCCGTTCGCGCCGCGCAGCTTCTCGCTGATCGCGATCCACAAGCTCGGCATCCCCGACGTGTTCAGCGGCGATACGCTCGACGAGGCGGCACGGGTGTCGCAGCAGCCGCTCGGCGACGATCGCGAGGACCTGACGCATCTGCCGATCGTCGCGATCGATCCGGCCGATGCGCGCGATCATGACGATGCGGTCTGGGCGGCGCCCGACGACGATCCCGCCAATGCCGGCGGCTGGCGGGCGGTGGTGGCGATCGCCGACGTCAGTTTCTACGTGCGCCCGGGCTCCGAGATCGATCGCGAGGCGCGGCGGCGCGGCAATTCGGTCTATTTCCCCGACCGCGTGGTGCCGATGCTGCCCGAGATCCTGTCCGCCGAAGTCTGTTCGCTCAAGGAGGGCGAGGATCGCGCGGCGCTGGTCTGCCTTTTGCAGGTCGGCAAGTCGGGCGCGCTCAAGAGCTGGCGCTTCACGCGCGCGCGGGTGCGGATCGCGGCGAACCTGGCGTATGAGGATGCGCAGGCGGTGATCGACGCCGGCGAGGGGCGGATGATCGACGTGCTGACGCCGCTCTGGGCCTGCTGGCGTGCGCTCGCCAAGGCGCGCGATGCGCGCGAGCCGCTCGACCTCGACCTGCCCGAGCGGCGGGTGGTGCTCGACGAGATGGGGCGGATCATGTCGGTGGCGCCGCGCGAACGGCTCGACGCGCACCGGCTGATCGAGGATTATATGATCGCCGCCAACGTCGCCGCCGCCAAGGCGCTGGAGGCGAAGAAGGCACCGGTGATGTATCGCGTCCACGAACCGCCGAGCCGCGAGAAGCTGGTCGCCCTCAAGGAGTATCTGGAGACGTTCGACGTACCGCTGGCGCTGGGGCAGGTGATCCGTCCGGCGACGTTCAACCACGTGCTCGACCGCGTCGGCGACGCCGATTTCCGGCCGCAGGTGATGGAACAGGTGCTGCGCACCCAGACGCAGGCCTATTACGCCCCGGCCAATCAGGGGCATTTCGGCCTGTCGCTCGGCTCCTATGCGCATTTCACCTCGCCGATCCGGCGCTATGCCGATCTGCTCGTCCACCGGTCTTTGGTGTCCGCCTATCGGCTCGGCGAGGGCGGGCTGGGCCAGACCGACGCGGCGGCGATGGACGTGATCGGCGAGACGATCAGCGGCCTCGAACGCCGCGCGATGGAGGCGGAGCGCGACACGATCGACCGCTATGTCGCAGCCTATCTCGCCGAGAAGGTCGGCGAGACGCTGTCGGCGCGGATCACCGGGGTGCAGAATTACGGCTTCTTCGCCACTGTCGAGGGGATCGGCGGCGACGGGTTGATGCCGGTACGCGATCTGGGCGGCGAATATTTTCGCTTCGACGAGGCGGCACGCAAATTGGTCGGTGAGCAGACTGGCGAGGAATATACGCTTGGCCAGCGCATCGACCTGCGGCTGGCGGAGGCGAATCCGGTGTCGGGCGCGCTGCGCTTCGAACTGCCCGGCGGCAAGGGCGCGGCACCCGGACCGCGACACGTCGGGTCGGGGCGCAAGGATCGCGTCATCAAGCATCGCGGCCGCCCGGCGAACGTCCGCCACCAGGGCAAGCGGCGATGAGCGGCCGGCTGACCCGCGTCGAGCCACGCGGCACGGTGCGCGACCGCTATCTGGTCCACGGCACGATCGCGCCACGCTTCGTCGAGGCGCGGGCGGTGACCGCGTCGGATGCGATCCCCTTCACCCCCGCCGCGGGCCGCGAGGCGAAGGCGTTCGCGGCGATGATCGCCGACGGGTCGATCCGCATGCCGGCGGCGGGGCGCTTCTATTTCGACATGGATGCCTACGAGGCCGCCGCGGCAGGCCGTAGGGCGCGGCGCGTGCCGGTGCTGCTGATCGTATCGCTGCTGATCGTCGTAGTCGCGTTGGTGTTCTACCGCGGATAATCGCCGACATCGTCAAGTTTCGGCGCTGAACTGTCCTGCGCGAACAAGACGATCGCACAATCGATTTGTCACTTCGTCTTTCGCTCCATAGTCTTCGTCTTTCGGCGCGGGCGGGGGGGAAGGTCGGGGGGGATGGCGGTCGGGATAGGATATCGGCTCGCCGGCGTGGCGCTATTGGCGACCGCCCCGGCCGTACAGGCGCAGGAGGCTGCGGCGCCGGCAGTCCAAAACGATACGCCGCAGGACATCGTCATCACCGGCGAACGGCTGCGCGGGTCGGTGATCGGCGATGCCGCGCCGGTCGCGGTGCTCGACGCGCAGGCGCTCAAGGCGCTGGGCGCGACGCGGATCGACGACATCTTCAAATTGCTCAAGCCGCTGACCACCTCCAACAGTGGCGCCGACCCGGTGTTCCTGCTCAACGGCCGGCGGATTTCGGGCTATGGCGAGTTGCGGACGCTGCCGCCCGAGGCGATCGAGCGGACCGAGATCCTGCCCGAGCAGGAATCGGCGCGGTTCGGCTTTCCGCCGACGGTGCGGGTGACCAACTTCATCACCAAGAAGCATTTCCGCTCGCTCGCGGTGGAGGAGGGCGCGGGTACCACCACCGATGGCGGCGCGAGCACCGCCGCGCTCGAACTCGGCTCGACGCGGCTCGACGATGCGCGCCGCACCTCGGTGACGATCAATTACGACCGGCAGGACCCCTTGTCCGGGGCGCGGCGGTCGACGGTGCCGGATGCGAGCAACCTGTTCGACCTGACCGGCAACGTCACCGGCATCGGCGGCGGTGCGATCGATCCGGCGCTAAATGCGCTGGCGGGCAGGGCGGTGACCGCGGCGGCGGTGCCGGGGGATCCCGCCGCGCGTGGCACGCTCGCCGGTTACGCCGCGGGGGTTCCCCGGGTCACCGATCTGGCGCCCTATCAGTCGCTCGCGAGCCGCGATCAGTTGCGGGTCGACGGCACGCAATCGGTGCCGATCGGCAAGACGGTGACCGCGTCGCTCAACCTGACGATGGAGGCGCAGCGCGGCGTCGGGCTGGCGGGCCTGCCGACCGCGGTGCTGCGGGTGCCCGCCGGCAATCCGGCGTCGCCCTTCGCCACCGACGTGCTGCTCTATCGCTATCTGCCGGAGGCGGGGACGCTGCGTCAGCGGACGCAGGCGCTTTCGCTCCATGCCGGCAGCACCGTGCAGGGCAGTCTGAAACGGTGGATCTGGACGGTGACCGGCAGCTACGATCGCGCGCGGACCACCGCCGCGGTCGATCGCGGCATCGCGACCGACGCGATCCAGGCGGCGATCGACGCCGGCGCCGATCCGTTCCAGCCGCTCGGCGCGAATGCCGTCGTCGACCGGCTGGTCAGCCGCAGCCGCACGGTGGTGCAGACGCTGGTCGGCAAGGCGACCGTGGTCGGGCCGCTGCTGGCGCTGCCCGCGGGCGATGCGCAGATGACGCTGACCGGCGATTTCGCCCGTTCGGCCAGCGGCGGCGTCGCGACCGACACGCCGGCGGCGCTGCTCGACCTGCGCCGGGTGACCAAGAGCGGCAGCGTCGCGCTCGACCTGCCGATCGCCTCGGCGAGCCGCGGCGTGCTCGATGCGATCGGGTCGCTTTCCGCCAACGCATCGCTCGGCGTGTCGGCGGTGTCCGATTACGGCAGCCTCGCGAGCCGCAATCTTGGCCTGATCTGGACGCCGGTCGCGCCGTTGCAGTTCACCGTCTCGACCAACGTCAGCCAGACGGCGCCCGATATCGCGTTGCTGACCAATCCGGTGGTCATCGTTCCCAATGCGCCGTTCTTCGATTTCGTCACCGGCACCAGCGGCCTCGTCGCGGTGACCGCGGGCGGCAATCCCGCGCTGGGGCCGGAGCGGCGGCAGGTCGATACCGCCGGGCTGGCGTGGCAACCGATCAAGGGCAAGGAGCTGCGCTTCAACCTCGACTATATCGCGACGCGGATCGACGGCCAGATCGGCTATCTCCAGGCGGTGACGGTGGCGCTGCAATCGGCGTTTCCGGACCGGTTCGTCCGCGATGCGGCCGGGCAATTGACCAGCGTCGACGTCCGCCCGGTCAATCTGGCGCGCGAGCGCGAACGCAAGATCCAGGGCAAGATGTCGCTCTGGACGATGATCGGCCCGGAGCCGAAACCGCTCGCCACGCCGCCGGCCAAGGACGCGCCGCCACCGCCGCCCCCCAAGCCGCGGCCGTCGCTCTATGCCTTCGTCACCATGACGGCACGGATCGACGACCGGCTGCTGGCGCAGCCCGGTCAGCCGACGCTCGATCTGCTCGACGGCCAATCGATCAGCGGCAATGGCGGCCGGCCACGTTACGAGGCGCAGGGATCGCTCGGTGGGTCCTACGGTCCGGCCCAGGGCGGTATCTTCGGCATGTGGCAGGCGCCGACGCGCGTCCGCAGCACGATCGCGGCATCGGACCTGCGCTTCTCGGCGCGGACCTTCCTCGCGCTCTACAGTACGATCGACGCGGAGAAGCTGACCAAGGCGACCTGGGCGAAGAGCCTCAGCTTCCAGCTCCAGGTAAACAACATTCTCAATGATCGGATCGCGGTGCGCGACCGCAACGGGGTGACGCCCTATCGCTTCCAGCCGGCGTTCCTCGATCCCTATGGCCGGATCGTGAAGCTGTCGGTGCGCAAGCTGTTCTGAAGCGGGCGTTGCGCCCTGTTCGCCAATCCGACGGTCGCGACACCCTACGAGCTCCACCAGTGCTCCCGCGTAGGCGGGAGACCAAGAGTCACGCACGCCATCAGACGTTGTTTCACTTGGTTCTGGGCTCCCGCCTGCGCGGGAGCACTGGGGGGGGCTCCGAGGTAATCAGGCGTTTCCTATCGGTCCCGGCGCTCGCCGGGCTAACGGCCGCCACGAAAAAGGGCGGCCCGTTGCCGGACCGCCCCTTTCGGAACCGTGGTTCGCGAACCGCTTAGCGCTTCGAGAACTGGAAGCTGCGGCGTGCCTTCGCACGGCCGTACTTCTTGCGCTCGACGGTACGGCTGTCGCGGGTCAGGAAGCCTGCCGCCTTGACCGGCGCACGCAGCACCGGCTCGAAGCGGGTCAGCGCCTGGCTGATGCCATGCTTGACCGCGCCGGCCTGGCCCGAGAGGCCGCCGCCCTTGACGGTGCAGATCACGTCATACTGACCTTCGCGCTCGGTGATGCCGAACACCTGGTTGATGACGAGACGCAGCGTCGGACGCGCGAAATAGACTTCCTGATCGCGACCGTTGATCGTGATCTTGCCCGAACCCGGCTTCAGCCAGACGCGGGCGACGGCGTCCTTGCGGCGGCCGGTCGCATAGGCGCGGCCATATTTGTCGAGGACCTGCTCGCGCAGCGGGGTGACCGGGAGCACCTGCGTCGGGGCGGCGGGCGCCTCACCGTCGGTGGTGATCGCGGGCGCGCCGGCGGCGGCCGGAGCGGGCTGCTGCGTCAGCGACGCGAGGTCGGAAAGCGACTGGCGATTGTCGGTCATTACGCGCCCACCTTGTTCTTGCGGTTCATGCCGCCAATGTCGAGAACGTCCGGGTTCTGAGCTTCGTGCGGATGCTCGCTGCCCTTGAAGATGCGCAGGTTGCGCATCTGCTCGCGACCGAGCGGACCGCGCGGGATCATGCGCTCGACGGCCTTTTCGAGAACGCGCTCCGGGAAGCGGCCGTCGAGGACCTTGGCGGCGGTGATGCCCTTGATGCCGCCGGCATAGCCGGTGTGCTTGTAATAGACCTTCTTCGCGGCCTTGTTGCCGGTGAAGCGGATCTTGTCGGCGTTGATGACGATGACGTTGTCACCGCAATCGACGTGCGGGGTGAACGACGTCTTGTGCTTGCCGCGCAGGACGTTGGCGATGATCGTCGCCGCGCGACCGACCACCAGGCCGTCGGCATCGACGATATGCCACTTCTTCTCCACCTCGTGCGGCTTGGCCGACTTGGTGGTCTTCATGAGCGCCTTCATGGCGTTGGACCTTCCAGTTTGAAACGATGCACGCCGCCCCGGAGGACGGCGTGATTGACCGCGCTACTGCTGGAAGTCCCCCCGAAAGTCAAGCAAAGCGCGGCTTTGCTGACGGGTAAAATAGTACCATGGGCTCGTTCAGGCGGTCTGGCGGCCGACCGCATGGGCGGCGAAGACGGTGGCGATCAGCAGCAGGGCGGCATTGGCCTGATGCGCGACGGCGAGGTCGATCTGGACGCCGCTGAGCAGCGTCGCGATGCCGAGCACGATCTGCAACGCGACCAGCGCGATCACCCACCAGCTCGCCTTCGCGCCGGTGCGCGTCGCGCGCACCGCCAGCCAGACCAGCCCGGCGGCGGTGACGAACGCCCACCAGCGGTGGATGAACTGCACGACCACCGGATTGTCGACCGCGTTCCGCCAGCCGGGATCGACCATCGGCACGTTGGCGGGGAACAGCGCATCGCCCATCAGCGGCCAGCTCGCGAAGGCATAGCCGGCGTCGAGCCCGGCGGTGAACGCGCCATAGAGGAGCTGGACGACGAGCAGCGCCAGCGCGGCGATCGCGACGCCGGTCAACCGCGCCGGATGGGCGAGGGGGCTGCGATGCAGCGCGCGCAGGTCGAGCGCGGTCCAGACGATGCCGGCGAGGATGGTGAGCGCGGTGAGCAGGTGGATCGCGAGCCGCACGTGGCTGACGTCGGTGCGCACCGACAGGCCGGAGGCGACCATCCACCAGCCGATCGCACCCTGGAAGCCGCCGAGCGCGAGCAGGGCGACCAGCCGCCAGCCGTAGCCGGCCGGGATCTGCTTGCGGATCGCGAACCACAGCAGCGGCGCCGCGAAGGCGAGGCCGATGATCCGGCCGAGCAGGCGATGCGCATATTCCCAGAAGAAGATGTGTTTGAAGCCGGTCAGCGTCATCCCCTGGTTGAACGCGGCATATTCGGGGATACGGCGATAGCCGGCGAATTCGGCCTGCCATTGCGCCTCGGTCAGCGGCGGGACGATGCCGCTGATCGGCTTCCACGAGGTGATCGACAGGCCCGATTCGGTGAGCCGGGTGATCCCGCCGACGACGACCATCGCGACGATGAGACCGGCGACGACGAACAGCCACCGCGCGACGCTGCGTGGCCGGGCACGCGAGAGGAAGGCGGCACTGGGCTGGAGCATGCCGCCGCCATACGCGCTTTGCGCGGGCGTCGCCAGCGCGTTGGGGGACGAGCCTCTTGATCAATGCGGCCGGACGCCGGATGTCGAGCCATGCTGCTCGCACTCGCGACGACCGCCAGAACCTTCCTCGTGCCGCATTGGCATCGATGGCATGAGCAATGGGGACCACCAATGCCCGCCACGGCCTCGCAGTGGACCTGCGTGCGATCGAGCCTGTTCCTCACCCGGGTGCTGGACCGATACGGGATTGCGGCGGTGCTTCGCAGCGGTCAGTCCGGTAATCGGGACACTGGCATCATAGACGCCTGTTACGGCCTGTTCGTTGCGGCTTGCTGGGAGAGCCATGCCTGGGTCGAGGCCGATGGGTTTATCGTCGATGTCACGGCTGATCAGTTCGGGGCGGCGCCGGTGATCGTGACGGCCGCGGGCGATGGCGTTTATCGGGCGGCCGAGGATGACGTTCACCTACTCCCGCCGACACCGGCTGCCCATGCTGCAGTCGAGGACATCTGGCCGATCTGGTGCCGCTACGCGGACCAGCAAGGCCTGCACGATGGGCTCCCGCCACTCCGTTCGTGCTGAGCCTGTCGAAGCGCGGTGGGACTCACCCGCCCTTCGACAGGCTCAGGGCTAACGGCTTCGATATTCAGGGACTGAAGGAAAATCTTCCACCGGCGGGAGGGCTATCGCATATGGACGCTCGTGCGAGCCGGTCGTCGTCCAAGTTTACCCCGTCACCCCGGACGTGTTCCGGGGTCCACCCTGCGGCGAGGAGAAAGGCTTGATTCGACACCGTTCCCCTGCGGCCCGGTAGACCCCGGAACGAGTCCGGGGTGACGATTTTGATAAGGAAAGCGATCGAACGATCGCCCTCACACCACCAATGGCGCGTGGTCGATGCGGGGGAGGACGTGGCGGGCGAACAGGTCGGCTTCGGCGGCATGCGGGTAGCCCGACAGGATGAAGGCATCGATCCCCGCGTCGCGATAGGCCGCCAGCTTGGCGAGCACCTGGTCGGGGTCGCCGACGATCGCCGCGCCGCAGCCCGATCGGGCGCGGCCGATGCCGGTCCACAGATTGGCCTCGGCATAGCCGTCCTGCCGCACCGCTTCCTCGCGCAGCTCGGCCTGGCGGCGGACGCCGGCCGATTGCGAATCGAGCGAGCGGGCGCGGATCGCCGCGCCGGTGTCGTCGTCGAGCTTCGACAGCAAGCGGTCGGCGGCGGCGCGCGCCTCCGCCTCGGTTTCGCGGACGACGACGTGGACGCGATAGCCGAAGCGCAGGGTGCGGCCATGCCGCTCGGCCCGCGCGCGGAGGTCGGCGACGATCGCGCGGACGCCGTCCATCGTGTCGGGCCACATCAGATAGACGTCGCAGCCCTGCGCCGCCGCCTCGCGCGCCGCCTCCGACAGGCCGCCGAAATAGAGCGGCGGGCAGCGGCCCGAGACCGTGCCGATCCGCGGCGGATCGATCCTGAGCTGCCAGAATTCGCCCTGATGATCGAGCGGCTTGCCGTCGAGCAGGGTGCGCAGGATGGTCATCGCCTCCAGCGTGCGGGCGTAGCGCGGGCCGCTCGCCAGCGTCTCGCCGGGCAGGTCGCTGGAGATGATGTTGATCGCCAGCCGCGCGAGCCCGCCGGCGCCGGCGCCGAGCATTTGGTCGATCGTCGCGATCTGGCGGGCGAGCTGCGGCGGCCAGCTTTCGCCGATCCGCACCGCCATCAGCATCCGCATCCGCCGGAGCAGCGGCGCCATCGCCGCGGCGAAGGCGGTGGTGTCGATGCCGAGCGCATAACCCGACGGCAGCAGCACGTTGTCGAAGCCGCCGCTCTCCGCCTGCAACACGATGTCGCGGCAATGGTCGAAGCTCGATTGCAGCCGGGGATCGGGGACGCCGAGGAATTCGTAATCGTCGTCGCACAAGGCCGAGAACCAGCTGATCTCGCAGGGGCCGCGCGCGGTCATGGCAGACGCTCCGCCATGCCGGCCTGCAACACGTCGTACCAGGCGGCGCGCGTCCATTCGACCTTATAGGCGTCGGCGGAGGCACGGATGCGCACCGGCGTCTGCGAACCGACGATCGGGATGATCCGCGCCGGATGCGCCATCGCCCAGGCGAGTGCGGTCGTCGCGGCGTCGACCCCGAACTGCGCGCCGTGCGCCGCCAGCACCTGTGCCGCGGGATGGCTGCCGTCGGCGAGCCGGCCGCCGCCGAGCGGCGACCAGGCGAGCACTGCCAGATCGTGCCGCATCGCCTGGTCGAGCGTGCCGTCGAACAGCGGCGCGACGTGCAGGGGCGAGAATTCGGGCTGGACGCTGACGATCGGCCGGCCGAGGAAAGCTTGCAGCGTATCGACTTCGGCAGGGCTGTGGTTGGAGACGCCGATCGCGCGGACCTTGCCGGCGTCGACCATCCGG
Source organism: Sphingomonas sp. GW821-FHT04B01 (assembly GCF_059420425.1). Lineage (NCBI taxonomy): Bacteria > Pseudomonadati > Pseudomonadota > Alphaproteobacteria > Sphingomonadales > Sphingomonadaceae > Sphingomonas > Sphingomonas sp. GW821-FHT04B01. Next base: position 350,557 of record NZ_JBWKTR010000003.1, on the reverse strand, counting down.
TCGAGCGCCGCCGCTACCTCCTGCGGGTGGGTGAGCAGGTCGCGCCGGTGGATCTGGTAGAGATCGACGTGGTCGATCCGCATCCGCGCGAGCGAGTCGTCGAGCGCGGCGGCCAGATAGGGCGCGCTGCTGTTATAGGGAATGCCGGGGCGGATGCCGCTTTTGGTCGCGATCACCATCGTGTCGCGCAGGGCTGGCGCCTCGGCGAGCGCGCGGCCGAACAGCGTCTCGGCCGAGCCGAAGCCGGCGGGCTGGTCGGCGCCATAGATGTCGGCGGTGTCGAACAGGGTGATCCCAGCTTCGAGCGCGGCGTCGATCCGCGCCCGTACCGCGGCAAGGTCGTCTCCGGCCAGCCGCCACATGCCCCAGGCTATCGGCGAAACGAGGATATCGCTCTTGCCGAGCGGGCGGGGTTGGCTTGAAAGGCGCAGCGTCGTCATGACCGGCGACATGGCATAGGGAGGCAAGCGATGGTAGCCGCGATCAGATACGCCGTGGTCGGCACGGGGATGATGGGCGTCGAGCATCTGCGCAACATCGCGCTCGTTCCCGGCGCGGAGGTGGTGGCGATCGTCGATCCGGTGGCGACCTCGCTCGGCTGGGCGCGCGACGCGCTCGGCGAACACGCCGCCGGTGTCGCCGCCTATGACGATGTCGCCGCCTTCGCGCGCGAGGCGGTGGTCGACGCGATCGTCGTCGCCGCGCCCAATCACACCCACCGCGCGGTGCTGGAGCCGTTGTTCGGCATGGATGCGGCGATCCTGTGCGAGAAGCCGCTGGCGACGACGATCGCCGACGCGCGCTGGATCGTCGCGCAGGCGGCGGGACGCGCGCGGCCGTTCTGGACGGGGATGGAATATCGCTTCATGCCGCCGGCCGCCGCATTCATCGACCAGATCCATGCCGGCCGCGTCGGCCGGCTGCACATGCTGTCGATCCGCGAGCACCGCTTTCCCTTCCTGCCCAAGGTCGGCGACTGGAACCGCTTCGCGCGCAACACCGGCGGCACGATGGTCGAGAAATGCTGCCATTTCTTCGACCTGATGCGGCTGATCGTCGGCGCGGAGGCGGTGCGCGTCCATTGTTCGGGCGCGATGGACGTCAACCATCGCGACGAACGTTATGCCGGCGAGGCCCCCGACATCATCGACAACAGCTTCACGACTGTCGATTTCGCCAATGGCGTGCGTGCGATGCTCGATCTGTCGATGTTCGCGGACGGCGCCGAGCATCAGGAAGAGATGAGCGCGACGGGCGATGCCGCGCGTCTCGACGTGCTGATCCCGCCGGGCGAGCTGGTGTTCTCGCCGCGCGTCGGCTTCGGCAACCCGAAGCGGGTCGAGCGGACGCGGGTTGCGGTCGACCCGACCGCGCGCGCCGCCGGATCGCACGAGGGCGCGACCTATTACCAGCATCTCGCCTTCGCCGCGGCGGTGCGCGGTGAGGGGCCGGTGCTGGTCAGCGCCGAGGACGGCCTGCGCGCGGTCGCGATCGGCACCGCGGCGGAGATCAGCGCGCGCGAGCAACGCGTGGTGGAGATGGCCGAGATCGCGTGACGGGAGACGGGCATGACGTGGTTCGATCGGTTCGGATGTTCGGTGCCGCTGATCCAGGCGCCGATGGCGGGAGTGTCGACGCCGGCACTGGCCGCGGCGGTGTGCGAGGCGGGGGCGATGGGCTCGATCGGCGTCGGCGCGACCGATGCCGCGGGCGCGCGCGCGATGATCGCGGCGGTGCGGGCAGCGACCGGGCGGCCGTTCAACGTCAATCTGTTCGTCCATCGCACGCCGCGGGCCGATCCGGCGCGCGAGGCGGCGTGGCTGGCGGCGCTCGCGCCGTTGTTCGCCGAATTCGGGGCGACGCCGCCGGCGACGCTGCGGACGATCTATCGCAGCTTCGCCGACGATCCCGGGATGCTGGCGATGCTGCTGGAGGTGGCGCCGCCGGTGGTCAGTTTCCACTTCGGCCTGCCTTCGCCGGAGGCGATCGGCGCATTGCGGGGGCGGGAGATCGTGCTGCTCGCGACCGCGACCAGCCTCGCCGAGGCGCGGGCGATCGAGACGGCGGGGATCGACGGCGTCGTCGCACAGGGGATCGAGGCCGGCGGGCATCGCGGCATCTTCGACCCCGCGGCGCCCGACGACGAACTTGGCGCGGTCGCGCTGACCCGGCTGCTGGTGCGCGAGACGCGTCTGCCGGTGATCGCGGCGGGCGGGATCATGGACGGCGCCGGGATCGCCGCGGCGCTCGATCTCGGTGCGGTCGCGGCGCAACTCGGGACTGCGTTCGTCGGCTGCCCGGAGTCGGCGGCGGACGACGCCTATCGGGCGGCATTGGCGGGGCCGGGGGCCTATCATACGCGGATGACCGCGGCGGTCTCGGGGCGGCCGGCGCGGGCGCTGGCCAATCGCTTCACCGCGCTCGTCACCGATCGGCGGCCGCCCGATTACCCCATCGCCTATGATGCCGGAAAGGCGTTGCACGCCGCGGCGCGGGCGGGGGGCGAGCACGGCTTCGGCGCGCAATGGGCCGGGCAGGGGGCGCCGCTGGCACGGCCGATGCCGGCGGCGGCGCTGGTCGCCACGCTGCGGGCAGAATTGCAGGCGTGCCGGGCGGGTTATGCCGCCACGGCGTGATCCGCGGCGAGCCCTTCCTCGACGATCGCGATGAAATGGCGGCAGGGCAATGTGGCGGACTGGCGGTGGTGGATCAGCCACATGTCGGTGCGCGCCTGCGGGTCGAGCAGCGGCAGATAGGTGAGGCCGGTCGACTGCAAGGCGCACAGCGACGCGGCGACGATCGTCACGCCGACCCCCGCGGCGACGAGGCCGAGCAGGGTCGAGGCTTCGCCGACGCGCTGCGCGACCACCGGCTCGCCGCCGCCCTCGCGGATCATCGCGAAGATACGGTCGCTGAAACAGCCGCTGCGGTCACGCCCGTAGACGACCATCGGCTCACCGGCGATATCCGCCAGCCGCAGCGCACTGCGCGTCGCGAGCGGATGATCGGCGCGCATCGCGACGAACAGCCCCTCGCTGAGCAGCCGCGTCGCGGCGACCCCCTCGGGCAGCGCAGGCGGCCCGAAGTGGCGTACGAAGCCGATGTCGAGCGCGCGGCTCTCCACCGCGGTGATCTGGTCGGGCGCGCCCATCTCGGTCAGCGACAATTGCACGTCGGGATAGGTGCGGCGGTAGGCGTTGATCGCCAGCGCGACCGGCGGGATGAACGGTGCCGACGGATTGAAGCCGATGCTCAGCGCGCCGATGTCGCCCCGCGCCGCCCGGCGGGCGATCTCCACCGCGCGATCGGCCTGGCGGATCGTCTCGCGCGCGGCGTCGAGGAACAATGTGCCCGCGGGGGTCAGCGCGACGCGGCGGCTGGTCCGTTCGAACAATCGCACGCCGATCTCTTCCTCGAGCTGGCGGATCTGTTGGCTGAGCGGCGGCTGCGAGATGCCGAGCCGCGTCGCCGCCCGCGCGAAATGCAAATCGGAGGCGACCTGGATGAAATATCGGAGATGGCGAAGTTCCATGATCCATATCTACTACGTCTCGATCCGGCGTAAACCGATATTGGACAAGCGCATGGTTAACCACGCAATCGCTGCGGTGCAGCAAGGGTTGCGCTGCGGTTCGAAGCCGATGGAGCAGGTCGTGTCCCACGCTGCGTTGAGAATGCCCGCCGCCCCGGCGCAGGGTCGGCCATGATCGGTCTCGTCCGCACCGCGCTGGCTCGCCCGCTGACCTTCGTGGTGATGGCGATCGTGATCGGCATCGTCGGCGTGCTCGCCGCGCTGCGTACCCCGGTCGACATCTTCCCGGACATCCGCGTGCCGGTGATCGCCACCGCGTGGCAATATAGCGGCCTGTCGCCGGACGAGATGTCGGGACGGATCATCACCCCGTTCGAACGCGTGCTGACCACCACGGTCAACGGCATCGATCATATCGAAAGCCAGTCGCTGCCCGGCATCGGCGTGGTGAAGATCTATTTCCAGCCCGGCGCCGACATCCGCACCGCCACCGCGCAGGTGACCTCGGTCTCGCAGACCGTGCTCAAGCAGCTCCCGCCCGGCATCACCCCGCCTCTGGTGCTCAACTACAGCGCCTCGACCGTGCCGATCGTCCAGCTCGCTCTGTCCGGCAAGGGCCTGTCGGAGGGGCAGATGTTCGATCTGGCCAGCAACCAGATCCGCCCCGGCCTGGTGACGGTGCCGGGCGCGGCGATCCCCTATCCCTCGGGCGGGCGGCAGCGGCAGATCCAGATCGACCTCGATCCGCAGGCGTTGCAGTCGAAGGGCCTGTCGGCGCAGGACGTCGGCAATGCCATCGCCGCGCAGAACCAGATCAACCCGGCTGGCTTCGCCAAGATCGGCGGCTTCCAATATGCGGTGCGGCTCAACAACGCGCCGGGCAGCGTCGAGGAACTGAACAATTTGCCGATCAAGGTCGTCGGCGGCGCGACCATCTACATGCGCGACGTCGCGCACGTCCGCGACGGCTCCGCGCCGCAGACCAACGTCGTCCACGTCGATGGCGCACGCTCCGTCATCATGACCGTGCTGAAGAACGGCGCGACCTCGACGCTGGCGATCGTGCAGGGGATCAAGGACGCGCTGCCCAAGCTGGAGGAGACGCTGCCGCCCGGGCTCAAGATCGTGCCGATCGGCGACCAGTCGTTGTTCGTGAAGGCGGCGGTGGAGGGCGTGGTCAAGGAAGGCGCGATCGCCGCCGCGCTGACCAGCCTGATGATCCTGCTGTTCCTCGGCTCGTGGCGCTCGACCGTCATCATCGCGATCTCGATCCCGCTGGCGATCCTCGCCGCGATCATCGGCCTGGCGATCACCGGCAATACGCTCAACACGATGACGTTGGGCGGCCTCAGCCTCGCGGTCGGCATCCTCGTCGACGATGCGACGGTGACGATCGAGAACATCAACTGGCATCTCGAACAGGGCAAGCCGGTGCGGACCGCGATCCTCGACGGCGCCGCGCAGATCGTCACGCCCGCCTTCGTCTCCCTGCTGTGCATCTGTATCGTCTTCGTGCCGATGTTCTTCCTGCCGGGGGTCGCCGGCTTCCTGTTCGTGCCGCTGGCGCTGGCGGTGGTGTTCGCGATGATCGCCAGCTTCATCCTGTCGCGCACCTTGGTGCCGACGATGGCGATGTACCTGCTGCGCCCGCACGGCAGCGGCGACGACCACGACCAGCATAGCGCCGGCACGCCGGCATCGCGCAATCCGCTGGTCCGCTTCCAGCGTGGGTTCGAGGCGCGGTTCGAGGCGATCCGCACGCGCTACGGCGGGCTGCTCGAACGCGCATTGGCGACGCCGCGGCCGTTCGTGATCGGCTTCCTCGCGGTGACCTTGCTGTCGTTCCTGCTGGTGCCGTTCCTCGGCCAGAACTTCTTCCCGGCGGTCGATGCCGGACAGATGGCGCTGCACGTCCGCGCGCCGGTCGGCAGCCGTATCGAGGGCACGTCGGCGCAGTTCGACCGGATCGCGCGCCGCATCCGCCAGATCATTCCGGCGAACGAACTCGTCTCGGTGGTCGACAACATCGGCCTGCCGGTCAGCTCGATCAACACGACCTACAACAACTCCGGCACGGTCGGGCCGCAGGACGGCGACATATTGATCCAGCTCGCCGAGGATCACGCGCCGACCGCCGATTACGTCCGCACACTGCGCGAGCAACTGCCGCGCGACTTCCCCGGCGCGACCTTTTCGTTCCTGCCCGCCGACATCACCAGCCAGATCCTCAACTTCGGCGCGCCCGCACCGATCGATATCCAGGTGGCGGGCAAGGATGCGGCGGCCAATGCCGCTTATGCGCGGCTGATCCTGCGCCGCATCCAGGCGATCCCCGGCGTCGCGGACGCGCGCATCCAGCAATCGGCGCGCTATCCGCAGCTCGACGTCGCGGTCGATCGCAGCCGCATCGGCCAATACGGCTTGACCGAGCGCGACGTCACCACCAGCGTCGCCAATTCGCTCGCCGGCACGTCGCAGACCGCGCCGGTGTTCTTCCTCAACCCGGAAAACGGCGTGTCCTATCCGGTCGTCGCGCAGGCGCCGGAATATCGCGTCGGCTCGATCGACGATCTGTCGAACATCCCGGTGTCGGGCACCGCGGGGCCGGCGCAGGTGCTCGGCGGGCTGGGCACGATCCGGCGCAGCACCGCCGCGGCGGTGATCTCGCATTACAATATCGCGCCGGTCGTCGACATCTTCGCGACCCCCAACGACCGCGATCTCGGCGCGGTGTCGGGCGATATCAACGCGGTCCTTGCCGCGCTGAAGGATCAGGCGCCCAAGGGCGCGACCGTCACGCTGCGCGGCCAATATGCGACGATGAACAGCGCCTTCTCCGGCCTCGGCTTCGGGCTGATCGGCGCGGTGCTGCTGATCTACCTGCTGATCGTCGTCAATTTCCAGAGCTGGCTCGACCCCTTCGTGATCATCACCGCGCTGCCCGGCGCGCTTGCCGGGATCGTGTGGATGCTGTTCGTCACGGGCACGACGCTGTCGGTGCCGGCGCTGACCGGCGCGATCATGTGCATGGGCGTCGCCACCGCCAATGCGATCCTCGTCGTCAGCTTCGCGCGCGAACGGCTCGCAGAGCTGGGCGATGCGACCGCGGCGGCGCTGGAGGCGGGAATGACCCGCTTCCGCCCGGTGCTGATGACCGCGCTGGCGATGATCATCGGCATGCTGCCGATGGCGCTGGGACTGGGCGAGGGCGGCGAGCAGAATGCGCCGCTCGGCCGCGCGGTGATCGGCGGGCTGGTCGTCGCGACCTTCGCCACCTTGTTGTTCGTACCCGTCATCTTCAGCCTCGTGCACCGCCGCCGCGCCGCGGCCGCCGCACCCGAGGCAAATCGTCTGGAGGAAGTCCATGGCTGAGCAGGAGGCCGTGCAGCGCGCCGGCAAGCCGCTGCGCCCGATCGTGATCGGCGCGGCGTTGCTCGCGGTCGGCGTCGCCGGGGCCGGCATCGCGATCCGGTCGCGCGCCGAGCATCGGCTCGCGAGCTGGACCGACGCGCAATCGACGCCGGCGGTCACCGTGCTGCATCCGGCAGCGACGACGACGCAGGGCAATCTGTCGCTGCCGGCGGCGTTGCAGGCGCTCAACAGCGCGCCGATCTTCGCGCGCACCAGCGGCTACGTCCGGCGCTGGTACGTCGATATCGGCGATCCCGTGCGGGCGGGGCAGGTGCTCGCGGTACTCGACGCGCCGGAGGTCGACCAGCAGCTCGCCGCGGCGCGCGCCAATCTGCAAACCGCGCAGGCCAATCGCCAGCTCGCCGCCTCCACCGCGACGCGCTGGCGGACGATGCTCGCCGAGGATGCGGTCTCGAAACAGGAGACCGACGAGAAGATCGGCGATCTCGCCGCCAAGACCGCGGTCGCCGAGGCGGCGCGCGCCGACGTGTCGCGGCTGCGCTTCACCCAGGGGTTCACGCGGCTGGTCGCGCCCTTCGCCGGGGTGGTGACGAGCCGCGCCACCGATGTCGGCGCCTTGGTCACCGCCGGCACCGCGGGATCGACGCCGCTGTTCACCGTCGCCGACGTCAGCCGCATCCGCGCCTATGTCCGCGTGCCGCAGAGCTATTCGGCGCAGGTCCATCGCGGCCAGCACGTCACGCTGGCGCTGCCCGAATATCCCGGCCGCCGCTTCGACGCCGAGCTGACGCGCACCGCGGATGCGGTCGATCCCGCGTCGGGGACGGTGCTGGTCGAGGTTCAGGCGGCCAATCCCGATCGCGCGCTCAAGCCCGGCGCCTATGCGCAGGCGAGCTTCCCGCTGGCGAGCGGCGGCAATGCGCTGACGCTGCCGGCGAGCGCGCTGATCATCGGCCAGAAAGGCACGCAGGTCGCGGTCGTCGGTGCCGACCGTCGCGCGCATCTGCGCACGATCACGATCGGTCAGGATCGTGGCGCGACGGTCGAGGTCAGCGCCGGGCTGGATCGCGGCGACGACGTGATCGACAACCCGCCCGATTCGCTCGCCGAGGGTGATCCGGTACGCGTGACGGGGACAGCCAAGGCGCCGGTCGATGCCAAACACTAAAAGCCTGCTCGCCACCGTCGCCGCGCTGGCGATGGCCGCCTGTTCGACCGCGCCCGACTATCGCCGGCCGACCGCGGCGACGCCGCCCGCATTCAAGGAAGCGGCGGGCTGGCAGACGGCGGGCACCGCGGTGCCGCCCGCGGGCAAATGGTGGCAGGCGTTCGGCGATGCGACGCTCGACGGCCTCGAAGAGCAGGTCGCGGGGGGCAATTTCGATCTCGCCGCCGCCACGGCGCGCTACGAACAGGCGCGCGGGCTGGTCCGTCAGGCCCGGTCCGATCTGTATCCCGAAATCGGCGTCGGCGCGTCGGCGGGCCGCCAGCGCGTCTCGGCGGGGCGGCCGCTGTCGCCGAACGATTCCGCCGCGACCTATACGGTGGCGACGGTCGGCCCCTCGCTCGATTACGAGGTCGATCTGTTCGGCCGGGTGCGCAATTCGATCCGCGCCAGCACCGCCGCCGCGCAGGCGAGCGAGGCCGATGTCGCCGGGCTACGGCTCGGCCTGCAGGCGCAGCTCGCCACTGCTTATTTCGACATGCGCGGGCTCGACGCGCGGATCGTGCTGCTGCGCGAGACGGTGACCGCGTTCGAGCGCGCCTTCCGCCTCACCGACACGCGCCACACCGGCGGCATCGCCTCGGGCATCGACGTCAGCCGCGCGCAGAGCCAATTGTCGAGCGCACGGGCCGAATTGTCGTCGGTGGCGATCGCCCGCCAGCGCGACGAGCATGCGATCGCCGTCCTGATCGGCCGCCCGCCCGCCGAGGTGACGATCGCGGTGGTCGACCGCCAGCTCGCACCGCCGGCGATCCCCGCCGGCCTGCCCTCGACGTTGGTCGAGCGCCGCCCCGATATCGCCGCGGCCGAACGCCGCGTCGCCGCCGCCAATGCGCGGATCGGCGTCGCCCGCGCGGCGCTGTTCCCGTCGCTGACGCTCGGCGCGTCGGGCGGCTTCCAGGCGGCTACCGGCGCCTTGTTCAGCGCCTCCAACACCTTCTGGGCGCTCGGCCCGGTGTCGGCGGCGCTGGCGGTGTTCGACGGCGGCCGGCGGCGGGCGGGCGTCCGCATCGCCCGCGCCGACTATGACGAGACCGTCGCGACCTATCGCCAGACCGTGCTCGATGCGTTCCGCGAGGTCGAGGACGACCTGTCCGCACAGCGGCTGCTCGCCGCGCAGGAGAAGGATCAGCATGTCGCGGCCGACGCGGCGGCGCGCACCCGCGATCTCGCGCTGACGCGCTATCGCGACGGTGCCGCGGACTATCTCGACGTCGTCACCGCGCAGACCGCCGCGCTCGACGCGCAGCGCGCGCTGCTCGACCTGCGCAGCCGCCAGTTGCAGACCGCGACCGACACGATCCGCGCGCTGGGCGGCGCATATTGACCCGGACCGACCGACCTATCGCTCCGCCCCATCGCCCCGGCGCTCCGTTGCACTCGCATCGCGGATCGCCTTGAACTCCGAACCGGGCCGCCATGCCGGCCAGGCATTGCCGCTGGCGAGATCGAACCCGATGCGGCGGAGCAGATCGACATCCGCCGCCGCGCCGTCGAGCCGCCAGTCCGGCGACCAGGCATCGCAGGTCTGGTGGTAACAGCGCATATAGCCGCCGAGCCAGCGCTGGCCCGCCGCCCGCCCGCCGGTGACGAGGTCGGGCGCGCCGCTGATTGCCATCAGCAGCAACGTCGGCACGCCGCGCCGCGCCAGCGAAAAATGGTCGGCGCGGTAGAACAGGCCGCGCTCGGGCAGCGCCTCCGGCGTGACCGTCCGCCCCTGCGCCCCGGCCGCCGCGGCGAGTTGGTCCTCGAGTGCGTTCTGGCCGGCGCCGACCAGCAGCACGTCGCGCGCCGGGCCGGCGGTCTGGAGGATGTCGAGCGTCAGATTGGCGACCGTTTTGGCGGCGGGATAGACCGGATGCGTGGCATAGGTCTCCGAGCCGAGCAGTCCGCGTTCCTCGCCGGTCCACAATGCGAAGACCTGCGTCCGCGCGGGGCGGGGGGCCTTCGCCGCGGCGCGGGCGATCGCCAGCACGCCGGCGGTGCCGAGCGCATCGTCGTTCGCACCCGGTCGCACCCGCCGGCCGGCGTCATCGGGTGCGCCGATGCCATAGGCATCCCAATGCGCGCCATAGATGATCGTCTCGTCGGGACGCGTCCGGCCGGTCAGCTTGGCGATTACGTTGCGGCTCTCCGCGCGCGTCACGGTGACGGGCAGATCGGCGGAAAAGCCCGCGCCCTGCAATGCGACCGGCCGGAAGTCCGCGCGCCGCGCCGCCTTGCGCAATTGCGCGAGGTCGAGGCCGGCGGCGGCGAACAACCGCGTCGCCGCGCCGCCCTCGATCCAGCCCTGTAGCCCGATCCGCGGCGCGGCCGGATCGGCGACGTCGTAATTCTCGCCCCCGGGGGCGGTGACCGTCGCCCAGCCATAGCCCGCGCCGGGCGTGTCGTGGATGATCAGCGCGCCGACCGCGCCACGCCGCGCCGCCTCCTCAAACTTGTAGGTCCAGCGGCCATAATAGGTCATGCGGCGATCGCCGAAACGGCCGGCGGCCCCGTCGCCGGCGGTCGCCTCGAAATCGGGATCGTTGATCAGGAAGACCGCGACCTTGCCCTTAAGGTCGACGCCCTTGAAATCGTCCCACTGCCGTTCGGGCGCGGAGACGCCGTAGCCGACGAAGACCAGCGGCGCCCTGGCGATCGTCGCGCGCGTCGCGGGGCGGACGGTGGACAGATAGACGTCGCGGCCCATGATCCAGGCGGTGCCGTTCGCCGACACCGCACCGGCGCCCAATTGCGTGCGGATCAGCGGCACCGGCTGTGTCCAGCTGCCGGCGGGGCCACCCGGTTCGAGCCCGGCCGCCTTGAATTGGTCGATCAGCCAGGCGACGGTCTTGGATTCGCCGGGCGTTCCTGGCGCGCGTCCCTCGAAGCCATCCGATGCGAGGACCTTGACGTCGGCGGAGAGCCGGTCCGCCGGGATCTGCACGGGGGCGGTGGTCGCGGCGAGCAGCGGCAATGCGGCAAGCACAGCAATGGGAGGGGTCATGACGGGCCGATCCTGAATTTGGGTGCGTAAGGGTATGGCAGCCGGCGTCGGGCCGTGCCAGCCTGCCGATCAGCGCAGGCGATGCACGCGCACCGCGCGGCGGCCCGGCGCATTGGCGATATAGCTGCCGAGCGGCCCCGCCTTGATCGTGACGACATCGCCTTCCCGCAGCCGCACCATCGCCTGCTCGGTGGTCTCCCACAGGCCGCCGTCATCCAGCGTGAACCGCATCAGTCCGCCCGGCAGTCCCGTCGACGATCGCAACGTGCCGACCAATTGTTTCAACTGCTCATCGTCCTCGCCATCGCCGAACAATTTGATCGACGGCAAGGAAAAGCCGAACATCGATCGCTTCGCTTTCTGTACGTCCTGCCGATCAAGGACGACGATGTCCTTCTTGCGCTGGGCGTCATCCATCGCCTGTGCAGCGTGATCATAACAGGCGAGGCGCGCATCATTGTCGGCGACCGTCCGACATTGCGTGAAGGTCTGAAGCAGGTCCGGACCGGCAGGTGCAGTGGCAAGCGCACTCGCCAGCAACAGATAGGACAGCATGACGTACCTCTCTCTTTAATGCTTTAGGCAACATTGTTGCAGTCTATTGCCGAAGAACACGTCAACAAAGCTGCCGATGAAATGTGACGGAAATATCACTACGGTTTTGTAATCAGATACTGACGCCGATTTGTCATTGTCTGCATGTCGCCGCGCTGCAACAAAAATAGCACGACCGAGCCAAAGGCCGGTGCGATCGGGCCACCCGGGGGGGTGGTTCGGACACAAAGGGGATCTCATGACGCTAAGCCTTCGTTCTCATCTTCTGAACACGACCCTCATCGTCGGGGTGGCATTGATCGGGTCGCCCGCCCTGGCGCAGACTTCGCCGTTGACACAGGAAACCCAGCAGAAGTCGGACGATCCCAATGCGGCACCGCCTGCCGCGGAAGGCCAGGACATCGTCGTCACGGGCACGCTGATCAGCAACCCGAACCTCGTGTCGTCGACCCCGGTCAACACCGTGTCCGAGAACGAACTGACGTTGCGCAACGTCAACAATGTCGAGCAGATCCTCCGCGAGCTTCCCGGCCTGACGCCGTCGCTCGGCTCCGCGGTCAACAACGGCAGCGCCGGTTATTTTACCGCCAACCTTCGCAATCTCGGTCAGCAGCGTAACCTGGTCCTGATCGATGGCGACCGGATCGTCCCGGCAGCCGAAACGGGTGCGGTCGATCTCAACAATATCCCGACCGCGCTGGTCCAGCGTGTCGACGTGCTGACCGGCGGTGCGTCGACCACCTACGGCGCCGATGCGGTCGCCGGCGTGGTCAACTTCATCACCAAGAAGAATTTCGCGGGGATGGAGGCTTCGGCCAGCCAGCAGATCACCGAGCGCGGTGACTCCAACTATTTCCGTGCCGATCTGACCGTCGGCGCCAATTTCGACGACGGCCGCGGCAATGCGGTGCTAAGCCTGGGCTATCAGGAAGCCGATCCCCTGTATCAGGGTGCACGCGACGTCTCCGTCTACGGCATCGGGTCCGGCAACGGCGTCGCCTCGGGTTCCTCGCGCACCGGCGTGCCGACCACGCTGAGCTTCACCAATGCGCAGGCGGCGCGCGCCGGCCTGTCGACCGGCGTCGTCCAGGTCAATCCCGCCGGCACCGCGCTGGTGCCGTTCTACAGCGGCTTCAACTTCAACCCGTACAACATCTTCGCGACGCCTTTCAAACGCTACAATATCTTCGCCCAGGCGAACTACGAGATTAACGACAATCTCGAAGTCTACACGCGCGGCATGTTTTCGAAGAATACGATCCAGCAGATCATCGCGCCGTCGGGTATTTTCGGCGAGGCACTCACCGTGCCGGGGTACAACCCGTATCTGCCGTCGGGCCTGCGCGATCAGCTCTGCCAGATCAACAACATCGCGCTCGGCGCCGCCTGCAACACCAACGCCGCGTTGACGCTGCCGGCGGTGTATCGCCGGTCGACCGAGCTCGGCCCGCGCACCTCGACCTACACGACGACGATGTTCGACTATAAGGCGGGGCTGCGCCTGCGCTTCTCCGATCACCTCAAGCTCGACGTGTTCGGCGCTTATGGTGAGAGCGATCTCAACCAGACCCAGTCGGGCTATGTCCTGCGCAGCCGCGTCCAGCAGGCGCTGAACGCGAACAATACGACGAGCTGCCTCGTCACCACCAACAACTGCGTGCCGCTCAACCTGTTCGGCGCCCAGGGTTCGATCACCTCCGATCAGGCCGGCTTCCTGAACGGCCAGAGCACGATCCAGATCCACACCGCGCTGTCGCAGGCCAAGGCGGTGTTCAACGGCGACTTCGGCACGACCTCGCCGTTCGCCAGCGAGCCGATCGCCTTCGCGGCCGGCGCCGAATATCGCAAGTACAGCTATCGCCGCGAACCCGACGCCTATGCGCTGTCGCCGGGTGAGCTCGGTGGCGCCGGCGGTGCGGTGCTGCCGTTCGCAGGCAGCTACGACGTGCGCGAAGTATTCGGTGAGGTGATCGCGCCGCTCGTCGCCGACAAGCCGTTCTTCCACTCGCTGACGCTGGAAGCGGGTGTCCGCTATTCCGACTATAAAGTGCAGGCGGCGAACAACCCGAGCTTCAACGCGACCACCTACAAGGCGGGCGGCAGCTTCGAGCCGATCAAGGAAATCAAGTTCCGCGGCGTCTACCAGCGTGCGGTCCGTGCGCCGAACATCAACGAGTTGTTCGCGCCGGTGTCGACGGGGCTCGACAATCTGTCGCCGGGCCTTGACCCCTGTGTCGGTGCCCGTCCGCTCGCCAGCGCCAATCTCGCCGCCGCCTGCGTCGCGCAGGGCGCGCCGGTGTCGGGGATCGGCACCATTCCCGAGCCTTCGGCGGGACAGCCGAACGTCACCGGTGGCGGCAATCCCGCCATCCTGCCCGAAAAGGCCGACACCTACACGCTCGGCGTCGTGGTGCAGCCGCGCGGGGTCGTGCCGGGGCTGAGCATCGCGGTCGACTATTTCAACATCAAGGTGAAGAACGCGATCACCTCGGCCACGCCGGCGGACATCCTGTCGGAATGCTTCGGGACCAACCCCTCGGCGATCACCGCGGCACAGGCCACTTCGGCATCGTGCACCGGGATCCGCCGCAACGCGACCAATGGCGGTCTCAGCGGCTCCAGCGCGACGGTGGCGGGTCTGCCGCAGCCGCTCACCAACCGGGGTCGCCTGCGCACCGACGGTATTGACCTCAACGCCAATTATGCGCGTGATTTCGGCGATGTCGGGCTCAACCTCGGCTTCCAGGGCACATGGACGGCGCATCGCTATTTCCGCGCCTCGCCGACCGCCTACGATCGCGACTGCGTCGGCTATTACAGCACGAGCTGTTCGTCGATCCAGCCGGAGTTCCAGTGGAACCAGCGTACCAGCCTGACCTTCGGTCCGGCGACGCTGTCGCTGCTGTGGCGCCACATCGGCAAGGTCCGCTACGAGGCGCTGGCCCCCGACGCGGTGCAGCGTCAGGTCACGACGCCGCTGTTCAGCGGTGTGGTCACCGGGCCGACGCCGCTTGCCGGCGGCACCTATAACTTCAACCAGATCAAGGCGTACAACTACCTGGATCTGACCGCGCAGATCGAGGTGAACGATCACCTGACCTTCACTGCGGGCGTACGCAACCTGCTTGACAAGAAGCCGCCACTCGTCGGCTCGGCCGCCGGGTCGACCGCCTACAACAGCGGCAACACCTATCCGTCGACCTATGACGTGCTGGGACGCCTGTTCACCGTGTCGGGCAAGCTGCGCTTCTAAGCGCCGCCGTCCGTCGAACGAACTCAAGGGGCGGCCTTCGGGCGGCCCCTTTTTTTATCTGGACTTACCTTCTTGTTGGATCGAGCCTGACGCGATGACCGACCTACCGCAACGCGCCCATGCGCTCGCCACCCAGGCGATGACCGCCCGCCAGCGCGGCGATGCCGCCGCGGAGCGCCTGCTGCTCGATCAGGCGCTCGGCCTCGCACCGGAGCACCCGCAATTGCTCAACGCGCGGGCCATGCGGGCGATGGCGGATGGTGATCTTCGCGACGCGCTGGCCGGCTTCGCCGCGGCCGCTGCCGCCGATCCCGGCGAACCGGTGCTGCACGTCAATCAAGCGACGGTCTATCGCATGATGGGGCAGGACGAGGACGAGCAACGCGCGCTGGAGGCCGCCTTGGCGATCGACCGGCGCAACTTCACCGCGCAACTGCGCATGACCGAATTGCATCAACGCTGTGGCCGCGAGGTCGAGGCGGCGCAGGGCTGGTCGGGCATCGTGCAGATGGCGGCGGCGATGCCCGATCGTCCGCCGGCGATCGACGACGCACTCGCCCGCGGCCGTGCCTTTCTCGCCGATCATACCGCCCGGCTTGGGCGCGAGCTCGACGGTGCGCTCGGTGACGGGGTGTCGCGGCGGATGGCGGCATGTGTCGATCACATGCTGGGCCGCCGGGCGATCTACGCCAACCAATGCGCGGGCGTACACTTCCCCTTCCTGCCCGCCGACGAATATTTCGAGCGCTCGCTCTTCCCCTGGTTCGCAGAACTGGAAGCGCGGACGGAGGCGATCCGCGGCGAGGCTCTGGCGCTGCTGCGCGACGGCAGCGATGCGATCCGCCCCTATGTGCGTCAGGCGGCGGGCACGCCGGCCAATCGCTGGTCGGGCCTCGACGGCAACGCCGACTGGAGCGCCTGCTTCCTGTGGGAATATGGCGTGCGCAACGATGCGGTCTGCGCGCGCTGCCCCGAGACCGCCGCGGCGCTAGCCGCGGTGCCGCAGAGCGACATTCCCGGCAAGGCACCGACCGCCTTCTTCTCGATCCTGCGCCCGCACGCGCATATCCCGGCGCATACCGGCGTCACCAATACGCGGGCGATCGTGCATCTGCCGCTGGTCGTGCCGGAGCGGTGCCGCTTTCGTGTCGGCGGCGAGACGCGCGCGTGGCGCGAGGGCGAGGCGTTCGCCTTCGACGATACGATCGAGCATGAAGCGTGGAACGACAGCGACGCGCCGCGCATCGTGCTGATCTTCGACGTCTGGAACCCGCATCTGACCACGGCGGAGCAGGCGATGCTCCGTCAGGTCTTCCATATCACCGGCCAGGGTGGCGTCGCGCCCTAAGCCTCGCTGCCCAGCGTCGCGATCAGCGGTTTGAGGTGGCGTTCGTAATGCCGCCAGCGCCCCGACGAACGCTGATGCAGGCGCTGGCGGACTTGCCAGACGCTGGCCGTCCTTACCGGGCCGGCGGCCTGCTCGGGATGCAGCACGGCGTCGTCCCATGGCAGGCCGCAGAAGGCGAGGACCTCGGCCGTCACCGGCGCGGGATCGGCGACCAGCCGGTCGTAGGACACGTCCAATATGTCCTCCGGATACAGGCGGCGCCAATGCGCCATCAGCCGGCGATATTGTCCCACCCAATGCGCGATATGGCGCAGGTCGTGGCCGTAGCTGATGCTGTCGTCGAAATAGAGGAAGTAGATGGACAGCGCCATATCCAGTGGATTGCGCGTCGTGTTGATGATCTTTGCGTTCGGAAACAGACGCTTGATCAGGCCGATGTGCAGGAAATTGTCGGGTCGCTTGTCGGTGAGACGATCGACGTCGCCGAATTGTTGGCACACTTCGTCCCGATATTGCGCGCGCATCGTCGCGAGCGCCGCGGCGGGCAGATCCCGCAGCGCCTCGGGTGACCCCAGCGCGGCGGCAAAGGCGGGCACGATCTCCAGTTCACCGCCCTTGGTAATGCGCGGATGACGCGAGAGCATCTGTTCGATCAGCGTCGAGCCCGATCGGAACATGCCGCAGATGAAGATCGGCGGTTCTGCATCGTCGGTGCCGGCCGGAATGGGGCGGGGCGTCGCCGTGATCGTCGCCTCGATCAACGCTTCCTGTCGCCGCGGATTGTAACGATAGCCGGGATGCGCGGCTTGCAGCGCCGCCCGGTTCGCCGCGGCAAACGCCGCAAAGGCTTCGTCGTACCGGCCTTGCGCATCGAGCGCCGCGCCGAGCGCGAACCCGGCTTCGGCCGCGTCGGCTGGCGAGAGGCCGGGACGGGCGAGCGCCGCCCGAAGTACGGAAATCGCGACGTCGGCGCGTCCTTCGAAGATGTCGATCGTCGCGATCCGGGCATGCGCGCGACCATTGCCGGGATCGAGCGCAAGCACCTGCGCATAAGCCTCGCGCGCGGCGGCCGGATCGCCGGCGTCCTCATGAAGATTGCCGAGATTCAGCCACGCCGCGACGAACGTGGGCGCCAAGGCGAGGGCGGCGTGCAATTCGATCACCGCATCGCCGATCCGTCCGCAATATTCGGACAGGATCACCGCGCGGTTGAGGTGCACCTCCTCGGGCCGGTCGATTCCGGCGGCAAGCGCCGCGGCATAGGCCGCCAGCGCTTCCTCGAACCGGCGGTCGCAGCGGAGCAGATAGCCGAGATTGTACCACGTTTCCGCGTCGGCCTGTTCCGCTTCGACCACGGCGCGAAAAGCGGTGATGCCGTCTTCGATCCGCCCGTCACGCAGCGCCAAGGCTGCCCGGGTCCGCCATTCGGCTAGCGTAATCATCGGGTTCGTCATCGTGGCGAGGGTCATCACGCGCAGCGTCGCGAAAGTCCACCGCCGGCGCGTCCACGCCGCCCGGAACGCACCGGTATTTTTCTCAATCGCCGCATTGCCGGATGGTAGCGCTATCGATACGTGTGTGAAAACAAGGACATAACGATCCGCCGGCGCAAGACCGGTTCGACACCTGGAGGGATGCTTGTGGCACGAATGATCTGGAACGCCTTGCTCGGTTCGGTGAGCATCGGCGTCATCGCCGGCGCGGTCCACGCGCAATCGCTCACCGTCACGCCGTCGGAAACGCTGGAGACGCAGGGGCTGACGGTCATCGTCGACCAGAACCACTTCAGCCCGATTTTCTTCGACGAGAAGAACGCCGGCATCCAGATGGTGTTGCATGGCGAGCGCATCGCCACCGACGGTGCCGTGCGGCTTGACCGTACACCCGAGCAATGGGCGCCGGTCCCCGCCTTCGTCGGCCGGACGCGCGGCAGCGAACCCAATCAGTTGATCGTACGCTCCGCCTACACGCAGCAGAAGCTGTCCTATAGCGTCAAGGTCACCGCCGAACCCGGCGGCTTCCGCATCGCGGTCGATCTCGACCAGCCACTGCCGGCCAGCCTCGCCGGCAAGGCGGGGTTCAATCTCGACTTCCTGCCGACCGCCTATTTCGGCAAGACCTATCTGGTCGATGCCGCGCCGGGGCTGTTCCCGCGCCATCCGACGGGGCCGATGGCCAAGGACGGATCGGGCGATCCGCTGCCGCTCGGGAGCGCTACCAAGACGATCACGCTGGCGCCCGAGGATCCGCTGACGCGGGTCAGCATCACCTCCGACACCGGACCGATCGATCTGTACGACGCCCGCGCGCGGGCGCAGAACGGCTGGTTCGTCATCCGTTCGCTGATCGCCGCCGGCGCGAAGGAGAATGCGATCGTCTGGCACGTCCGGCCCAACGTGGTGAAGAACTGGACGCGCCAGCCGGTCGTCTCGTTCAACCAGGCCGGCTACACGCCGGGGCGGCCCAAGGTCGCGCTGATCGAGCTCGATCCCAATTTCAAGGCGCCGGGCGAGGCGGAACTGGTCCGGCTGACCGCGGACGGCGGCAAGCAATCGGTGTTCCGCGCCAAGGTCCAGTCGCGCGGCCACTGGACGCGCTACGATTATGCCGCCTTCGACTTCTCGTCGGTGCGCGAGCCCGGCCTGTATGCGATCAGCTATGCCGGGCAGACGACCAACCCGTTCCGCATCGCCGTCGACGCCTATCAGCGGATTTGGCAGACCTCGCTTGACACGTTCATCGCCGAACAGATGGATCACGTCGGCATCCGCGAGCAATATCGCGTCTGGTCGGCGCCCTCGCATCTCGACGACGCGCGGCAGGCGCCGCCGAACATCACCCATTTCGACGGCTACAAGATGGGGCCGAACCTCGATTCGCCGTTCAAGGCCGGTCAGCACATTCCTGGCCTCGCGGTCGGCGGCTGGCAGGATGCCGGCGATTACGACATCCAGACGCCGGAGAATGCGGCGGTGACGCGCGACCTCGTCTGGGCGCGTGAATTGTTCGGCCTCGACTGGGACGAGACGAGCATCGACGAGGCGGCCCGCAAGGTCGAGATCCGCAAGCCCGACGGCGTCGAGGACGCGGTGCAGCAGATCCGGCACGGCACGCTGCAATTGCTCGCGCAGTACAATGTGTTCGGCCACGCCATCGTCGGTATCGTCGATCCGGCGCTGCGCCAATATGCCCATCTCGGCGATGCCGGATCGCAGACCGACAATCACCTCTACGACGCCAGGCTCGGCGCGGAGGAGATCAAGGGCGGTGCGTCGGGGACGCCCGACGATCGCTGGGCGTTCACCACCGATCTGCCTGCCAACAACCTCGCGGTGGCCGGCGCGCTCGCCGCTGCCAGCCGGGTGCTCGCCGCGAGCGACCCGAAGATGGCGGCGGAGGCGCTCGCCGCGGCCAAGGCGTTGTGGAGCAAGCAGCAGGGCGGGGTGGTCAAGGCCGGCGACGGGCGCGACGATTCGTCGTCGCCGCGTTCGGCCGAGGCCGCGAACGTCGTCGCCACCGTCGAATTGCTGCTGACCAGCCGCGGCGATCGTGTCTATGCCGACCGGCTGCGCCAGTTGCAGCCGGTGATCCGGCAGAACTTCCCGTGGCTCGCCGGTGCCGCGGTGCGCGCCATTCCGCTGATGGGCGCGGACTATCGCGCCGCCCTCGTGCCGCTGGTGCAGGACATGAAGGCCAAGGCGGACGGCGGCATGACCAACAATCCGTTCGGCGTGCCGATCGCCGACGGCACCTGGGCGGGCTCCAACCAGGTGGTCAGTTTCGGCACGACCATGTACCTGTTGCACAAGGCGTTCCCCGAGATCGTCGGCACCGCCTACACGCTGAATGCGATTGATTACGTGCTCGGGCGGCATCCGGCGAACAACCTGTCGCTGGTCTCGACCGTCGGCACTGCGTCGAAGCTGATCGGCTATGGACACAATCGCGCCGACTATAGCTTCATCCCCGGCGGGATGGTGCCGGGCGTGCTGATCGTCAAACCCGACTATCCCGAGGCGAAGGTCGACTGGCCGTTCCTGTGGTTCGAGAACGAATATACCGTCAGCACCACGTCCGCCTACATCCTCGCCGCGCGCGCGGCGATGGCGGTCGCCGCCGAGACGCAGTGAGGGCAGGGGCCAGCAACGGGGCGCGGTGAGGAGACGAGATGCGGAAGTATCGGGCGCTGACGGTCGCGGCCGTCGTCCTCACGGTCATGCCGGCGGGCGCGCAGCTGCCCGCCGGCCCGGTGCTGCCGCGGGTCGCGCCGCCGGCCGCCCAAACCGGGCCGCACCGGATCGTCATCCCCAACCGGCCCGATCCGGTGCCGATCGTCCTCCACGTCGCGCCCGAGGGGTCGGACGACGGCGACGGGTCGGCCGCGCGGCCGTTCGCCAGCCTGACGCGGGCGCAGGCGGCGGTGCAGCAGCGCAACAAAGACCATGACGTCACCGTGCGGATCGCCGCCGGCACCTATCGGCTGGCGGCGCCGCTGCGCTTTACCGCCGACGACGGCGGGCAGAACGGCTTCACCGTCCGCTGGGAGGGGGCGGCGGGCGCCTATCCGACGCTGTCGGGCGGCGTGCCGGTCGAGGGCTGGCGCCTGGCGGATCGCAAGCGTGGCATCTGGGCGGCGCCGATCCCGTCGGGCAGCGATCCCTTGCAACTCAGCGTCGGCGGCCGGCTCGCGCAACGCGCGGCGATCGAGATCCCGCGGGCGGCGGTGACGTTCGCGCCGTGGGGACTGACGATCACCGACCCGGCGTGGCGGACGCTCGCGCAACTGCCCGACCAGCGCCGCATCGCGGTGGAAGGGATGAGCTGGTTCACCCACCGCCACGCGATGGTCGAGCGGATCGAGGGCGACCGGATCGTGATGCAGCAGCCCGGCTGGCGCAACAATCTGGTCGGCTACGACACGTTCGCGCGGCCGGTCTCCGCGGAGGTGGCGCGCATGTTCCTCGTCAACGCGCTCGCCTTCCTGCGGGAGCCCGGCCAATATTACGCCGATCCCGCTGCCGGCCGCCTCTATTACAAGCCGCGCGCGGGTGAGGCGATGGACCGGATCGCGGTGGTGCTGCCGCGGCTCGACCATCTGCTGTCGATCGCCGGCAGCTACGACCGGCCGGTGCGCGACCTTCAGTTTCGCGGGCTGGACTTCCGCGACACGAGCTGGCGGCAGCCCGCCGGGCCGGAGGGCTATGCGAGCCAGCAGAGCGGCTCCTATCTCGCCGGCGAACTGCCCGATTATCCCGGCGATCCCATCCGCGATTGCAGTTGGGGCTGCCGCCCGTTCGAGGCGATGCGCAACCGCTTCCACCAGCAGCCCGCCGCGATCCAGGTCGCCGCGGCGAGCCGGATCGTCTTCGACGACAACCGGTTCACTCAGCTCGGACAGGTCGCGCTCGGCATCGGCAACAACGCCGACGCCAATGCCGCCGGAGTCGGTCTCGGTACCAGCGCGATCGAGGTGACGCGCAGCCGCTTCACCGATCTCGCCGGCGGAGCGATCATGGTCGGCGGCGTCCAGCCCGACGCGCATCATCCCGCCCGGCCCGAGATGGGGCTGCGCGACATCCTGATCCGCAACAACCGGATCAGCGGCGTCTCGCGCGACTATAAGGAGCAATCGGCGATCCTCGTCACCTACGCCTCGGGCACCGTCATCATGAACAACGACGTGTCCGATGCGCCCTATGACGGGATCGACGTCGGCTGGGGCTGGGGGACCAACGATCCGGGCGGCAGCGCCGAATATTGGCGCGCGCAGCGCGGCTATTACGACGCGCCCGGCAACCGCATCTACGATACGCCGACGACGCTGCGCGACACGGTGATCGTCGGCAACCGCGTGTCGCGGGTGAAGCAATGGTTCCCCGACGGCGGCGCGATCTATCATCTCTCCGCCGATCCCGGCGCGCTGATCGCGGGGAATTACGTATCCGACATCGCCGGCTCGGGCGGCATCGCCATCTACCTGGACGAGGGGTCGCGCTATGTCACGGTTCGCGGCAACGTCGTCGACCGGGTGGGGGGCGTCTGGCTCAACCTCAACACGCAGGATCATATCGCGCCCAAGCGCACCGCGATGGACAATCGCGCGATCGGCAATTGGTACAATTCCGGCCGGCTGCAGGGGAATTGGACCGACTATCTGAACAACGTCGCCGAGCAGAACGTCGCCATCGTCGGCGATGCCTGGCCGGAGGCGGCGCGCAAGGTGATCGCCGACAGCGGGGTGCAACCCGAGCCGCAACGCCCCTGATCGCGCGGCCGGCGAAGGGATGGTGCGGTGCAACGATCGCGAGGGCGCTTCGTTCGTCCCGGCATCCCCAGTCATCGATCAGAAAGGCCGAAACATGTTCGGACACACCAAGAAGGTGCGCTACGCCGTCGTCGGCGGCGGCCAGATCTCGCAGCAGGCGTTCATGCCGGGCGTCGCGCGCACGAACAATGCGGAACTGGTGGCGCTGGTCACCGGCGATCCGATAAAGGCCGACAAGCTCGCCAAACTCTACGGCATCAAGGCGTGGACCTACGAGCAATATGCCGAACTGCTCGCCTCGGGCGAGATCGATGCGGTGTACATCGCGACGCCCAATTTCCTCCACATGCAATATGCGGTGCCGGCGCTCGAGGCGGGCATCCACGTCCTGCTCGAAAAGCCGATGGCGTCGAGCGTCGCGGAGGCCGAGCAGATCCTCGCCGCGCAGAAGACCCGCGGTGCGAAGCTGATGATCGCCTATCGCCTGCATCACGAGCCCGGCACGGTCGAGATGATCACCCGCGCGCGCAACAACGAATTCGGCGAACTGCGCAGCTTCGTCTCGGCCTTCGCGCAGAACGTCGCCGAGGCCAATTCGCGCGGTCACAACGGCTATTGGGGCGGGCCGGTGCCGGACATGGGCACCTATCCGCTCAACGCGGTGCGCAACCTGTTCGGGCTGGAGCCGATCGCGGTCCACGCCGTCGGCACCAAGACGCCCGACCGCGGCTTCAACTTCCACGACACGGTCGCGGTCACGCTGCGCTTCCCCGGCGAACGTGTCGCGCAATTCACGGTAAGCTACGCCACCGCCTCGTCGGAATTCTTCGAACTGGTCGGCACCAAGGCGAGCATCCATGCCTCGCCGAGCTTCATGTTCGGCCCGAAGATCGGCATCCGCTACGTCGAGAAGACCAGCGAGGGCAGCAAGGAGCATAAGTTCGATCCCGTCGAGCAATTCGGCAACGAGACGCAGTATTTCTCGGACTGCATCCTCAACGACGCGCATCCCGAGGCGGATGGCGAGGAAGGCCTGCTCGACATGCGTGTGCTGGCCGCTGTCGAGCGCTCGCTCGAAACCGGCGAGACGGTGAGGCTGGAGCCGATGACGCGCAGCCGCCACGTCGAGCCCGACCAGGCGATCAAGCTCAAGCCCGCCAAGGAGCCGGGCGAGGACGAGATGATCAGCATCATCCCGCAGTCGGCGTAAGCGGGGCGGGCGGCGCCCGTCCATCCACCCGTCATGCCGGACTCGTTCCGGCATCCACCGGCCCGTAGGAGCGGAAGGCGTTGCTCCTGCGGGACCGTGGACCCCGGAACGAGTCCGGGGTAATGGGGTGTTTTGGAATCGGTCAGCGCGAAACCGATCGCGCTCAGCCCCGCCGTGTCGGCGACGCAACTGCATCCGCGGCCTTTCCCCGTCGCGCGACACCTGCTTAACTCGCTGCATGCGCTACGCTTTCCTTCTCGCCCTGCTCCTGTCCGACCCCGCCTTCGCACAGAGCGCGGGGGCGCCGATCGACGCGGTCGATCCGATGATCGGCACGGCGGGGGAGGGCCATACCTTCCCCGGCGCCACCGCGCCGTTCGGCATGGTCCAGCTGTCCCCCGACACCGATACCGGCTGCGAAATCCGCGCCTGTTACGGCCATGCCGCCGGCTATCGCTACGAGGATCCGACGATCCAGGGCTTCAGCCACACCCATTTCTCCGGTGCCGGCCATTCCGACCTCGGCGACGTGCTGGTCGCGCCACAGGCGGGGACGGCACGGCTCGATCCGGGCGATCCGGCGAAGCCCGGCTCGGGCTATCGCTCGCGCTTCGATCACGCCAGCGAGACGGCGCGGCCCGGCTATTATGCGGTGACGCTCGCCGACGGCGGCATCCGTGCCGAACTGACCGCCGGCACCCGCACCGGCGTCCACCGCTACACTTTCCCCGCCGGCACGCCCGCGCATCTGGTCATCGACCTGCGCTCGTCGCTCTACAATTATCCCGGCAAGATCCTGTGGTCGGGGCTGCACCTGCGCCCCGACGGCACGCTGACCGGCTTTCGCGAGACGCGCGGCTGGGCGCCGGGCCGCAAGCTCTATTTCGCGATGCGCTTCTCCGCACCGCTGACCGGCCATGGCTTCGTCGATCGCGACGCCGCGGTGACCTACAAAGGCTTTCAGGGGCCGGGCCGGGGCAGCGAGGCGGTCGCCGAGAAACTCGGCAAGGCACTGGAGGCGCGGCTCGATTTCGGTACGCTTGCCGCCCCGCTGGAGGTGAAGGTGGCGCTGTCCGGCGTCGACGAAGCCGGCGCGGTCGCCAATCTCGAGGCCGAGGCGGGCGGCTTCGACGCGATCCGCGCGCGCACCGCCGCCGCGTGGACGCAGGCGCTCGGCGCGGTCGAGATCGCCGCCCCCGCGCCGATGCGCCGCACCGTCTATACCGCGCTCTACCATGCCCTGCTCGCGCCGAGCGTATGGAGCGATGCCGACGGCCGCTATCGCGGGCCGGACGATCAGGTGCATCGCGCCGACGGCTTCACCTTCCGCTCGACCTTCTCGCTATGGGATACGTTCCGTGCCGAGCATCCGCTGCTGACGCTGGTCCAGCCGACGCAGACCACGGTCGACGTCGTGCGCTCGCTCGTCGCCAGCCGCCGGTTCAGTCCCGACGGCATCCTGCCGGTATGGCAATTCGCCGGGCGCGAGACCTGGACGATGATCGGCTATCATGCCGCGCCGGTGATCGCCGACGCCTATCTCAAGGGCATCCGCGGCTTCGACGCCGATGCGGCGCTCGACGCGATGGTCGCGAGCGCAGACTATGCCCCCTATGGCGGGCTCGGCGACTATATGGCGCGCGGCTATGTGCCGATCGACAAGGAGCCCGAGGCCGCGTCGAAGACGGTCGAATATGCCTATGACGACTGGACGATTGCACGAATGGCGCGGGCGATGGGGCGCGACGCGATCGCCGCGCGCTTCGAGAAACGCGCCGCCAACTGGCGCAACAGCTTCGACACCAAGACCGGCTGGCTGCGCGCGCGCCTGTCGAGCGGCGCGTTCCGCACGCCCTTCGATCCGACCGCGATCAATTACGGCTCGGATTATACCGAGGGCAATGCGTGGCAATATAGCTGGTTCATGCCGCAGGATCAGGCCGGCCTGTTCCGCCTGCTCGGCGGCGACGCCAGGGCGATCGCCAAGCTCGATGCGATGTTCGACTATGACAATTCGAAGCTCGACTATAGCCACGCCGAGGATATCGCCGGACTGATCGGCCAATATATCCACGGCAACGAACCCAGCCATCACGTCGCCTATCTCTACGATTACGCCGGGGCGCCGTGGCGGACGCAGGAGCGGCTCGCGCAGATCGTCGCGTCGCAATACAGGCCGACGCCGGACGGTCTGGCGGGCAACGACGATCTCGGTCAGATGTCGGCGTGGCTCGTCTTCACCGCGCTCGGCTTCTATCCGGTGGCGCCGGGATCGAACGAATATGTCATCGGCCGGCCGTTCGTCGATCGCGCGACGCTCAACCTGCCTGACGGCAAAAGCTTCGTCGTCGTCGCCGACGGCCTGTCGGCGACCAACCGCTATATCGCTGCGGTGACGCTGAACGGCGTGCCGCTGGCGCGCAGCTATCTGCGCGACGCGGAGTTGCGGGCGGGCGGCGAATTGCGCTTCACGATGGCGGCGACCCCGAACAAAGGCTGGGCGACCGGGCGGGCGGCACGGCCCTTCTCTATGTCCGCGCGGTGACGGCGGGGCGGCGGCGACCGGCCACTACGGCCTTGTTTGACCGCGGTTATGGCATAGATACTGAAGACGTCGTCCTCCCCGAGTGATGGCTCGGACGCGATAGGAGTAGGCGGTGGCCTGGTACGAGAAGCTGGCTGTGGTTGTCGGCATGGTGCTGTTCATGGAGTGTTTCGCCTGGGCGACGCACAAATATGTCATGCACGGCTGGGGCTGGGGCTGGCACCGGTCGCATCACGAGCCGCACGAGGGCGCGTTCGAGAAGAACGATCTGTATGCGATCACCTTTGCGGTCATTGTGGTGACCTTGTTCGTCGTCGGCCTGCGCTGGGAACCCTTGTGGTGGGCGGCGCTGGGCATCACCGTCTATGGCGGTATCTACGCCTTCGTCCACGACATGATGGTCCACCAGCGGTTCGGCATGCGCTGGGTGCCGCGGCGCGGCTATTCCAAGCGGCTGTTGCAGGCGCACCGGCTGCACCATGCGGTGAAGGGCAAGGAGGGCGGCGTCAGCTTCGGCTTCCTGTTCGCACCCGATCCGGCGAAGCTGAAGCGCAAGCTCGCCGATCGCGTCGGGCGATGAGCCCCGATCGGGGCAATACGCGCCACAGCCTGCTGCTCGCCGCCGCGATCGGCGCGGCGTGGCTCGCCATCCATATCGGCGGCATCTTCTTTTGGCAGTGGCGCGCCGCCACGGTGCCGGTCGCATTGCTGCTGATCGTGGTGCAGGCGTGGCTGAGCACCGGCCTCTTCATCGTCGCGCACGATTGCATGCACGGATCGTTCGCACCCGGACGCCGGGCGTGGAACGTCGTCGTCGGCACCCTGTGCCTCGGCGCCTATGCCGGCCTGTCCTATCGCGCGCTCTACCCGATGCACCACGCGCATCACGCCGCGCCCGGCACCGAGCACGATCCCGATTTCCACGCCGCCGCGCCGCGCCGCGCGCTGCCGTGGTTCGTCCATTTCTTCCGCGGCTATTACACCCACGGCCAGATCCTGCGGATCACGCTGGCGGCGGTCGTCTACATGCTGCTCGGCGCGTCGCTGCTCAACATCGTGCTGTTCTGGGCGGTGCCGGCGCTGCTAGCGCTGGCGCAATTGTTCCTGTTCGGCACCTATCTGCCCCACCGTCACGGCGAGACGCCGTTCGCCGACACGCACAACGCGCGCAGCAATTCGCTGTCGCCGCTCGCCTCGCTGGCGACCTGCTTCCACTTCGGCGCCTATCACCACGAGCATCACCTCAGCCCGCAGACCCCGTGGTGGCAGCTCCCGCGCATCAAGCGCGGCTGACCAGCGACGGGCTATTCCGCCGACAGACCGACGAGCCGGAAACCGTGATCGACGATACGACGGGCGAGCGCGTCGCTGCCGCCATATCGGCCGGCGTCGAGGATCACGCCATGCAGCGCGTTGAACAGGAAGATGGCGGTGAACCGCGGGTCTTCGAGCCGCCATGCTCCCGCAGCGTCGCCGGCGGCGAGCAGTTGCGTGAGACCGTCGATCAACGGATTGTCGGCCAGACCGGCGTTTGTCGGCGGCGGGACATCGCGGAACACCATGTCATGCAGCGAGGCGAACGTCGCATAGCCCTCCGCGCAAGCGGTCAGCCAAGCGGCCAGCCGTTCGCTGAAGTCACCCGTGGCGACGCGATCGACCGCACTGGTGATGATGCCGCCGACGCGCTCGGCGAAGCGCAGGCGTAGCGCCGCGACGACATCCTCCTTGGCAGTGAAATGCAGATAGAAGCTGCCTTTCGCCACCCCCGCCCCGGACGTGATCTGCTCAATCGTCGTCGCGGCGACGCCCCGGTCGAGGAACAGGCGCTCGGCAGCGTTCATCAGATCGTCACGCCGTTGATCGGCAGGCTTGGTGCGGGGTTTGCTCGCCACGTCGGCTCCCATGATGGTGCAGGCGATGATCCCTGCCGCGAAACCGACAGCAAGAGAAGAGCTCGGCATATTGACTGACCGACAGTCACACCGGTAATTCGATTCCTCGGGCGCGTGTTTGATCGCGCCGCTTATCGAGGAGCCGCGAATGACCAGCATGCCGAAATGCCGTCAGGTACGCCTTGCGCGCCACCCGGAGGCGATGATCCAGCCGTCCGATCTCGTGATCGCGGAGACGCAATTGCCGGCACCGGGGCCGACGGACGTCGTCGTGCGCAATCGCTGGTTCCGGATTTCGATCTCGACGCGGCTGATGGCCGATCGCGACGCGCAGGCGGTCGAGGGGATACCTTTCCCGGCGCTCAGCCCCGGCGATACGCTGGCGGACCGTGCGATCGGTGAGGTGCTCGCCTGTCCGCCCGAGAGCGGTTTTATGGTCGGCGATTTCGTCTCGCATCCGTTCGGCTGGCGGGACCATGCCGTCGTGCCGGTCGAGCAGTGCGTGGCGCTGGGACGCGGGCCGATCGAACCCGCGGCCTATCTCGGCCATGGCTGGACGGCTTATGCGGCGCTGACCCGCGGTATCCGGATCCGCCCCGGCGACACCGTCTTCGTGTCGAGCGCCGCCGGCGCGATCGGATCGATGGCCGGCCAGGTCGCGCGGCGGCTCGGCGCGGCGCGGGTTATCGGCAGTACCGGGAGCCGCGACAAGGCGGACTGGATGCGCACCGACCTCGGCTACGATGCGGCGGTGCTGCGCAACGGCGGCCCGCTCGCCGACCAGCTGGCGGCCGCGGCGCCCGACGGCATCGATGTCTTCGTCGACATGGTGGGCGGCGCCCACCTCGTCGCCGCGATCGGCGCCGCGCGCGAGGGCGCGCGGTTCGTGCTGCTCGGCGCGTTGACCGCGGAACTGGACCGGCAGGGGGCCAGCATCGTCGCCCCCGCGGCGCTCGACTCGTTCCAGCTCATCCTCAAGGACATCACGCTGCGCGGCTATAGTGCCGATCGCGACATCGCCGCCTTTGCCGAATGGATCGCGTGGCAGCGCGACGCCGGGCTCCACTTCGCCCGGACGATGGTGGCGGGCCTGGACGCTGCGCCGCAAGCCCTGCACGATGCCTGCGAAGGGCGGCTGCGCGGCGTCGTCATCGTCGCGCTAAAGCAAGGGTGACCGCCTCACGGCGCCGTCTTCACCTCGCGACCGCGCTCGTCGATCGGGGCCTTGGGCGCTTCGGACATCGGGCTCGAACTGCCGGTACCGCGGCCACGGAGATGGTCGATCTCGGCCTGGCGGCGCTGCAGGTAGAAGGTGCGGGTGTTGGCATAGGGATCGGCGGCGTCTTCGTGCAGCGTGCGCAGCGTGTCGTCGAACTCGGAGCGATGATCCAGCACGCCGAGCACTGCGGCGGGGATGACGAAGGCGGGCCTGGTCACGCGGCGCCCCGCGGCGATCGGCAGGACGAGCCGGTCGACGCCGCCACCGATCAGGTCGCGTACCGTCGTCGGACCGACCAGCGGCAGGAACATGAACGGACCCGGCGGCACGCCGTAGAAGCCGAGCGTATCGGCGAAGCCGTTGCCGCGGCGGGGAAGTTTGAAGGGCTTGCGCTTGGCGATGTCGAACGCGCCGAGCAGGCCGATCGTCGTGTTGATGCCGAAACGGCCTACCGTCTCGACCGCCTTGCCGATCTTGTGCTGGAGCAGGAAATTGATGAACACGACCGGCTCGCGCAGATTGTACAGCACGTTGTGGACGCCGTCGCGGAACGGCTTGGGCGCGGTCTTCTTATAGGCGCGCGCGATCGGCGCGACGAGCGCCTTGTCGACGGCCTCGGTCGCCTCGAACGAGCGCTCGTTGAGCGCGCGCAGCGGATCGATCTTGGCGGAATTCTCCCGTGCGGTGACGACGATGTCGGCGGACTCGGTGATCGTCGGCTCGACGCGGCGGGTGTCCTGCGCGGGCTCGGGTGCCGGCACCGCGGTCTGGACGGGCAGGGGCGCGATCAGCGGCGCCGCGACGGGATCAGCGGGGAGGGCGACGTCCTGTATCGCGGGCGCAGGGGCCAGTGCCGATACCGTCGTCCACAACACTAGGCTCAGCATACCACCCCATCAGCCGCTTTCGACAATTGTAGGCGGACGAAGGATGATCAACCACAGCCGGACTTAACAAGCCACCAAGAAGCGGCAGGGCGCGTGACGATCTGCGCAAAAAGTACCGCTCCCGCCCGTTGTCGGCGGGAGCGGCGGGGTTATTAGAGGCGCGAGCCGGTCGTGTAGCGCGCGCGCTCCTCATGCACCTGGTCGGCGGTATAGGCCGGGGCGCTGTCGTCGAAGCTGGTCCAGCCGGACTCGCGATAGCTCGCGCCGCGGCTCTGCGCGTCGACCGAGCGATTGCGCTCGAGCACGGCTTCCGCTTCGCTCACCAGCTCGTCGGGTACCTTGGCGCTGACCAACGAACCGCCGCGACGGACGCCCTCGGCATAGACGTGCGCGTCATTCTCGTCATGGCCGGCGTTCTTGAGCGCGCCGACGATGCTGCCGGTCGCCGCGCCGCCTGCCGCGCCGATGCCGGCACCGGCTGCGGTTGCAGCGAGCCAGCCGGCCGCGACGATCGGGCCGAGGCCGGGAATGGCGAGCAGGCCGAGACCGGCGAGCAGACCGCCGGCACCGCCGAGCACGGCGCCGGTCGATACACCGCGGCTGACGTCGCCATGGTCGTTGATGCTGTCATCGTCCTGGTCGACGTGCTCGCCGTGGCGCTTGTCGGCATTGCTGGCGACGATGCTGAGATGGTCGTGGGGGACGCCGATCGTCTCGAGCTCGCGGATCGCATTGGTCGCGTCGGCATAATCGTCGAACAGGCGCGTGATGGTCTGGGTCATTAAATCTCTCCTGGAAACAATGGGCTCGATCAGCGGCTGGTGACGTTGCCCTTGTAGTCGAGCATGACGGTCGCGCGCTTGCCTGCCTTCATCGCGGTGCCCTGCCACAGGCCGTCGCGCTTGGTCAGCTTGGTAATGCCGGTATAGCCGGCTTTGGCGAGACGGCCGCGTGCCTGATCCTCGGTGAAGGAGTTCGCGCCCTTCGCGGGGGCGGCGATCGTGTGCGGCGCGCCATTCTTCACGGCGGGGTTGTGCGAGCCGGTCTGGGCGGTCTGCGCGACGGCACCGCCGGCGAACAGGGTCATGGCGGTTGCCGCGATCACATAACGAAACATGGACGTCTCCTCTTCAGATGCCGGCCAACGCGCGGCACCGAGAAAAGGGGACAAGCCCTTGAAAAGGAACGTTAGCGCTCGATCGCTGGTTGGCGATGGGACGAGGTGGCCGATCGCGCCGCCGATTTTTTCCCCAATCATCGGACGCATCATGCCCAAGCAGATCAAGGCCATTCTCTTCGACATCGACGGCACGCTGGTCGACAGCAACGATTTCCACGTGCTCGCCTGGGAAGAGGCCTTCGCCGGGATCGGCGCCCGCTTCGACCGGCAGACGATCCACGACCAGATCGGCAAGGGCACGGACAATTTGGTGCCGACGCTGCTTCCCGATCTCGACGACGACGCGGTCGAGAAGCTCGGCGACGCCCACGGCGCGGCGTTCAAGACCAAGTATCTCGATCGCGCCAAACCCTTCGCCGATGCGCGGGCGCTGCTCGCGCACGCTCATGGCAACGGCCAGCAGGTCGTGCTCGCCTCATCCGCATCGGGCGAAGAGCTCGACCATTATCTCGGGCTGCTCGATGCCCGCGCGTTGGTCGGCGAGGCGACCAGCGGCGACGACGTCGAACAGACCAAGCCGGCGCCGGACATCTTCGCCACCGCGCTCGCCAAGCTCGACGGGCTGGCTCCCGACGAGGTGATCGTCGTCGGCGACACCCCCTATGACATCGAGGCGGCGGCGAAATGCGGCATGGCCGCGGTCGCGGTGCGCTCCGGCGGCTTCCCCGATGCGGTGCTGACGCGCGCCGGTGCGGTGGCGATCTACGACGATGCCGCCGCGTTGCTGGCCGATTATGCGGCGTCACCGCTCGGCGCCGGTAACCCGACCGCCTGAAATTCGCCGGTCCGATGTAACCCATGCGGGTCAGCGCGCGTTACATAGTATTGCTGATCCGAAGGACATCGATGCCGACACCCCGTCCCGCCGAACGCGGCGCCATCCTCGAAGCCAAGCGCAAGTTGAAGATGGCGCGTTCGACCCATGCCTATGTCCGGGGTAACACGGTCAAATTCTACGAATGGCTGGCGGAGTCGCGAGCGTCGCGGCACGTGCCCGAAGGACCGGCGATCTGGATCTGCGGCGATTGCCACCTCGGCAACCTCGGGCCGATCAACGACGGCGACGGACGGATCGCGATCCAGATCCGCGACCTCGACCAGGCGGTGATCGGCAATCCCGCGCATGACCTCATCCGCCTCGGCCTGTCGCTGGCGACCGCGGCGCGCGGCTCCGACCTGCCCGGCGTCACGACCGCGCATATGATCGAGGAGATGGTGACCGGCTATGCCCGCGCGATGCGCGATCCCGGCGGCGACGACAGCGGCCCCGAACCAGACGTGGTGCGCAGCGTCAGGCGCCGCGCGCTCGGTCGGCGCTGGCGCCATCTCGCCAAGGAGCGGCTGCGCACCGCCGAGCCGACGATCCCGCTCGGCGACAAATTCTGGCCGCTCGACGGCGAGGAGCGCGGCGCGCTCGCGGCGGTGCTCGCCGAGCCCGACGTCACCGCGCTGGTCCTCGCGCTCGACGACAAGGATCGCGATCGCACGGTGCGGCTCGTCGATGCGGCCTATTGGATGAAGGGGTGCAGCTCGCTCGGCCTGTTGCGCTTCGCGGCGATTGCCGGATTGAAGAACGCCAAGGGCCGGTCGGATTATGCGCTGATCGACCTCAAGGAGGCGACCGCGCCGATCGCACCGGCGGCGCGGGGCGCGACGATGCCGGCCGATCAGGCGGTGCGCGTCGTGACCGCGGCACGTGCGCTGTCGCCGCATCTCGGCAGCCGGATGGTCGCGGCGCGGATGCTCGACCGGTCGCTGTTCGTGCGCGAACTCTCGCCGCAGGATCTGAAGCTCGAGGTCGAGCAGTTCAGCGCCGGCCAGGCGGTGAAGGCGGCGCATTATCTCGCCTTCGTCGTCGGCAAGGCGCATGCGCGGCAGCTCAGCCGCGACGAGCGCGCCGATTGGACGCGAGTGCTCGATGCCGACCGGCGCGGCGCGATCGACGCGCCGGGCTGGCTATGGGAAAGCGTCGTCGCGCTCTCCGGGCTGCATGAGGCGGGCTATCTCAATCATTGCCGGCAATATGCGATGGGCGCCTGACGGCACCCGTCGGATCACCGGAGCAGGCGCTGGAGCCGGGGGCGGAGACGCAGGAAGCGGCGATACGCCCGTTCCATGACTCGCAACGCCAACGGCTGGCGGGCGAGCAGGCCGAGCGGGCGCAGGAGCGGGATCGCGCGCCACATCGCGGCGAAAGCGGCTGCGCCGGAGAGCAAGGTGCCGTTCTCGCTGGCGTGGAACCGGTCGAGCAGCGCGCCGCGGTCGATCGGGCAGATGCTGTCGGTGTCGGCCGCATCGACGAAGGTGATCGCGCCGCGACGGTCGAGCCGGCGCATCAACGCGATCTCCCGCCGGCATAACGGACAATTGCCGTCGTGCCAGACGGTGACGCCGGTAGCGGGAATGGGGGGTGTCATTCCCCCTCAATGGCTCGGGCGTCGCGCCGTTCCCCCGGCCGCAGGACGCCGGCGTTCAAAAACGCCCCGTCATGCCGGATCATGTCCGTCATGACGGGGGAGGTGGGGGACGCCTTTGAAGCCTTAGTCCGGGTCAGAACCGCGCGCGGACACCCAGACGGTAGAAGCGGCCCAGCGTGTCATACAGCGCCGGATTGACGTCGAGGCCGGTGTTGGTCTGCGGCGAGGCCTCGGGATCGTGATCGAACAGATTGTCGACCTTGAAGAACATGCTGACTTGCTTGGTGACGTTGAGCGAGCCGCCGATGTCGAAGTAGAAGGCGCCCTTCATCTTGTTATAGTCGATCGTCGGATTGTTGGCGGTCGAGACCGGGCAGGCGGTCGAGCAGACGACATATTGATTGCCGAACACGCCGTCGCTGAACCAGCGCTCCTGCAGCAGCAGGCTGAACTGGTCGTTGTCGTAGCTCTGGATCGCCAGCCACTTCCAGCTCGGCGTCGCGCCCGAATTGGCGCCGGCGCTGTCGACCGGGATGGTACCGGGCAGGCCGGGATCGGTGATGAAGTTGATGACGTGGGTGCCGAGGCCGCGCAGCGTGAAGTTGCCGCCGAGGCCCAGCGGATTGCGCCACTGGTAGCTCGCCTCGATGTCGAAGCCCTCGGTCTTGATCGAGGCGAGGTTGAACGACTGGACGTTGACGAACGCGGTCTGGTTGCTGCCGGGCGCGATGTCGAGATTGAACGCGCCGCAGGTGTCCGGCAGGTTCGAGATGTAGCACAGATTGACGATCTGCTGCGCCGACAGGCTGGAGACGACGTCGCTGACCTTGATCTTGTAATAGTCGAACGACAGGCTGAGCCCCGGCAGCCAAGACGGGCGCGCATAGACGATGCCGGCTTCGGTGCTGCGTGCGGTCTCGGGGCGCAGATTGGGATTGCCGATCGTGTTCTGGATGATGAGCAGCTGGCGCCCGTTGGGATTGGCCGCCGTCGTGCGCGGATCGGTGAAGTTGGGGACGGTGGTCGTCGTCGGTGCGGCGAACAGTTCGGACAGGTTCGGCGCACGTACGTCGCGCGACGTGACGGCGCGCAGGCGCAGGCCATCGAGCGGCGTTTCCCAGGTGCCGCCGACCTTCCAGGCGTAGATGACGCCCGAGGTCGAATATTTGGTCGCGCGGCCCGCGCCGTTGATGCTGGCCTTGCCCAGCGCCGCCGAGTCGAGGATCGGCAGGTTGAGTTCGAGGAAGCTCTCGTAGACGTGATATTTGCCCGAACCGTTCTTGTAGTTCCCGGCGTACCAGTTGCTGCCGATCGTCGAGTTGAGGATCGGATCGGCCGGATAGTCGGCCGAATTGGGGCTGATCGCCGATACCCCGGCGCCGTACGGATCGGCGTTCACGCGATAGGCCTCGCGCCGGTATTCGACGCCCATCGCGATCGCGAGCGGACCCGCCCACAAATCGATCGGCGTGCCCGAGATGCTGGCCGCGGCGGCATCCTGCGTCTGGCGGGTATGCTGGAACGGGCCGTTCTCGGGCACGACATAAGCGAGCGCCGCGGCGGATGGCGCCGCGCCGCCGAAGATGTTGATCGGCTGGCAGCCGTTGGCACGCGCGGTCGCATTGGCGCAGACGATCTGGCCGTTGAGCGTCGTCGCGTTGATCGCCTGATTGTACCGGCCGTTCAGGCTGATGTTGTCGACGTTGATGTCGGTGATGTTGATGCCGTGTTCGTAATAGATGTCATAGGTCCAGTTGGACCCGAGCACATCGGCCTTGCCCTTCAGGCCGCCGACGAAGCGATACTGGCGGCGATCGGTATTGACCTTGATGTTCGGCAGGATCGCGTTGCTGAGGCCGTAGCCGAAGGTGGTGATGCCGTTGGCGGCGCAGGCGGCGCTGACCGATGCGGGCAGATAGGGGTTCGAACACTGGATGGTCAGGCCGGTCTTCGAGGCACCGGGGTTGGGCTGGTTGCTGGTCTTGACCTGCGCGATATTGGCGGTGACGTACAGCTCCGTATCCGGCGCGATGTCGTAGCCGACGCGGGTGTAGCCGTTGATCCGCTCGAGCGCCGATTGCAGCGACGTGCCCGATCCGACATGGCCCGACTGATCGCCGCCGACGCAGAAGCCGACGTAGCAACCGATGACGTTGCCACCCGCGGTCTTCGACGGCACGCCGTTCGATCCGTACTGGAACGGGAAGGGGTTGCCGTTGAAGTCGAATGCCGTGCCTTGCAGCGGGCCGCTGCTGATCAGGCCATATTTCGTATATTGATAGGCCTGGGCATGGTCGCGGTAGAGGAATTGCGGCGTGCCGCCGGCGCGGTTGCCGGTGTCGACCAGCGTCGAGGCGCGATACCAGTCGCGGCTGCCGGCGAGATCTTCGCCGAAATTGCCCGGGCCGACGCCCTGATCCTTGGCATATTCGCCGCTGAGGATGACGTGCAGCTTGTCGCCCGCGAACGCCTTGCCGACCGCGAGCTGCGCCAGCACCTGACCGTCGTCGCCATACGTGGTGACGCCGGTCTGAAGGTTGCCCTTGACACCGGTGAAGCGGGTATCGGTGATGAAGTTGACGACGCCGCCGACCGCATCCGATCCGTAGGAGGCGGAGGCGCCGCCGGTGACGATGTCGACGCGCTTGATGAGCAATTGCGGGAACTGGCTGATGTCGGTGACGCCGGTGACGTTGGCGCCGATGACGCGCTGTCCGTCGAGCAGCGTCAGGGTGCGGATCGTGCCGAGGCCGCGCAGCGACAGCGAGCTCAGCCCCTGCTGGCCGCTCGACGTGCTGAACGTGCCCGTCGTCGCACCGGTCGATCCCTGCAGCGAGGGCAATTGCACGACGGTGTTGAAGATGTTCGCCTGGGCATTCTGCTGGATCTGCTGTTCGCCGATCACCGTCGTCGGGGTCGGCGCGTTGAAGCCGTTGGCGGTGATGCGCGTGCCGGTCACGACGATGTCGCTCGCCGGCGCCTCGGCCTGCGGCGCGTCGGCGGTGCCATCGGTGGTGGTGGTCGGCTTGGTCAGCTGATCGGGCGCGGCGGGGTCGGCCGAACGGGTCGAATCGGGCACCGCCGACTGGTCCTGCTGCGGCAGCGGCCGCGCGAAGGCCGGCACCGACACCAGCATCACCGCAAGTGCCGCGACGCTGGTAACGTTACCTGAAATGCCTGCAAGCCGTCGCCGATCGCGCGTGACCATCTTCATCATCCATCCCCTTTTTCCGCAGGGTCCGCGCCGGGCTCCACCGGTCTGATTCCCTGATACCGCGATCATTCTAGCCAAAGACGGGCGCCGCGGCATCTACGACCAAAGTCGATTCGTACCGCTTCGGCAGGACGTCAGGGGCGTGCCGTGTAGAGCGCGTGGTGGGTCAGGATGAACAGCGTGCGACCGTCAGCACCGCCGAACAGCAGTTGCAGCGGCCGGTCGGGCACGTCGATGCGGCCCTGCTCGCTGCCATCGGCGGCATAGACGAACACCTGCCCGTTGGCGACGTAGACGCGCCCGTCGGGACCGGCGACGACGCTCTCGCCGCCGCGCGCCGCGAACGGCTTGAGATCGGTCACCGCACCGCCGGCACCGACCAGACCGCTGTAGGTGCGATCCTCCGAGCCATTGGCGAGATAGACGCGCGTCCCCGGGCTGGCCGTGATCAGGCCATAGGTGTCGAGCGTATCCGAGAAGCGCCAGCCGCGGTGATCCGCCGGCCCCTGCTGCCAGACGCGGAAGGCGGGGAGGGCGAGGCTGCCGTCGGGCGAGACGTATTCGCGGGGCTTGGCGATCGCCATGTCGCGCGCGAACATCTCGGCGAGCGTGGTGAAGCGGTCGGTCGCCGGATCATATTGGTCGCGGAACTCGCCGTTGTTCCACAGGCTGCCCGGCAGGACGATCCGCGGGTGGGCTGCGGCCGGACGGGCGGCCAGCACGTCGACCGCGGCGGGGCGCCGGGGATCGAGGCTGTAGACGGTCGCGGCGGCACCGGCGGAGGACAGCACCATCAGCCGGTCCGATCCGTCGACTGCGAGATTGACCGCATCGAGCGGCGCGTCGGACACCACCGACAGGCCCTCGCCGGCGCTCCAGCCGTGGATGCGTTGCATCGGCCGGTCGACGAAATAAAGCTTGCCGGCCCGGTCGACCGCGCCGCCGCCGAGCGCGTGAAAGCCGCCGGCGACCCGCGTCACCGGGATCGCGGTGGAGGGGGCGACGACGGGCGCGTCGGTGACGTCGAGCACCGCGAATTCGCGCTCGCGCACCTCGGCGCCGCGCGTGATGTCGCGGATCGCGTTTTCATACGGATATTTGCTCGCGCGCAGATAGGTGCCGCAGCCGGCGGCGTCGCAGGTGGAGAAGCCGCTTTCCGCATTCACGTGCACGTTGCGGAAGCGGATGCCGGTCGAGCCGGTCAGCGTGATCGCCGCCGGCGCGCCCTGCAGCGAGCGGGTGACGCGATAGGCGTGGAGGTTGGCGAACAGGATGTCGCGCGAGTTGCGGATCTCGAACGCCACCGTGTCGCGGCTCTCGCCCGCCTCCTCCTCGGTTTGCGGCGCGAGGAACTCCCAGTTGCGCACCCGGTCGAGCACGATCTCGGCGCGGCGGTGATGCTCGGCGGACATCTGGTAGACGTGGCCCGGCGTATCGGTGTCGGAGACGAGCAGCCCGGCGGCGGCATAGGTGCTCGGCGTCCACAGGCCGTTGAACGTGCCGCCGCCGCCGTCGGTCACCCACAGGCTGGCATATTGGCCGTCCCAGCGCTGCTTGGGATCGGCATCGCCGCTGTGATCGGCATTATAGGGATCGAAGCGGCTGCCGTCGGCGCGGAAGGTGCCGTGACCGCCCTGGAACTTGACGTCGTCGACCAGCGACCGCTCGCCGGCGCGCCACAGCAAGGCGGTGGCGCGCGGGTTGCGGCCGCCGGTGGCGAGACCGAGGCCGGAAACGATCGCGTCGCCACCCTTGGCGCTGGCGAGCAGCGCGCGCGGGCTGCCGACGCCGCGGAAGGCGGGGCTGTCGTCGGCGAGGACGATCTGGGTCAGGCTGGGGTGGAGGCCGATCAGCACGCTGTCGGCGCGCAATGTCAGCGTATCGCTGACCCGGTAGAAGCCGGCGGGGAAATAGAGCACGCGCCGGCTGGCGATCGCGCGTTGCAGCGCCGCGGTATCGTCGGTGCTGCCGTCGCCGGTGACGCCGAGGTCGCGCACGTTGGTCCAGGCCGCGACCGGCGGCAGCGCGCGGATCGCCGGGGCGGGGCGTTTCGGATCGCGCGCGAGGGGGGCGGCGTCCATCCGGGTCGCGAAGCTGCCCGTCGCGCCGAGCGCCGG
Organism: Sphingomonas sp. GW821-FHT04B01; assembly: GCF_059420425.1. Taxonomy (NCBI): domain Bacteria; kingdom Pseudomonadati; phylum Pseudomonadota; class Alphaproteobacteria; order Sphingomonadales; family Sphingomonadaceae; genus Sphingomonas; species Sphingomonas sp. GW821-FHT04B01. Next base: position 311,337 of record NZ_JBWKTR010000003.1, on the reverse strand, counting down.
TACGGTGAGCCCGTAGTTGAAGGCGCGGACGCGATAGCGGGCACCCGATCCCGCCACCGTCCTGCCGCTGTCGCGGAAGCGCGCGAACACCGGCGTGCCGACCGCGGTCGCATCCTCGAAGCCGATCTGCGTATAGGCATTGCCTTCGTTGCTGATGACGACGCCGGCCTGCGAGACGTTCTCGAATCGGACCTGCTTGCCCCACAGCCAGTCGCCATAGCCACGATCGATCTCGACGCCGACGGGCACGTTGCGGAACACGGTGTTGACCAGGGTCAGACCCGCCTCATGCTCGCGGATCGCGGCGTCGCGCTGGCCCTCGAAGGTCGCATCGAGCAGCGTATATTGCCACGCAGGCGAGGGCTTTTCGGTGAGGATACCGTAGCGGCCGCCGAAGAAGCGCAGATCCTGGCCGATGTTGCCGACCTGATAGATGCCGGCGAGGCCCGAGCCGAGATGGAAGTCGATATGGCTGAGATAGGCGTGCTGCGCGGCGTGGAAGCGCACCGCGGTCGCCGCCGGATTGCCGTCGCCGATCTCGAAATCGACGTTGGCCATCGCCGAATAGAAGGTGCCCGAATTGGCGTCGGCGATGCCCGGATCGAACGGCACGCTGGTCGGCGGCGGCACCGGCACCGGCGGGCGCGGCGGCTCGCCGGGGCGGACGGGCAGCGTGCCGGTGAAGAACACCATGCTGCCGACACCGCGCTGGAAACCGGGCGTCTGCGGCGCGAGGAGGATGACCGGGCGGCGCTTGCCGACCCCGAACAGCCGCACGCCGGGCCGCATGAACAATGTGCGGGTGATGCGGTAGCGGCCGGTCGGCAGGAAGACGAGCCCGCCGCCGCCCTGCGCCGCGACCGAATCGATCGCGCGCTGGATCGCGGCGCTGTCGTCGGCCGTACCGTCGCCCTTGCCCGCGACCGTCACCGCACGCGGGTCGGCCGGTGCGGTCGCGAAGGTGGAGACCGACGGCGTCGCGGCGAGCGACGGCGTCGCGGCGCCGGCGAGCAGCAACGCCGCGAGGGGGCGGAGGCGGCGTGCCGCGCGGGATTTGGCTGTCATCACGGCGTTATCCTTGAAGAAGTCGTGGGGCATCCGGCTATCGAACGGGAGTAGGATCGCGCGCACGACGCGACGATTGCGACAAAGGTCGTAATGGTCAGCCGGGCACGGACGCGGGATAGCGGCGTTATCGTCACGCCGGCAGCTCGGCCGGCCTCGAACGCAAGGGTAGCGCGTGCAGGGACAAGCAGGGACCGATCGCGCATATGCCGTCGTCGTCATGGGCGTGAGCGGCAGCGGCAAGTCGACGCTGTCGACGCGGCTCGGCGCGGCGCTCGCCTGTCCGGTGCTGGAGGGCGACGCATTCCACTCGCGGGCCAATGTCGCCAAGATGCAGGCGGGGCATCCGCTCACCGACGAGGATCGCTGGCCGTGGCTCGACCGGCTCGGCACGGCGCTCGGCGAGGCGGCGCTGGCGGCGCCCGGCCACGTCGCGGTCGCCGCCTGTTCGGCGCTCAAGCGCAGCTATCGCGAGCGGCTGTCCGCCGCCTCGGCGGTGCCGCTGCTGTTCGTGCTGCTCGACACCGGCGCGGCCGAGCTCGCCCGCCGGATGGAGACGCGCTCGGGCCATTATATGCCGCCCAGCCTGCTCGGCAGCCAGCTCGCCACGCTCGAACGCCCGGCGGCGGACGAACCTGCGGTGACTCTCGACGCCGCCCGGCCGGTGGAGGTGCTGACCGCGGAGGCGCTGGCGTGGATCGGCGACCGGCAGCCTACGGCCGCAGGTTCGGACCACCGGATATCCCACCGTTCGCCCTGAGCCTGTCGAAGCCTGTCCTGAGCGACGCCGCAGGCGGCGTCGAAGGGGGCGGAGAGTCTCAGGCCCTTCGACAAGCTCAGGGCGAACGGCGCGGGTAGGGAAACGCCCGGCGACCAGTTCGCCATACGTGAGCAGCCTGTGCCCAACGAGCCCGCGGTGACGTTCGACGCCGCCCGACCGGTGGAGGTGTCTACCGCGGAAGCGCTGGCATGGATCGGCAATCGGCAACCTCCGGTCGCAGGTGCAGACCACCACATATCCCACCGTTTGCCCTGAGCCTGTCGAAGGGCAGGTGAGACTCAGGCACCTATACCGGCTGAAGGCGAACGGCGAGGATAGGGAAACGCTGGGCGACTGAGGGAACCCGGCCTGCCTCACGGCATCAGCCGCTTGCGCCCCTGCGACAGATGCCAGCGCATCGCCAGCGCGGCGCCGTCGGCATCGCGGGTGCGGATCGCATCGACGATCGCGTCATGCTCCGCCATCATCGCGCCGATCACCTCGGGCGGTCGCGAGCGCGAGATGTCGACGCCGGCGCGCAGGATGCGCATCACCTCGTCCTGCAGATGGTCGAACACCGGCACGAAGGCGGAATTGCCCGTCGCCTCGACGATCGCGCGGTGGAGCAGCCAGTCCTCGTCATGTGCCGGCGCGTTCGACAGCAGGGCGCTGCGCAGCGCCGCCAGCGTGCGTTCGATCTCGTCGAGCTGCTGCGGCGAGCGGCGCTGCGCCGCGAGCCGCGCCGCCTCCGATTCGAGCACGAAGCGGACCTCGTAGGTGCCGAGCGTCTTGGCGAGCGCGTCCATCGGCATGTGCGTGCTGAGCCGTTCGGACGGCCGCCGCTGCACGTAGGAGCCGGCGCCGCGCCGCGCCGCGGTGATCCCGTCCGAGGCGAGCCGCGCCAGCGCCTCGCGGACGATCGTCCGCGACACGCCGAACGAGGCGGCGAGCCGCGATTCGGAGGGCAGGCGGTCGCCGATCGCGAGCCGCTCGTCGTTGATGATGGCGACGATCGCGGTGTACGCGCGATCGACCAGCCGGACTTCGCTCATGGCTGTCTTCCCCCGCACGTGTCAGACGACATAACTGAGCGCGACCACCAGCGCGAGCCCGACCACCGAAATCGTCGTCTCGAGCAGCGACCAGGTCCTGAACGTGTCCGCGGTGCTGGTGCCGACATAGCTTTTCACCAGCCAGAAGCCGGGATCGTTGACGTGGCTGAAGAACACCGAGCCCGCGCCGATCGCCAGCACCACCAGCTCCGGCGAGACGCCCGATCCGGCGACGACGCCCGGCATGATGCCGACCGCGGTGATCGTCGCCACCGTCGCCGACCCGGCGGCGAGGCGGATGCCGACCGCGACCAGCCAGCCGAGCAGCAACGGCGACACCGCATACATCAGCACCAGCCGTGCGAGCAGATCGGACAGGCCGGCGCTGACCAGCACCTGCTTCAACGCGCCGCCGGCGCCGATCGCCAGCAGGATCGCGCCGGCGGCCGCCATCGTCTCGTGCCACACCGCGTCCTGGATCTTCGCTTCGCGCAGCCGCCGGCCGAACAGCAGGGGGAGCGCCAGCAGGTTGGTGACGAGCAGCGCGATCACCGGATTGCTCGCCGCGACCAGCCAGCCGGTGCCCTTCAGCCCCGGCGCCATCTGGCCGAGCTCGCCGGTGGCGATCAGCAGCACCGGCAGCAGCACGATCGCCAGCGACGCCAGCCGCCCCGGCGTCGCGAGATCGAGCCGGTGGTCGTGAAGCAGCGGCGGCGCGAGGCGGACCCCCGGGGTGACGAATCGTGCGAGCACCGGCCCGGCGAGGATCGCGGTCGGGATGGCGATCAGGATGCCGTACAGCATCGTCTTGCCGAGATTGGCGCCGAGCGCCTCGACCGCGAGCAGTGGGCCGGGATGGGGCGGCACCAAAGCGTGGACGACGCCGAGTCCGGCGAGCGCGGGCATGATGAGCCGCAGCTTGGCGGCGTCGCGATCGGCATCGTCCGCGCCGGCCATCGCCTCGGCGGCGGCGACGACGATCGGCAACAGCAGCACGAGCCCGGTTTCGAAGAACAGCGGCAGGCCGATGACGATCGCGATGCCGAGCGTCGCCCATGGCGCGGCGCGCGCGCCGGTCAACCGCAGCGCACTCTGCGCCAGCGCCGCGGCGGCGCCCGACAGGTGCAGCATCGCACCAAGCGACAGGCCGAGCGCGACGACCAGCCCGGTGCCGCCGATGATGTCGCCGACGCCTTTCTGCACCGCCTTGGCGATATCGGGCAGCGGCAGCCCGGCGAACAGCCCGACCGCGAACGCGCCGCACAATAGGCCGATGAAGGGATGCAGCCGCCCGCGCACGATCATCAGCACCGCGAGCAGGATGCCGGCCAGCGCCGCGACGACGAGCCGGATGTCCGCGCCGGTCATCGCGACACCGCCGCGGCGGGGGGAAGGTTCGACTGGGGGAGTGTCCCCACCCATCTCGTCACCCCGGACTGGTTGGGAACTTCCGCCGATCTCCACCAGTGCTCCTGCGAAAGCAGGAGCCCAGTGGTCCCGGGCACCGTAAGGCGTTGTTCTGCTTGGCCCTGGGTTCCTGCGTTCGCAGGAACACTGCACAGCGGCAGAGACCGAGTGGACGTTCGCCGGGATCTCCGACACGCCCGGAGGGACGACTTGCGCGGAGACAGCGTCTGCGTACCACGAACCTGCTTCGGCGACATGCGCACTTCGGCGCTGGCCTGCCTGTGCCGCATCGACACCCTCCCTCCGTTTCGGCGACGCCTTCGTCTGCCGTTCTCCTGCTATCTGTAGGACAGGTTTTTGCCGTCCGCCAAGAAAAAAGGCTTGATCCCCACAGGTTGTCGAGATCATACAGGAAATCTGTCTAACCGAATCCGCCCAAACACCGGATCGATCGACCAAAATGGAGCGTCCGACACGGGCGACCGCCGGCTTATGGCCACCAGAGGAGGATGACGATGGAAGGGACTTCCCCGATCGCCCGCCAGCCCGCGATCAACGCCGCTGCGGCGCCGGTTGCGGCCTGTGCGCTCGACCAGTTGACGCCGACGCAGATGAAGGTGCTGCGCGGTGTCCACTCCGGCTTGCTCAACAAGCAGATCGCCTACGATCTCGGCATCGCCGAGGCGACGGTGAAGGCGCACATGACCGCGCTGATGCGCAAGCTCAACGTGCGCAACCGCACGCAGGTCGCGCTGGCCGCACAGACTTTGGGCCGCCGCGCCTCCTGAGCCTCTTCCGCCGGTCCGGCGGACCGTGCGGCACGACCGATCCCGGGGAGACCTTCATTGAAGCATATCTGGCTGCTCGGCGCAGCGGCGCTCGTCGCGCCTGCGCCCGCTCTGGCGGCGACGACGTCCGTCTACCTGACCGCGCCCAAGGACGCGCGGGCGATCACCGTCCGCGGCGTCGGCGACGGCCGCGCCGACGACAGCGTCGCGCTCCAGCAGGCGATCGATGCCGCGGCGCAGGGCGGGAAGGGCGGGATCGTCTTCCTGCCTTCGGGCCGCTACCGGATCAGCCGGACGATCTTCGTGCGGTCCGCGGTGCGCATCTTCGGCATCGGCGCGACCCGGCCGGAAATCGTGCTCGGCGACAATAGCGAGGGCTTCGGCGCGGGCGTCGCTGCGATGCTCGCCTTCACCGGCGAGGATCAATATCGCGTCGGCAAGGCGCCGGTGCCGCCGCGCACCAGCGTGCCGTTCGATCCCGCCATCTTCGACGCCACGTCGAGCACCTTCTATTCCGCGCTCGCCAACGTCGATTTCCGCATCGGCGAGGGCAATGCCGGCGCGGTGGCGGTGCGCTTCCGCGTCGCGCAGCACGGCTATATCCGCCATGCCGACTTCCACATCGGCTCGGGCCTCGCCGGCATCTATCAGGCGGGCAACGAGTGCGAGGACCTGCGCTTCTTCGGCGGCCGCTACGGCATCATGTCGGAAAAGACCTCGCCGGCGTGGCAGTTCACGCTGATCGATTCCGACTTTCAGGGCCAGCGGGATGCGGCGATCCGCGAGCATGAGGTCGACCTGACCCTGGTCAACGTCGCGATCCGCGACACGCCGGTCGGCATCGAGATCGACCGCGGCTATTCCGATTCGCTGTGGGGCAAGGACGTCCGCTTCGAGAACGTATCGCAGTCGGCGGTGCTGATCTCGGAGGAGAAGAGCGTCTTCACGCAGATCGGCTTCGACAATGCGATCGGCATCGACACGCCGACCTTCGCGCGCTTCCGCGACAGCGGCACGACCGTCGCGGGCAAAGGCGCGCGCTACCGCGTCAGCGATTTCTCCTACGGCCTCAAGCTGGCGGGGCTGGGAACGATCGGCGATTATGCCACCGACGTGACGATGGCGCCGCTCGCCCGCGTGTCGGCGCGACCGCGGCCGGCGATCGCCGCGCTGCCGCCGGTCAAGGCGTGGGCGAACGTCCACGATCTCGGCGTCAAGGGCGACGACACCACCGACGACACCGCCGCGCTGCAACGCGCGATCGACACGCATCGCGTGCTCTATCTGCCGATGGGCCGCTATCGCGTCACCGATACGCTGAAGCTGCGCCCCGACAGCGTGCTGATCGCGCTCCACCCGAGCCTCACCCACGTCTATCTGCCCGACGAGACCCCCGCCTTCATGGGCGTCGGCGGCGCCAAGGCGCTGATCGAGAGCGCGAAGGGCGGCAACGCCATCGTCCACGGCCTCGGTCTGTGGACCGGCGGGGTCAATCCGCGCGCGACCGCCTTGCTGTGGAAGGCGGGCGAGGCGTCGATGGTCAACGACGTCAAGATCCAGGGCGGCGGCGGTACGCTGCTGACCAAGGGCAGTGCGATCGGCTTCGGCGATCCGCGCGCGCGCTTCGACGGCCAATATCCCAGCATCTGGGTGACCGACGGCGGCGGCGGCACCTTCTCGGCGCTCTGGTCGCCCAACACCTTGGCCTCGGCGGGCTTCTACGTCTCCGACACCAAGACGCCGGGCCACGTCTACCAGCTGTCGGCGGAGCATCACTACCGCCACGAGATCGTCCTCGACCATGTCGAGAATTGGGAGTTCCTCGCTCCGCAAACCGAGCAGGAAGTCCGCGACGGCGTCAACGCGATCTCGACCGAATTCCGAAACTCGCGCAACATCCTCTTCGCCAATTACCATGCCTACCGCGTCACCCGCTCGATCAAGCCGATGGACACCGCGGTGCGGCTCTACGATTCGGGCGACATCCGCTTCCGCAACGTCCATGTGAACGCCGAGAGCGGCTTCGCGAGCTGCGACGCCAAGGGCTGCGGCACCTATTTGCGCGCGAGCAAATATCCGTTCGAGAATGCGATCAAGGACATGACGCGCCAGCAGGAGGTGCGCGAGCGCGAGTTCGCCAAGCTCGACGTGCCGGCTGCGCCGGCGACCGCGGCCGGTGCCTCGGCCATCCCGGTCTCGCCCGGCGTGCGCAAGCTGGCCGACGGCTTCTATTCGATCGCGGGCGCGGCGACCGACAAGGCTGGCAAGCTCTATTTCATCGATCGCTTCTTCCAGCGCATCCACGGCTGGTCGCAGGCGGAAGGACTGACGACGCTGGCCGACGCGCCGCTCGACGCGGTCAATCTCGCGGTCGACAGATCGGGGTCGCTGCTCGTCCAGTCGTCTGCGGGGCGCGACGGCAGCGTCTACAGCATCGATCCCGCCAGGCCCGCCGAGGTCCGCGTCATCGCGCCGACGCCGGTGCGCGCCGGCCGCAAGGCGACGACGCTGCTGCCGGTCAACGTCTGGGCGAACGGCGAATTCGCCGATCGCATCGATCCCAGGACCTATACCTATCCGACGATCGCCGACTTCTTCACCGGCAAGATGGGCGAGGCCAAGGCGCAGGAATATGTCTCGCCCGACGGATCGCTCGCGCTGCCCGCGTTCCGCGTCTGGAACCAGGGGCCGGACGATCACCAGGGCTGGCGCTGGTCCGACACGCTCGATTCCTACGGCTTCGTCGCGGCGGCGCCGGGCAGCCGGGTGACGCTGACCAACGGGTCGGAGAACCGCACCTACAGCGGTCTGGTCGGCGAGGGCGGGCAGGTCACCGACCTCAAGGTCGTCGCCGACCGCGGCGGCGAGAGCGTCGCACGGGATGATGCGGGCAACCTCTACGTCGCCAATGGACAGGTGTTCGTCTACGGCGCCGACGGCGCGTTGCAGCGGCGGATCGACGTGCCCGAACGCCCGCTGCAACTGGTGATCGGCGGCACCGGCCGCAAGACGCTGTTCATCCTGACGCACCACACGCTGTACGCGACGGACCTCTGATCAGCGGCCGGGGTGGGCGGCGACGAGTGCGGCAATGACGCGGTCGTTATCCACTGGCCGGCCGATGGTGATCCGGATCCAATCGTCTAGCGGCGGGAAGGGGCGGGCGACTTCGATACCGGCGCGCGCCAGCGCCGCGCGCAGACCATCGGCCTGCGCGGACTGGAAGAACACGAAATTGCCGCGCGCGTCGGTATGCCGCAAGCCAAGCCGGGCGAGTGTCGCCGACAGCCGCTGCCGTTCGGTCGCGACCGCGGCGCGGACCGTGGCGACATGACGCTGATCGGCTAGCGCCGCGGCGGCGCCCGCCAGCGCGAGCCGGCTGAGGCTGTGCGGCGCGCCGATCCCGGCCGCGCGCAATCCGGCGGCGAGCGGCTTGCCGGTCACCGCATAGCCGATCGACAGCCCCGCGAGACCGTAGATCTTGGCGAGCGTGCGGAAGACGAGGACATTGGCGCCGTCGCGGACGTGGCGGATCGCGCTGCTCGCCGGCATGTCGTCATATTCCAGATACGCCTCGTCGACCACGACCAGCGTACGCCGGGCGGTTTCGCGTATGAAGGCGTGAAAGGCGACGGCATCGTTGACCGTACCGGAGGGATTGTGCGGATTGACCAGCGACACCGCCAGCGTCCGCGCGTCGACCGCCCGGGCTAGCGCCGGCAAGTCGTTGGCGAGCGCGGCGTCGAGCGGCACCGCCACGCCACGTCCGCCAAGGGGCGCAGCCGCGTCGACCAGCGCGGTATAGCCCGGCGCCGAATAGACGATGCTTCCGCCGCCTGGCCGCTGGCGCGCGAGATACAGCCCGAGCGGCTCCAGCACCTCGCCGAGCACGACCTGATCGGGCGAGACCTGCTCCAAGGCGGCGATCTGCCGGGTCAACGCCGCAACCTCGCGTTGATCGACGTAGCGCTCGATCCCGGGGATCGCGCGCGCGATCGCCGGACCGACCGCAGGCGAGGGGCCGAAGGCATTTTCGTTGAGTGAGGCGCGTACGGGTGTCGACGCCGCCTCGGCAAGGACCGGTGCGGCAACCCCGGCGATCATCGCGCCGCCCAGCCAGCCACGCCGGGTGACGATCGGCCCGCCCGTCACAGTCGCACGCCTGCACGGACGTAATAGGCCGCGCCGCTGAACCCGAACGGCGAGAATTCACTGTACGGAAAGACACCGAATGTATCGGCCCCGGTCAGCGTCGGGGTCGAGGCGATCGTGCGGGTCGGATAGACGTCGAACAGGTTGCTCGCTCCGACCGTCACGCTGAGGCCGCGGTTGACCTGTCCGGTGAAGCTGACGTCGGTGACCCATTTCGCTTCGAGCCGCTGGATCACGTCGAGGTTGCCGGCCGATCCCGCCTCGGTGGGCCGTGTCCGGAAGGGAAGTGCCTGCGCCGCGATCAGCGCGACGGCGGCGGGCGATTGGTTGGTCAGCGCGACCTGTTCGACCGTCCCGTAGCGTGTGGTGCGCGCGTCGAGCGTGATCGGGCCGCTGCGCCAGGTCGCGCCGAGCGCGATCTTGTCGCGCGGCTGGCCGCGTTCCACGCGGGTACGCTCGATCACGTCGAACAAAGGTGTGGTGATGCCGAGCGTGCCGATCTGCGGCGGCGTCGCAGCGATCCGCCTGAGTCGCGTCTGGTTGTGGTTGTAACCGGCGGTCAGCTTGAGGTCGCCCCAACCCGCCAGCGGCGTTGCCCAGGTGACGATGACGTCGACGCCCCGGGTGCGGGTCGCTGCGGCATTGGTGAAATAGCGGACGCTGGTCACGCCGGGAATGCCGATGCCGCTCAGATAATCGCGCAAGCGCGGGCTACCGGCGGCGTCGACGTAATTGGACGAGAGGAAGATGCGATCGTCGACCGCGATGTCGTAATAGTCGACCGACCCGGTCAGTCCGCCGCCCGCATAGGTCAGCCCGCCACCGAAGCTGGTCGAACGTTCCGGCCTGAGCGGCTGCGCCCCCAGCGCCCGCGCCAGCGCGGACCCGACCGGCGCGGTGCGGACGAGCACGAATTCGGGAAAACCGGTGGTGGCGTTGACGATCGTCCGGCTGCTCGTCGAACTGAAATATTGCTGTGCCAGCGCCGGCGCATGGAAGCCGGTTCCCGCCGAACCGCGCAGGCCGAACCCCGCGGGCAGCGCGATCCGGGTCGAGGCCTGGCCGTTCCAGGTGCTGCCGAAATCGCTGTATCTTTCGTAGCGGCCGGCGAGATCGACCTGCCAGCCCCGGACGACCTCGCTGGCTGCCTCGACGAAGCCGCCGATCGCACGCCGGTGGGTGTCGATCACGTCGCCGGGCTGAATGCCGGCGAAGCCTTGCGATCCGATCGTCGGAATGGCTCCGGCATTCGGACCGTCGAGCACCCGTGCGCTGCCGAAGGCGTAGCTCGCCGGTTCGCCGGCGCCGATCGCATAGCCGTCCCGCCGATATTCCGCGCCGATCGCCAGCTTGAGCGGTGCCGCCAGTCCCACATCGACGCCGCGTGACAGCGTCAGGTCGCTGGTCCATTGATCGCTGCGGTAACGGCCGTCGTAGAAGCGCCGCGGGCTGGCGGTGCCGAGCGTCGCATTGACGGTGTTGCGGGTGCGATAGGCGATGGCGTTGCCGCCATAGATGCTCGACAGGTCCCACCGCCATCCGCCGAGGTCGCCGCGTACGCCCAGTGCCGCCGAATAGTCGCGGCTGTCGGTATCGACGAACGGCAGGAAGCCATCGGGATATAGCGCACGCACGGTCTCGTCCTGGCCGGGGCGGCGGAACGAGGCGTTGGAGCGCGCCTTGCTCATGCGATAGCCGCCAAAGCCGTAAAGCGTGGCGGCGCTGCCGACCGGCACCTCCAGGTTCGCGATCGCCGAGGCGTCGTGCAGATCGCCTTCGTCGGCGAAGCGCCAGACGTTGCGGTCGACGGTCGCTTCGCGCGGGTCGAGGCGGGTGCCGCTCTGGCCGCCCGGCGGATTGAGGCCGAGGCCGGCGCCATAGCGCGCCGACACCGGCTGCGGCGTGCCTGCAGGCGAAAGGCCGAAGTAGAATTGGCGTGTATCGGGCAACGCGCGGTTCGCCGCGGTGTGATCGCGGTAATAGCCGGTCAGATTGACGAACCCGGTTGCGCCGAGTTGCACGCCGCTGCCCAGCGAGACGGTGTAGGTGTCGCCACCGCCGTCATAGGTGCTGCCGGCGCTCGCATCGGCATGCAGGCTGGTGTCGGTCCGCAGGCGTATATTGACCACGCCGGCGATCGCATCCGATCCATATTGCGCAGAGGCGCCGTCGCGCAGGATTTCGATCCGGCCGATCCCCGCCGGCGCGATCTGGTTGAGATCGGTCGGCACCGCGCCCTTGCCGATCGTGCCCCCGGTATTGACCCAGGCGGCGGTGTGCAGCCGCTTGCCGTTGACCAGCACCAGCGTCTCGTCCGGTGACAATCCCCGCAAGGAGGCGGAATGGATGTGGGTGTTGCCGTCGGGCGTCGTCGGAGTCGCGAAGGCGAAGCTCGGCACCAGCTGGCGCAGGATTTCCGTCGTCTCCTGATAGGTCGACGCGCGCAATGTCTCGCCGTGCAGCACGTCGATCGGCACCGGTGCGGTGGTGACGGTGCGCTCGCCGACGCGGCTGCCGGTCACCACGATATCGGACGTTGCGGTTTCGCCGGGCAGATCGGCTGTCCGATCACGCGTCTGTCCGACGACCGGTGTCGCGGCCACCGCCGCCACGCCGATCAGCCACCCCGTTGCCCGCATGGCCATTCCCCCTCACAACGCCCCCCATGGCGTCATCGACGAGAATGTCCTCCACACAGGTAGGAGATAAAGCTAGATTGCCTTTACGGCAGCAAAGCTGGCAGCGTTGACGCGGCCTGTTGAAAGATGCTGGAGCAAGTGACGCAGAGCGATAACGATCGCTGGTGACCCCTACGAGAATCGAACTCGTGCTTTCGCCGTGAGAGGGCGACGTCCTAACCGCTAGACGAAGGGGCCGTATGCGGTGAGCGAGCGCCTCTAGGCCGCGGGGGCGGGGGCGTCAAGCGGCAATCGCCGACGCCCCCATATTCAACCGGCTTAGGCCGCGGCCTTGCGGCGTTCGGCCATTTCCTCGTTGAGCATCTCGGCGAGCAGGAAGGCGAGTTCCAGGCTCTGGCCGGCGTTGAGGCGCGGGTCGCAATGCGTGTGGTAGCGATCGGCGAGGCTCTGCTCGGTGACGTCGATCGCGCCGCCGGTGCATTCGGTGACGTTCTGGCCGGTCATCTCGGCGTGGATGCCGCCGGCGTGCGTGCCCTCGGCGCGATGCACCGCGAAGAAGCCGCGCACCTCGGCGAGGATTCGGTCGAACGGCCGCGTCTTGTAGCCGGTCACCGCCTTGACGGTGTTGCCGTGCATCGGATCGCAGCTCCACACCACCGGATGGCCTTCACGCGTCACCGCGCGGACCAGCTTCGGCAACGATGCCTCGATCTTGTCGTAGCCGTAGCGGGTGATCAGCGTCATCCGCCCCGGCACGCGGCCGGGATTGAGCGTGTCGAGCATGCGGAGCAGCGCGTCGGGGTCGAGGCTCGGCCCGCACTTCACGCCGATCGGATTGCCGATGCCGCGCAGGAACTCGACGTGCGCCGAACCCTCGAAGCGGGTGCGGTCGCCGATCCACAGGAAGTGCGCGCTGGTGTCGTACCAGTCGCCGGTCAGCGAGTCCTGCCGGGTCAGCGCCTCCTCGAACGGCAGCAAGAGCGCTTCGTGGCTGGTGTAGAAATGCGTCTGCGCGAGCTGCGGCACCGTCTCGGGATCGATGCCGCAGGCGGCCATGAACTCGAGCGCCTCGCCGATGCGGTCGGCGGTCTCGGCATATTTCTTCGACCACGGGCTGCGGCCCATGAAGTCATGCGTCCAGCGATGCACCTGATGCAGGTTGGCATAGCCGCCCTGCGCGAAGGCGCGGAGCAGGTTGAGCGTCGCCGCGGACTGCGAATAGGCGCGGATCATCCGCTGCGGATCGGGGATGCGGCTTTCGGGGGTGAAGGCGATGTCGTTGACGTTGTCGCCGCGATAGCTCGGCAGCTCGACGCCATCGATCGTCTCGTTCGGGGCGGAGCGCGGCTTGGCGAACTGGCCGGCCATGCGGCCGAGCTTCACCACCGGCAGCTTCGACGCATAGGTCAGCACCACCGCCATCTGCAGGATGACGCGGAAGGTGTCGCGGATGTTGTTGGCACTGTGCTCGGCAAAGGATTCGGCGCAATCGCCGCCCTGCAGCAGGAACGCCTTGCCGGCGGCGACATCGGCGAGTTCGGCGGTGAGATTGCGCGCCTCGCCGGCGAAGACGAGCGGCGGAAAGGTCGCCAGCGTGTCGGTCGCGCGGGCCAGCGCCGCGGCGTCGGGATAGTCGGGAAGCTGGCAGGCCTCTGCCTTGGTCCAGCTGTCGGGGGCCCAGTTCGCGGCCATGATCTGTCGTCCTTCGGGTCTAAACGCGTCGCGACATGCGCCCAAAACGGCCTTGACGCAATGAAGGAAGGCTTTGGCATCGCATGGCGGGGGCTTTGCCAGTGCCGTCGGCGGCGACGGATGCTGGCGGAGTCGACCGCCGGTCTGCTAGCACGCTGATCCGGTGTGGGGCCATGGGGGACGGGCGATGAGACGGGCGATGATGATCCTGGCGCTGGCGACCGCTGCGCCGATTGCCGCGCGCGATTTGCCGGTGCCGCCGGACAAGAGCTGGCAACATGCGGAGACCGGATTGATCCTGCGGCCTCAGCTCGCCGGCCTGCCGCGCGGCGCGCTGACCGACGCCACGCAGAGCGAACACGATGTCGCCGCGCAATTCGAAGCGCCGGATGGCAGCGTCAGCGCGACGGTCTACCTCTTCCATCCGGCGGTTGCCGATGTCGCGTTGTGGTTCGACCGGTCGCGTACCGCGATCGAGAGCCGCGACCTGTTCCGCAATGCGGCGCCGGCGTCCGCGGACCCGATCGCCTTCGCCGCGCCGGGTGCGACCGCCGCGTCGTCCCTGCGGCAGGTGTATGCCAATGCCGGCAAGGGCTATCGCAGCACCGCGCTCGCGGTTGTCCCGGTAGGTGAGTGGATCGTCAGTATCCGGATGAGCGCCAAGGCGCTGACCGCCGAGCAGCTCGATGCGCAATTGCAGCAGGCGATCGCGACGATCCACTGGCCACGGCCGGCCGGTCCGGTGGCGCGGGCGGCGACGCCGATCAGGGCGTGCGCCACGCCGCTGGTCTTCGCGCACGCCAAGCCGATTAAACCCGCGGGCGGCGACATGCTGATGGCGTTGCTCGCCGGGGGGATCGCGGCGAAGGCGAAGGCCGATCCCGCCACGCCGCCCGAACCGCAAATCGTGTGGTGCCGCGAGGGCGAGGCGCGCCTCGAATATGGCGTCTATCGCGCCAATGGGGCGGGCTATGAGATGGCGTTGTACGATGCGGGCCGGACGGTCAGTGTCTATCCGTCGCTGATGGGCCAGATCGACAAGAGCGGAACCTATACGGTGGCGCTGACCGACGTCGACGGCACGGTGTCGAGCTTCCCGTCCTTCGACGGATTGCCGACCCCCAGACAGGTGTGGGAGCTGGTCGCCAGCGGCAAGCGCACCGGCGTGTCGAAGGGCAATCAGGTGACCATCGATGCCAAGGCTCTTCGGTAGACGAAGCGTATCGAAGGTTTCGCAGGCGAACGCGCTGTTCTAGGGCGGCGGGATGAACAAGGCTCTGCTGTGCATCGCGCCCATATTGCTCGGAATCGGCAGCCCGTCGCCGGCCCGGGCGCAGGATAGCGCCGCGACCTTCGCGGCGTTGCGCGCGGTGGACGGGCGGATGGCGGGGATCGCCTATCGGCTGACCACCGCCAATGTCGCGCTGTGCCGCGAGACGGCGCCGACGCCGGGCTGGGCGATCCATGCGATCGACCAATATGACGCGCCGCTGCGCGACCAGGCGCGCCGCAGCTTCGGGTTCGAGACGCCGATTGCGGTCGAGGCGGTGGTGCCGGGCTCGCCCGCGGCCGCCGCGGGGGTGCGCGAGGGCGATTCGATCGTCGCGATCGACGGCAAGCGGGTCGATGGCGCGGCACCGGGCAAGACCGCGACCAGCGCCGCGCGCGACGCGGTGACCGCGACGATCGCCGCCCTGCCCGCCGACCGGCCGCTGCGCATCGACCTTTTGCGTGACGGCAAGCCGCGCAGCGTCACCATCGCCGCGTCGCCGGGGTGCCGCAGCGCGTTCGAGGTGCTGCTCGGGCCGGGGATGGACGCATCGGCCGACGGGCGGATCGTGCAGATCGCGGTGCGCTTCTTCGAACGCTATACCGACGACGAGGTCGCGGTGGTCGTCGCGCACGAACTGGCGCACAACATCCTCCATCACGCCACGCGGCTCGATGCCGCCGGGGTGAAGCGCGGCTTGCTGTCGGAGGTCGGCCGTAACGGCCGGCTGTTCCGCCTGACCGAGGATCAGGCCGATCTGCTCGGCATGTATCTGCTGCGCAACGCCGGTTACGACCCACGGATCGCGGTGCGCTTCTGGCGCGACCATGGCGGCGACGTCGATGGCGGGCTGTTCCGCAGCCGCACGCATCCGTCCTCTGCGGCACGCGCCAAGGCGCTGGAGGCGGAGATCGCGCGCATCCCGGCGAATGCCCCGAAGCCGTACGTACCGCCGATCATCGCGACGGTGGATCAGCCGCTGCAATAAGCCGACGCGAACCGTCTCCGGTTACGGCGCCACCTTCCAGTCCCAGCCGAGCGGATCGCCATCCATCACCTCGACTCCCATTGCGGCGAGTTCGTCGCGGATCGCGTCGGAGCGCGGGAAGTCCTTGGCCGCGCGCGCCTCGCGACGATCGGCGAGCCGTGCCGCGATGCCCGCTTCGTCGATGCCGGCGCTCGCCGGGCGGACGCGCAGGTCCTCGCGCGACAGCGTCGTCAGGCCAAGGCCGAGCACCGCATCGAAATCGCCAAGTGCAGCCAGCCTGCCGGCGGGGCTGATCGTCTTGTCGGCGAGCAATTCGTCGAGCACCGGCAACGCCTTGGGCGTATTGAGATCATCGGACACCGCCGCATCGAGCCGCTCGATATAGGGCGCGGCGGACGCGGCGCCCTTGCCCTCGCCGCGCGCGCGGAGCGCCGCGACGGTCTGCACGTAGCGTTTCAGCCGCGTCTGCGCCGCGGCGAGATTCTCCCACGAGAATTCCAGCTCGCTGCGATAATGCGCCTGCAGGCACATCAGGCGATAGGCGAGGGGGTGGAAGCCACGCTCGACCAGCGTCGGCAGGGTGAGGAACTCGCCCGACGACTTTGACATCTTGCCGGTGCGATCGACGAGGAAGTTGTTGTGCATCCATAGCGTCGCGCCGGTGTCGGCGGTGCCGCTGAACGCCTGATTCTGCGCGATCTCGTTGGGGTGGTGGATCTCGCGATGGTCGATGCCACCGGTATGGATGTCGAAATGCGCGCCGAGATACTGGCGGCTCATCACCGAACATTCGAGATGCCAGCCGGGCGCGCCGCGGCCCCACGGGCTGTCCCATTCCATCTGGCGGTGCTCGCCCGGTGCGCTCGTCCGCCAGATCGCGAAGTCGGCGGCGTGCCGCTTGCCCGCCACCGTCTCGATCCGGCCCTCGGCGGGGCCGTCGTCGCGCGTCCCGGCGAGCCGGCCGTAATCGGGGACGGTTGAGGTGTCGAAATAGAGGCCGTCGGGAAGCCGGTAGCAATGTTTCTCGGCGATCGCCTCGCCGAAGGCGATCATGCCGGCGACGTGATCGGTGGCAAGCGGGAAGCGGGCGGGATCGCGGACGTTGAGGTCCTTGAGGTTAGCCTTGAACGCCTGCGTATAATGCTCGGCGACCGCCCAGATGTCGCGGCCGCTGGCGCGCGCCGCCGCCTCCATCTTGTCGTCGCCGGCGTCGGCGTCGCTGGTCAGATGGCCGACGTCGGTGATGTTGATGACATGGGTGAGGCCATAGCCCTTCCACGTCAGCACCCGCCCAAGCGTGTCGGTGAACAGATAGGCGCGCAGATTGCCGATATGCGCATAATGATAGACCGTCGGCCCGCACGAATAGATGCGGACGTCGGCGGGGTCGGCGGGCTGGAACAGCTCCGCCATGCGGGTCAGGCTGTTGTGGAGCGTCAGCGGCGTCATGCGGGCGCTCTAGCCCGGCGGAGGCGTCCGCGCCAAGGGGCCTGCGATCAGCGCCGCAGCGGCAGATCGTCGCGCAGATAGACGAGCAGATGCGCGTCCTCGCGCGGGACGGTCAACACGCGGCGATAGCTGGCGGCGACCGCCTGCGTCATCGCCGCCTGGCTGTCGCGGTTCCACGGCGCCATCGGCGCGTCCATCGTCACGATCACCGGCGGCCGCCCGGCGAGAATGCGGCGGACCTCGGCGGCCTCGTCGATGCCGGTGGCGCCCCGTTCGGCTTCATAGGCCAGCGTCGAGGGGAAGGCGTAGGCGGTCGGGATGCAGGCGTCGGCGAGATGGTAGAGGATGGCGTCGCCGGCAAAGACATAGGGACAGCCGCCGCGGTCGTTCGCGGCCATCACCCGCGCCACTGCGCGCGCCGATGCGGCCTCGGTCGGCACCAGCGCCACCCGTACGACGAACAGCAGCAGGCCGTAGCCGAGCAGTGCCACGGCTGCCGCCCGGTAACGGCCGAGCGCCACGCCGGCGATCATCGCCAGCGGCACCATCAGCGGCAGCGCATAATGATCGAAGAAGGCGCCAATCATCGCGAAGGCGACGAGCGCCGCAGCGAGCCAGCCGAAGGCGATCCCCATCTCGGGCCGGCGCGGCCGCACGCGCCACGCGAGCGCTGCGCAAGCGATGAACGGCAGCAATTGCGCGGTGGTGCCCGCGAGCCGTGCGGCGATCTTGGCGGCGGGATAGCCCTTGCGCAGCGACACCGAGGCGAAATTGGCGAACCAGAAGGCGTCGAACGCCGCCGGCCCCTGTGACCGGTAGAACAGCACAACCGCTGCGGTCGGCACGATGCCGAGCACCGCCCACACCAACGCCGCTGCCGAGAGCGGCGCGAGCGAAGTGCCGGCGCGGCGGAGATACCAGAGGTGGACGAGCCCGAAGAACGCGCCTTCGACCACCGGCGTATATTTGGTCTGGATCGCGAGACCCGCAAGCAGGCAGGCGGCGCAGCCATTGGCGACGATCGCGCCGCCGGCACCACGCGCGGCGAGCTGCGGCAGGCGCAGCGTCAGCACCGCAGCGGCGGCGACGAACAGATTGTAGAAGACCGGCGACTGCCCGCCGCGCCCGCTGAGCAACGACAGCCACAGCACATAGGCGAGGCCGGCGACCAGCGCCCCGCGCGGCGTCGCGCCGAGCCGCCGGCTGCCGCGCGTGACCAGCCAGGCGGTCGCCGCGGCGAACAGCGTCGCGACGAGCTGATAGGCCAGGATGCCGTCGCCGGGCAGCAGCCGCATCGCCGCGAAGATCAGGAACAGTCCCAGCGGCTTGCGGTCCCACAAATCGACATAGGGCAGGGCGCCGTGGAGCAGGCGGTCGCCGACGAGCAGATAATATTGCTCGTCGACATGGATGATCGGATTGCCGAAGTCGCGACCGCGCACCAGCAGCGCCCAGCCGAGCAGCAGCAGGAAGGTCGCCAAAGCGCCGGGACGGCTGGCGGGGGCGGTCGTCGTTGCGGCCGGGGAACGCGCCATGGAGATCATGGCGCCCCCATAAATCCGGCGATCCCTACCGTCATGCAGCATTTTTTTCGGGGGCAGGTGTGGAATGTCCAGATCGGCATCGTCTGTCATTCGGGGCATCGCAGCGACTGACGCGCGGCGCCGACATGGCCTTCCGGGGGGTAGACCATGTCGGCATGCGTCGCAGTCCGCGATGCCGCCAGGACCGTCTGCCGGGGGCATCATGTTTCTGATCAACGACCACGATCCGATGTCCCGCAGCGCGGCGGGGTCGTCGATCGCCGCGCGGCGGCTGGATCGCCGGCCGACACCGCTGTGGACGGTGCTGATCCCGTTCTTCAACGAACGCGACTATCTCGCCGCGACGATCGCCAGCCTCGCCGCGCAGAGCGTGCGCGCGATCCTGATCCTGGTCGATAACGGGTCGACCGACGGCAGCGCCGAGGTGGCACGCGCCGCGGTCCGCGCGCACGGGCTCGATGCCCTCGTCATCACCGAGACGACGCCGGGCAAGGTCGCGGCGCTGCGCACGGGGCTCGGCTGGGTCCGGACGCGCTATGTCGCGACCTGCGACGCCGACACGCTCTACCCGCCGCACTATCTCGCCGAGGCGGAGCGGCTGTTGCAGCGCGACCGCTGCGTCGTCGCCGGCGCCTATTTCGTCGACCCCGGCGCCGATCAGGCGGCGCTCGATGCCGAGGCGCGCAAGATCCTGTCGGCGGCGAAGCTGCTGCCGCGGCAATGTCATGCCGGCGGCGCCGGCCAGTGCTTCGACGTCGAGACGCTGCGCGCGGTCGGCGGCTTCGATGCCGCGATCTGGGGCTATATCCTCGAGGATCACGAGGTCATCCACCGCACGATGGCGCGGGGCCGGATGCTCTATTCGCAGGATCTGTGGTGCATGCCCTCGCCACGCGAGCGCGACCGCGATTCGATCCGCTGGACGCTGTTCGAACGGCTGGTCTATTCGGCGACCGCGCCGTGGGCGGGCAGCTGGTTCTTCTATCGCTTCCTCGCGCGCCGGCTGCAGCGCCGCAAGCTGCTCAGCGTCCAGATCCGCGAGCGCGCGCATCAATGTGTGGAGGGTGCGGCCGTTGCGTAACCTGGTCCTGTGCGCCGACGATTTCGCGTATTCCCGCGGGGTGAGCGAGACGATCGCCGAGCTGGCGGCGAACGGCAAGCTCAACGCGACGAGCTGCATGACGCTGATGCCGGGGTGGATGGACGATGCCGCATTGCTTCGCGACCTGCCGGCGCACGTCTCGATCGGGCTGCACCTGACGCTGACGCAGGAACGGCCGCTGACCGACATGCCGCTGTTCGCACCCGACGGCCGGCTGCCCGAGATCGATCCGCTCGCCGGCCGCGCCGCACGCCGGCAATTGCCGCTGGAGGAGATCGCGGCCGAGATCGCCGCGCAGTTCGACGCCTTCACCGCGGCGATGGGCCGCGCGCCCGATTTCGTCGACGGCCACCAGCATTCGCACGCCTTGCCGGGCATCCGCGACATCGTGCTGTTCGAGACGGCGAGCCGCGCGCCCGATGCCTGGGTGCGCGACTGCACCGATCGGGTCGATGCGATGCTGGCGCGGCCGTTCGTCGGCAAGGCGATCGGCAGCGCCTTCCATTCGCGCGGGCTGCGCCGGGCGGCGGCGCGCTATCGCCTGCGCTGCAATGACAGTTTCGCTGGCCACTATGATTTCTCGACGGATTACAAGCGGTTGTTCCCGCGCTTCCTGCGGCGGGCGGCGGGTATGCATCTCGTCATGTGTCATCCGGGGGCGGGCAGGCGCGCCGGCGACGCGATCGCCGAGGCGCGGCCGCGCGAAGCGGACGTCTTGCGGAAATGGCCGATAGCGGACATGGCGGCGGCGGAAGGGCTGGCGTTTCCAGCCTGACGGGAGCGCGGACGCAGATTGGCCGACAGCGGACTTCGCGCCATCTTCCTCGAACAACGCGCGATGTTGTCGCGACTGTTGACGGCGCGGCTCGGGAACCGCGACGATGCGGAGGATGCGCTGCAGGACATGTGGTTGCGGATCGACCAGCTCGCCGATCAGCCGATCGCGCAGCCGGCCGCCTTCCTGTATCGCGTCGCCAGCAACCTGGCGACCGACCGGCGGATCGCCGCCGCGCGCCGCGGCGCCCGCGAGGCGGCGTGGCTGGAGGAGCAGCCGACCGCCGACGACCTGCCCGATGCGGAACGGACGCTGGTGATGCGCGACGAGCTGCGTGCGATCGAGGCGGCGATCGCCGACATGCCCGAACGGATGGCCACCGCATTGCGACTCTATCGCGTTGAAAACAGGCCGCAACGCGCCATCGCCGAGCAATTGGGGATCAGCGTCAGCGGTGTCGAGAAGCTGTTGCAGCGGGCGTACCGGATTATTCATGCCCGCGCCGAACAGAATGCTGCGGATATGCCCGTGGCGCATCGTCATGATGATGGAAGGGGGCAGCGCCTGTGAGCCGTGACGCACCGAACATCATCGACCAGGCGATCGCCTGGCATCTGCGCCAGGAGCATATGGCGGCGGAGGATTGGGAAGGCTTCGTCGCCTGGCTCGAGACCCCGGCCCATGCGCGCGCCTATGACGCGGTGGCGATGCGCGACCGGCTGGTCGCCGCGGCGGCGTTTCCCGAACCCGATGCGATGCCGATCGCAGCGAACGACGACCAGCCGGCCTCGCGCGGCTGGTGGCGGTTGGCGGGCGGCGGCGCGATCGCCGCGGCACTCGCCCTTTGGCTGGTGCCGACGACGTTCGGCTCGCACGTGGCCGAAACCGTCTATGCCACAAGCGACGGCGAGCGGCGCGACGTCCGCCTGGCCGACGGGACGCAGATCGCGCTCAACGGCGGCAGCCTGCTGCGGGTGAGCGGCGCCGACCCGCGCAGCGTCGCGCTCGATCGCGGCGAGGCGACGCTCCACGTCGTCCACGATGCCGCGCATCCGTTCGAGCTGCGCGCCGGCGATCAGCTGATCCGCGATCTCGGCACCACCTTCGACGTGCTGCACACCGGCGAGCGCCTGTCGGTCGCGGTAGCGGAGGGGTCGGTGCTGTTCCAGCCCGATGGCGCCGGGCTGCGGCTCGGCGCCGGCGACACGGTGACGATGGC
Source organism: Sphingomonas sp. GW821-FHT04B01 (assembly GCF_059420425.1). Taxonomy (NCBI): domain Bacteria; kingdom Pseudomonadati; phylum Pseudomonadota; class Alphaproteobacteria; order Sphingomonadales; family Sphingomonadaceae; genus Sphingomonas; species Sphingomonas sp. GW821-FHT04B01. Next base: position 289,435 of record NZ_JBWKTR010000003.1, on the reverse strand, counting down.
CGCCGACCGCCGCATCGTCCGCGGCACGCTGCCGACCGCCGCGGTCGGCGGCTGGCGCAGCGGCGATCTCAGTTTCGAGGGGATACCGGTCGGCGAGGTCGTGGCGAGCCTGCGTCGGCAGCTCGGCGTCGACCTGCGTATCGTCGGCGACTTGTCGCGCCGCCCGTTTACCGGCATGATCCACGTCACAGGCGCTGCCGATCGCGACGTACCGCATCTGGCCGAACTGATCGGGGCGACATGGCGGCGTAATGGCGAAGGCTGGGTATTGGCGGACCGCGCTACCGCGACACGTTAAGCTCGTTTCCGCCGCCTTCGCGGCCGCCGCTTGCCTGCCGTCGGTCGCGCGCGCGCGCGATGCGGCGATCACCGTCGCCATCCCGGCGACGACGCTCGAAGTGGCGGTGTTGACGCTGGCGCGGAGCAGCGGCGTCGAGATCGTCAGTACCGAACCGGGGCTCCACGCCATCCGCTGCCGTGCTCTGCGCGGAACGATGCCCGTCGCGCGGGCGCTCGCGCGGCTGCTCGCCGACACCGGTTATCGCGCGGTGCCCGGGCCGGGCGGCGTCTATCGCATCGTCGCCGCGCCGCGTCGCGTGCGCCCGCCACGGCCGACGCCGCCTCGCCCCGTCCCGCCGGCCGACGTGCCCGCCGACATCGTCGTCACCGCGAGCAAGCAGCGCGTGCCCTTGCTGCGCTATCCCGGCAGCCTTACCCTGGTCGGCACGACGGCGCAGCCCAATGGCGCGACCGGGGCGATCAGCGACCTCACCAATGCGGTGCCGGTGCTGCAGAGCACGCAGCTCGGGCCGGGACGCAACAAGGTGTTCATCCGCGGCATCGCCGACAGCAGCTTCAACGGTACCACCCAATCGACCGCCAGCGTCTATCTCGACGACGTCCAGCTCAACGCCTCCGGTCCCGATCCCGGCCTGCGCCTCTACGACATGCAGGCGGTCGAGGTGATGGAGGGGCCACAGGGGACCTTGTACGGGGCCGGCGCGATCGGTGGCGTGCTGCGGCTGATCTCGAACGCGCCCCTGCTCGACCGGGTCGCCGCTGCGATGAGCGGTGGCGTCGTCGCCACGCATGGCGGCGCGGCGGGCTACGATCTGTCGGCGATGGTCAACGTGCCGCTGCTCGACGAGCGGCTGGCGCTGCGCAGCGTCGCCTATGTGGTGCGCGACGGCGGCTATATCGACGATCCGGCACGCGGTCGCGACGTCAACCGCGTCGGCACCGTCGGTGCGCGCCTCGCGCTGCGCGCCGAGCCGGGCGGCGGCTGGCGGATCGACACCAGCGGCGTCGTCCAGCGCATCCGCGCCACCGACGGCCAATATGCCGAGGTCAGCGACGGCAGCTACCGGCGCAGCAGCCGGATCGCGCAGCCGTTCGCGGACCGCTTCCTGTTCGGCCGCGTCGTCGTCGCCAAGGATTGGGACAGCGGCCTGCGCCTCGTCTCGGCGACCGGAGTGGCGGATTATCACACCGGCGAGGTGTTCGACGCGACGCCGCGCGGCGTCGGACGGCCGGTCGCCTATAATGTCGACAACGCCAAATTGCTGCTGTCGCACGAGATGCGGCTGTCGCGCTCGACCGCGGCGGGCAATTCCTGGCTCGCCGGCTTCACCCTGGTCAGCGACCGGTCGGCACTGTCGCGCGCGCTCGGCCTGACCGGCAACCAGATGGACATCGTCGGCGTCACCAACGTCACCCGCGCCGCCTCCGCCTTCGGCGAGACGACGCTGGCGGTGACCCCGGACCTGTCGGTCACGCTCGGCGGACGCTTCACCAGCGCGCGGATCGACGGCGAACCCTCGGCGACGCGGCGACCGGACGCCTATATCCGCGGCCGCTCGACGCAGCGCGCCGATCCGACGCTCGCCTTGTCCTACCGGCTCGCGCCCGATCTCGCGCTGTTCGCGCGCTACCAGACGGGGTTCCGCACCGGCGGGCTGGCGGTCGCGCAGGGGATCGGCCGCGTCGCCAATTATCAGGCCGATTCGATCGCGGTCGGCGAAATCGGCATGCGCCGGCTGCGGCGCGGCACGACCGGCCTCGGCCTGTCGGTGAGCGCGTCGACCGCACGGTGGCGCGGCATCCAGGCCGATCTGCTCAACCGGCGCGGCCAGCCGTTCACCACCAATCTCGGCAACGCCAATATCCAGACGCTGGAGGCATCGCTCGACTGGGTGCCGCTCGCCGGGCTGCGCCTCGATGCGGCGGCGCTCTACACCTACAATCGGGTGCGCGGGCCGGTCGCCGACCAGTCGCGCGAGGACAATCGCCGGTTGCCCGAGACGCCGCCGTTCGCGGGTCATGCCGCGCTGAGCTACGCCTGGGGGCAGGGGCGAAGCATCGCGCCGCGGGTCGGCGCGACGGTCGACTATGTCGGGCGGTCGGTGCTCGGCACCGGCGATCTGCTCGACGTCAGCCAGGGCGATTATACCACCTTCGGTGCCTCGGCCGGCGTGCGCTGGCGTAACCTCGACCTGACGCTCGGCCTCGACAATCTCACCGATGCGGCGGCCAATCGCTTCGCGTTCGGCAATCCGTTCGGCCTCACCGCGCGCAATCAGGTGACGCCCTTGCGGCCGCGCAACGTGCGTCTCGGCGTGTCGGCGGCCTGGTGAGCGGCTATCGCGGCGGCTCGGCGCGGTCGAGCAGGCGGCGCGCCTGTTTGAGATGCGGCGCATCGACCATCCGGCCGTCGACCTGCAACGCCCCCGCGTCGGGCGCCGCGGCGAAGGCGGCGACGATGCGCTGCGCCGCCTCGACCTGTTCGGCGCTGGGGGTGAAGGCGGCGTTGATCGCGGCGACCTGTGTCGGGTGGATCGCCATCATCCCGGTGAAGCCGTCGCGCGCCGCGCGCCGCGCATAAGCGGCGAGGCCGTCGAGGTCGCGGAAGGCGGGATAGACGGTGTCGATCGCCGCCACCCCGGCGGCATGCGCCGCGAACAGCGTCAGCGACCGCGCCATCTCATAGGGCGGCGTGTAGCGGCCGTCGTCCTCGCGGCTGGTCGCGGCGCCGATCGCGGCGGGCAGATCCTCCGCCCCCCACGTGATCCCGGCGAGCGCCACGCCCGCCGCCGCATAGCTGCCGAGCGCGAAGATCGCCGCCGGAGTCTCGGTGGCGATCGGCAGGATCGGCGCGTCGATACCGGCCGCGGCGAGCCGCTGCGCGAGCTCGCGGACGCTGGGTGCGCCCTCCGCCTTGGGCAGCACGATCGCATCGGGGGCGAGGCCGTGGAGCGCGGCGATATCCTCGGCGCATAATGCGGTATCGAGCGGATTGACCCGCACGAACAGCCGCACCGCGCCGCGCGGTTCGCGCAAGTGCGTCGCCACCGCCTCGCGCGCCGCCGTCTTGGCGCTGGCCGCCACCGAATCCTCGAGATCGAGGATCAGCGCGTCGGCGCCGCTCGCCGCCGCCTTGGCGAACCGCTCCGGCCGGTCGCCCGGCACGAACAGGAGCGAGCGCAGCCTCATGCCGCCGACCGTTTGAGCAGGGCGGTACGCAGGCACTGGCAGACGATCTCGTCGCGCTGGTTGAGCATGCGGTGCGCGAAGGTGACGATGCCCGCGTCGGGCCGCGAGCGGCTGTCCTTCAGCTCGACCACCTCGGTCTCGGCGCGCAACGTATCGCCGAGGAACACCGGCCTGGGCATCACCAGCTTATCATAGCCGAGATTGGCGACGAGCGTGCCGAGCGTCGTGTCGCCGACCGACAGGCCGACCATCAGCGCGAAGGTGAAGGTGCCGTTGACGAGGATCTGACCGAATTCGCTCGCCCGCGCTGCTTCGGCGTCGAGGTGGAGCGGCTGCGGATTGTGCGTCATCGTCGAGAACAGCAGATTGTCCGTCTCGGTCACCGTGCGGCGGATGTCGTGGACGATACGGTCGCCGACCTGCCACGCATCGAAGCTGCGTCCTGCCATCAAACCTCCTCCACTGCGATCCGCGCGAGCAACGTCCCCTCGGGCACCTGCGCGCCCTCCGTGACCTTGAGCTCCGCCACGACACCGTCGAACGGCGCGACCAGCGCCTGTTCCATCTTCATCGCTTCCAGCACGAGCAGCCGCTCGCCGCGCGCGACGGCCTGTCCTGCGGCGACCAGCACCGCGATGACGCGGCCCGGCATCGGCGACAGGATCGCGCCATCGCCTTCGCCGCCGCCGGCGATCGCATCGGCGCGAGGGGCGCCGAACGGCCACGCCTCGCCGTCGAGGAACAGCACGCCATCGGCGACGATCCCGCCGGCGACGGGATGCTCGACGCGATAAGGCTTGCCGCCGAGCTCGACGTCGATCGCGGTTGCGGCGGTACGATTGGCGCGGAAGCCGCGCAGCGCCACCCACGGATCGTCACCCTCCGGCAGCAACGCCGCCGCCGCGGCGCCGAGCACCGCGGGGGAGGGTTCCGCCGCCGGGATCAGGTCGGCGGCATGGCGTTCGATGAAGCCGGTATCGACGCGCCCCGCGACGAAATCGGGATGCGCCGCCGCGCGCGCGAGAAAGGCGGCGTTGGTCTTCACCGGCCAGACCTGCGTGCCACGCGCCGCCGCGGCGAGTTTCGCCGCCGCCTCTCGCCGCGAACCGCCATGGACGATCAGCTTGGCGATCATCGGGTCGTAGAAGGGCGTCACCGCGCCGCCTTCCTCGACACCGCTGTCGACGCGCACCTCGGCAGGGAAGCGCAGCCGGTCGAGCGGTCCGGTCGAAGGCAGGAAACCGCTCGCCGGGTTTTCCGCATAGAGCCGCGCCTCCATCGCCCAGCCGTTGATCGACAGTTCGTCCTGCCGGCGCGGCAGCGGCTGGCCCGAGGCGACGCGAAGCTGCCATTCGACCAGATCCTGCCCGGTGATCGCCTCGGTGACGGGATGCTCGACCTGCAACCGCGTGTTCATCTCCATGAACCAGATGCGATCGGCGCGCAGCCCGTCCGAACCATCGGCGATGAACTCGATCGTACCGGCGCCAACATAGTCGACCGCCTTCGCCGCCCGCACCGCCGCATCGCAGACCGCGGCGCGCGTCGCGGCGTCCATGCCGGGGGCGGGGGCCTCCTCGATCACCTTCTGGTGGCGGCGCTGGAGCGAGCAATCGCGCTCGAACAGATGGACGACCTGCCCGTGCGTATCGCCGAACACCTGCACCTCGATATGGCGCGGCGAGAGGATGTACTTTTCGATCAGCACCTGCGTGTTACCGAACGAGGCGGCCGCCTCGCGCTGGCAACTGGCGAGCAGTTCGGCGAAATCCTCGCGCGCATCGACCTTGCGCATGCCCTTGCCGCCGCCGCCGGCGACCGCCTTGATGAGCACCGGATAGCCGATCGCGTCGGCCTCCGCCTGCAGGCGTTCGGACGACTGGTCGGCGCCGAGATAGCCCGGCGTCACGGGCACGCCGGCGGCGATCATCCGTTGCTTGGCGGCATCCTTGAGGCCCATCGCGCGGATGCTGGCGGGCGGCGCGCCGACCCAGACGAGGCCCGCGGCGACCACCGCCTCGGCGAATTCGGCATTCTCCGACAGGAAGCCGTAGCCGGGATGGATCGCCGCCGCGCCCGTGTCGCGCGCGGCGGCGAGGATGCGATCCTGCCGCAGATAGCTGTCGGCGGCGAGCGCGGTGCCTATGCACACCGCCGCATCCGCCTCGCGGACGAAGGGCATGGCGGCATCGACGTCGGAATGGACCGCGATCGTGCGGATGCCGAGCCGCCGCGCGGTGCGGATGATGCGGCGGGCGATTTCGCCGCGATTGGCGATGAGCAGGCTCTCGATCATGGCCATCACATCCGGAACACGCCGAAGGACGGCGACTGGGGAATGGGCGCGTTGAGCGCCACGGAAAAGGCGAGGCCGAGCACGTCGCGGGTCTGGACGGGATCGATGATGCCGTCGTCCCACAGCCGCGCGGTGGCGTAATAGGGGTTGCCCTCGTCCTCGTATTTCTGGCGGATCGGTGCCTTGAACGCCTCCGCCTGTTCGGGCGTCCACCCATCGGCGTCGCGATGCACGGTGGCGAGCACGCTCGCCGCCTGTTCGCCGCCCATCACCGAGATGCGCGCATTTGGCCAGCTAAACAGGAAGCGCGGGGAATAAGCGCGCCCGCACATGCCGTAATTGCCCGCGCCGAAGCTGCCGCCGATCAGCACGGTGATCTTCGGCACCGAGGCGGTGGCGACCGCGGTCACCAGCTTGGCGCCGTTCTTCGCAATGCCTTCCGCCTCATACTTCCCACCAACCATGAAGCCGGAAATGTTCTGGAGGAACAGCAACGGGATGCGCCGCTGGCAGGCGAGCTCGATGAAATGCGCACCCTTCAAGGCGCTTTCCGAGAACAATACGCCATTGTTGGCGAGGATCGCCACCGGCATGCCCCAGATGCGCGCGAAGCCGCAGACGAGCGTGGTGCCGTACAACGGCTTGAACTCGTGGAAGTCCGAACCGTCGACGATCCGCCCGATCACCTCATGCACGTCATAGGGCGCGCGCACGTCCTGCGGCACGATGCCGTATAGCTCCTGCGGGTCGAGCTTAGGCGCCCGCGGCGCGGCGATCTCGATATCGACCGCCTTGGGCCGGTTGAGCGTCGCGACGATATCGCGGACGATCAGCAGCGCATGCTCGTCATTCTCGGCGACGTGGTCGACGACGCCCGACTTGCGCGCATGCGTGTCGGCGCCGCCCAGCTCCTCCGCGGAGATGACCTCGCCGGTCGCCGCCTTGACCAGCGGCGGGCCGGCGAGGAAGATCGTCCCCTGGTTGCGGACGATGACGGTCTCGTCGGACATGGCGGGCACATAGGCGCCGCCCGCGGTGCAGCTGCCCATCACGCAGGCGATCTGGGCGATCCCCTCCGCCGACATCTGCGCCTGGTTGAAGAAGATGCGGCCGAAATGATCGCGGTCGGGGAACACCTCGGCCTGATGCGGCAGATTGGCGCCGCCCGAATCGACCAGATAGATGCACGGCAGCCGGTTCTCGCGCGCGATCTCCTGCGCGCGCAGATGCTTCTTCACCGTCATCGGGAAATAGGCGCCGCCCTTCACCGTCGGGTCGTTGGCGATGATGAGGCATTCGCGGCCCGAGACGCGGCCGATGCCGGCGATCATGCCCGCGCCGGGGGCATCGCCGCCATACATGCCGTTCGCCGCCAATGCGCCCACCTCGAGGAACGGCGAGCCGGGATCGAGCAGCCGCTCGACGCGGTCGCGCGGGAGCAGCTTGCCGCGCGCGACGTGGCGGGCGCGATGCTGGTCGGAGCCGCCGAGCGCGCTGGTCGCGACCGTCTCGCGCAGCGTTTCGGCAAGCGCCCGATTGTGCGCGTCGTTGGCGGCGAAGTCGGTGGAGGCCGCGTCGATCGCGGTACGCAGCACCGTCATTGCGCGCGCGGCGCATCATGGCCGATCAGCTCGCGGCCGATCAGCATGCGGCGCACCTCGTTGGTGCCGGCGCCGATATCAAGCAATTTGGCGTCGCGCCAATAGCGTTCGACCGGCCAGTCCTTCGTATAGCCCGCGCCGCCCAGCGCCTGGATCGCCTCGCCGGCGACCTTCACCGCGCTTTCCGAGGCGAGCAGGATGCAGCCCGCCGCATCGAAGCGCGTCGTCCGGCCCGCGTCGCACGCCTTGGCGACGGCGTAGACATAGGCCCGCGCCGAGTTGAGCGCGACATACATGTCGGCGACCTTGGCCTGCATCAGCTGGAACTCGCCGATCGGCCGGCCGAACTGCTTGCGCTCGCGGACATAGGGCAGGACGACGTCAAGGCACGCCTGCATGATGCCAAGTTGGATGCCCGACAGCACGACGCGCTCGTAATCGAGCCCCGACATCAGCACCTTCACGCCGCCGTTGAGCGGCCCCATCACCTGATCGTCCGGGACGAAGCAATCGTCGAACACCAGTTCGGCGGTCGGCGAGCCGCGCATGCCGAGCTTGTCGATCTTCTGCCCGATCGAAAAACCGGCGAAATCCTTCTCGATCAGGAAGGCGGTGATGCCCTTCGATCCGGTATCGGGGATCGTCTTGGCATAGACGACCAGCGTGTCCGCATAAGCGGCGTTGGTGATCCAGAATTTGGTGCCGTTGAGCTGCCAGCCGCCATCGACCTTGTCGGCGCGCAGCTTCATCGAGACGACGTCCGACCCCGCGCCCGCCTCCGACATGGCGAGGCTGCCGACATGCTCGCCGGAAATCAACTTCGGCAGATATCTGGCCTTCTGCTCGGCATTGGCCCAGCGGCGGATCTGGTTGACGCACAGATTGGAATGCGCGCCGTAGCTCAGCCCGATCGCGGCGGACGAGCGGCTGATCTCCTCGCAGGCGATAAGATGTTCGAGATAGCCGAGGCCGAGCCCGCCATCCGCCTCCTCGACGGTGATGCCGTGCAGGCCCAGCTCGCCCATCATCGGCCACAATTCGCGCGCGAAGCGATCCTCGGCATCGACCGCGGCGGCGATCGGTTCGATCCGGTCGAGCGCAAAGCGGCGCGTCGTCTCGCGGATCGTGTCGGCCATCTCGCCGAGCGCGAAGTCCAGTTCAGCCATCAGTCTCTCCACCGTCTTTTGCGGCCTTGTAGCCGCTCGTCCGTCACATGGAAAATTGAAAGACGTGCAAGAACATCATAGAAACCGTCTATGATCGATCGCTACCATCTTCGCTATTTCCTGTCGGTGGTCGACACCGGCAATTTCTCGCGCGCCGCGGCGGCGTGCAACGTCTCGCAGCCGACCCTGTCGGTCGGCATCGCCAAATTGGAGAAGACACTCGGCCGCAGCCTGTTCGATCGCACCAACCGCCGCGTCGCGCTGACCGACGCCGGCGCGCGGCTGGTCGCCTCGGCCCGGGCGATCGAGGCCGGGTTCGCCGAGGCGGAGCGGGCGGTGGCGGAGACCGCACCGGTGCGCACGCTGCGGCTGGGCGTGCTGGTGACGACGCCGCGGCGCTGGATCGAACGCCTGCTCGCCGATCAGCGCAGCGCCCCCGGCGGCGACCGGCTCGAGATCGTCGAGGGCAAGGAGCGCGACCTGCGCGAGCGGCTCGCGCGCGGCCGTATCGACCTCGCGCTGACGCTGCTGCGCGACGGCGACCCGCCCGAGGCGCGGCTGAAGTTGCTCGGCGAGGGCTATGCGCTGGCGCTGGGTCAGGCGCATCCGCTCGCCGGCACGCCGGTGATCCGCGCCGAACAGCTCGTCAACGATCCGATGATCGTCCGGCGCCATTGCGAATTGCTTCCCGAAACCAGCCGCTTCTTCACCACCCGCGGCGTCCGCCCGGTGTTCGCCGCGCGCACGACCAGCGACGACAAGGCGTTGAGCTACGTCCGCGCCGGGCTCGGCGTCACCGTCATGCCCGAGGGGTTCCGCGAGGATGGCGTGGTGCTCGCGCATCTCGACGGCTTCGATTTCAGCCGCGACATCGGGCTGGTGTTCGCCGGGCACGCCGATGCCGAGGCGCTGCGCCACGGCTGGCTGGCGACGTCGCTGGCGCGGGCGGTCGAGCCGCCCGCGCCGGACTGACGCTCAATACATCGGCATGCCGCCGGTCACCGGCACGATCGCCCCGGTGATGTAGCTGCCCTCGTCCGAGGCGAGCAGCACATAGGCCGGCGCGAGTTCGCCCGGCTGGCCGGCGCGGCCGAGCGGGGTCGATTCGCCCAGCGTCTCCAGCTCGTCGCTCGGCTTGGCGATCGGCTGGATCGGCGTCCACACCGGCCCCGGCGCGACCGCGTTGACGCGGATGCCCTTGGGCGCGAACAGGTTGGACAGGCCGATCGTCAGGCTGCTGATCGCACCCTTGGTGGTCGCATAGACGATCATGTTCTCGGTCGCGGTCTTCGCCTGGATGCTCGTCGTGTTGACGATCGCGGAGCCCGGCTTGAGGTGCGGCGCCGCCGCCTTGGCGAGGCGGATCATCGCGAAGACGTTGGCGGCGAAGGCACCCTCCATCTCGGCATCGTCGATGCTGTCGATATCCTCGTTGATCGTCTGCGCGGCGGCATTGTTGACGAGGATGTCGAGCTTGCCGAGCTCCGCCACCGTCTGGTCGACCAGGGCGGTGCACTGCGCGACGCTGCGGATGTCGCCGGGCAGCAGCAGGCAACGCTTGCCCGCCTTCTCGACCCACGCCTTGGTGTCCTCGGCGTCGACCTGCTCGTCGGCGAGATAGGAGATGGCGACGTCGGCGCCTTCGCGGGCATAGGCGATCGCCACCGCCTTGCCGATGCCCGAATCGCCGCCGGTGATCAGCGCCACTTTGCCGTCGAGCAGGTCCTTGCCGCGATAGCTGTCCTCGCCGTGATCGGGACGGTTGCGCATCTTCGCCTCGACGCCGGGGGCGGGCTGCTGCGGCTCGTCGGGGAAGCGGGTGGGGGCGCTGGTGCGGGGATCGTTGGTCATCGGGATTCCTGTCTGGGGCGTGTCGCAGCAGGAACGAGGCAGGCCGGCGTTCGGTCCGTACCCCGTGCGATCACGTCTGCCAGCCCCCGCCGAGCGCGAGGAACAGCTGGACCTGATCGGCGGCGAGCCGGCTTTCCGCCGCGGCGAGCGTCTGTTCGGCACCGATCGCGGTGCGCTGCGCGTCGAGCACCGGCAGGAAGCCGGTTCGCCCGGCGCGGAACAGCGTCTCGGCGTCGCGCGCCGCCTTGCCGGCCTGACGGCTCGCCTCGCGCAGCGCCGCCACCCGGTCGAGATCGCGCGCGTAGACGGTCAGACCGCTTTCGGTCTCGCGCAACGCGGTCAGCACCGCGCCGTCGAACCGCGCATAAGCGGCATCGCTCTCCGCCTGCGCCGCGGCGATCCGCGCCCGCACCCGCGTCCGGTTGGGGAATTGCCAGCTGATCAGCGGCCCGAGCGAGAATTTGAACGTGTCGCTGCCCAATGCCCGCTCGGCAAGGCCGACCGAACCGACCGAGGCGCCGAGCGCGATGCGCGGGTAGAGATCGGCGGTGGCGACGCCGATCCGCGCGGTCGCGGCGCGCAGCTCCCATTCGGCGCGGCGCACGTCGGGGCGGCGGCGCAGCAAGGCGGCCCCGTCGCCGATCGGGATCGGCCGGTCGAGATGCGGCTCGCCGGTACAGGCGGCGACATCGCGGTCGAAGTCGGCGGGCGGTCGGCCGGTCAGCGTCGCCAGCCGGTACAGCGCCAGCCGCTGCGCCGCCTGCAATGCCGGCATCGTCGCGCGCACCTGCGCCTCCTGCGTCGTCGAGCGCGTCGCATCGAGCGAACCGCTGCGCCCGGCACGGACCAGCCGCTCGGTCAATCGCGTCGTCCGGCTCTGCAGATCGAGCGCCCGTTGCGCGACGCCGATCTCGCGCGCCGACGAACAGGCGTCGAGATAGGCGCGGGTGGTGTCCGCCGCGACGGTGATGCGGACGCTGTCATAGGCGGCGCGGGTCGCGGCGACATCGGCATCCGCCGCTTCGATCGCGCGGCGCACCTGCCCGGCGAGATCGAGCTGATAGGAGATGGCCGCGCTCGCCGCATAGACGAACGAACGGGGCAAAGCGGCGCCGGGCCGCAATTCCTCCTCCGCCGAACGCTGCGCATAGCCGGGCGACGCCTGCACCTGCGTCTGGACGCGCCGGCCGTCCTCGGCGACGTCTAGCGACGCCTGTGCGCGCGCGATATTCGCCGTCGCGACGCGCAGGTCGGTATTGGCGGCGAGCGCCTGTTCGACCAGCCGGTCGAGCCGCGGATCGCGATAGAGCTGCCACCACCGGTCGGGCACCGGCGCCATCGCCGCGAACGCCGCCTCGTCGCCGCCGACGAACGGCGCCGTGGCGCTCGGCCGTGCGATCACCGCGGCGTCGGGCCGGTGGTAATCGGGTCCGGCGGTGGTGCAGCCGGCGAGCAGCGTGGCGGCCAGCAGCGCGAGGCGGCGCGTCATGCCCGCGCTCCCGCCGCCACCGGCCTGGCGCGCGGCAGCACCTCGACCGTCGCGGTACGGCCGACCACCAGCATCTCGTCGCGCGGCAGCCGGTCGATCGCCACCCGCACCGGAATGCGCTGCGCCAGCCGCACCCAGCTGAAGGTCGGGTTGACGTTGGCGAGCAAATTGGCGCCGGCGCTGCGATCGCGATCCTCGATGCCGCCGGCAATACTCTGCACATGGCCGGCGATGACCTGATCGTCCCCCATCAGCCGGACGCGGACGGGATCGCCGACATGCACGCGCGGCAGCTTGGTCTCCTCGAAATAGCCGATGATGTGCAGCGAGCCGCGGTCGATGATCGCAAATTCGGGATGGCCGGCGGTGGCATAGTCGCCGGGCCGCAGATCGAGGTTGCTGACCGTGCCGGCGACGCTCGCGCGCACCTCGGTGCGGGCGAGGTTGAGCTGCGCGGTCTGCAACGCGATCTGCGCCTGCGACACTGCGGTGGCGAGCTGCGCCACCTTGGCGTCGCCCTGTTCGCGCACCTCGCCCGCGACGAGGTCGCCGAGCGTGCGGTTGCGCTGCGCCTCGCGCCGCGCCTGCGCCAGTTGCACCCGCTGCGCCGCCACCGCCGCCGCCGCCTGCGCCACCGCCAGGCGGTAGCGCGGCCGGTCGACGCGGAACAGCGGCGTCCCCGCCGCGACCGGCTGGTTGTCGCGGACCAGCACCTCGGTGACGAGGCCGGAGACGTCGGGCGCGACCTGGACGATATCGGCGCGGACGCGGCCGTCGCGCGTCCACGGCTCGGTCTCGTAATGCGCCCAGAGCCGGCGACCGGCGACCACCGCAAGCAGCACGACGGCGAGCGTGACGCCGATCCGCAGGACGACGCGCAGGGAAGGATGTGGAGTCATGGTCTTTCTAGCTGAAAAGAGCCGCGGCGGGGTCGCCGCCGGTGATCAGGCCGGCGATCCCGGCCCACAGGACGATGGTCAGCGCGACGTCGAACAGGCCGCGATGCCAGACGAAACGGTACAGCCGCGCCCGCGCCAGCGCCCAGCCGATCGCCTCCGCCAGCACGAAGGCGAGGATCGCGGCGAGCAGCAGCGGGTGGACGAACACGCCGCCGATATCCAGGTCGGCGGTCATGCCGCCGCCTGCGCTTCGTGCCAGTCGGGCGCGGCGGGGAAGACGTTGCGCCGCAATCCGACGAGATTGACCAATTGCCCGCGCCGTTCCTCGGGATCGGCGATCGTGCGGCCGGCGGCGATCGCGCCGTCGATCCGGTCGAGCAGCTCGGCCGGGGGCGCGACATCGTCGCCGCTCGCCAGCGTGCGGAAGTGGCGGGCCAGCGCGGCGCGCAGCGCGGCATGGTCGGCGACGGGCGCGATCTGCGCGATGCTCAGCCCCATGCGCAATTCGCGCAGCGTCGCGGCGGCGGCATCGCGCTCCTCGTCCTCCACCTCGCCGATGCGGCTGGCGAGCAGGCCGACGCGGTCGAGCATGCGGCTGCGCCACGCCGCGATCTGCGCCACCGCCGGGTCCGCCGGGTGTTCGGCGAGCGCGGCGAGGTCGCGCCAGCCGGCGCGGCGCAGCCGGCGGATCGCAGTGCCGGCGCCGATGCTGCGGATCAGCCGCGTCATTACCATCGCCGCGGCGATGCCGATGATCTGCGCGACATTGGCGTTGAAGAAGCTCGCGGCGTCGACGGTGAAGCTGTTGGTCAGCGCCAGCCCGCCCGCAAAGCCGAGCATCATCGGCACCATCCGCCCGTACCAGCTCGGGTTCGCCATCACCGCGCCCATCGCGAGCAGCGGCGGTGCCATCGCCAGCGTCAGCATCGCGAAGCCGTCGATCGCCGGCAGGATCGCGAACAGATAGAGCGCGGCGAGCGGCAGCGACGCAATCGTCCACAGCAGGAAGCCGCGCTGCGCCGGCACCGGATCGTCCAGCGTCGCGAAGAAGCAGCAGACCACCGCCGCGATCATCGCCGCGACCGCCCCCTCCGGCCAGCCGGTGGCGATCCAGAACAGGCAGCAGCCGAGCACGGTCAGCAGCGTCGCGGTCGCGGACAGCAGTGCCAGCCCGTAATCGCGATGCAGCGGCCGTGCGGCAACGGCGCCGACCGCGGGCGGCGGACGGCCCGCGGGATCGGCGACCGCCGCGACCAGCGTCCGCGCCTCGGCCAAAGCGAGGACCAGCTCCTCCAGCCGGGCGAGCAGGTTGAGCGCAAGCAGGTCGCGCCAGCCGTCCGCCGCCACCGCCTCGCGCGCGGTCCGGAGCGTGGCGATCACCGGCGCGGCGGGCAGGGCGGGGGTCGTCACCCAGTCGCGCACCGTCGCCACCGCATCGGCCAGCGGCGCGGGCAGCGGCCCGGCGGCGATCAGGCTGCGCCAGCGGTCCTCGACCGCGGAAACCAGCGGGATCAGCAGCACCAGCCGGTCCTGCATCCCGGTCAGCAGCGCGCGCGTCGGGCGGATGCGCGCGGTGTCGAATGGGATATGCGTCGCGGTGACGTGCAGGTCGGTGATGTCGCCGGCAAGCTTGCGCCGCTCGCGCCCGTTGCTCGCCACCGGCGCGGCGGCTAACACATCGGCGATCCACGCCTCCGCCTCCGCCAGCACCCCGGCGACGCGGCCGCCGAACACCTGGCTGACGCTGCGCGGCCATATCACCGCATGGATGAACGCGGCGCAGAGCACGCCGATGCCGATCTCCTGCACGCGCAGCACCGCGGTGTCGAAGATCGCCTCGGGATGCGTCACCGACGGAAAGCCGATCAGTGCCGCGGTATAGCCCGCCAGCATGAACAGATAGGATCGCGGCGTCCGGTCGAGCAGCGAGACGAACTGGCACAGCGCCACCCACGAAGCGAGCGCCAGCGACAGCAGCACCGGCGCGTTGACCAGCGCCGGCACCAGCAGCACGGTGACGATCCCGCCGACCGCGGTGCCGGCGAGCCGGAACACCGCCTTCGACCGCACCGCGCCGCTCAGCGGCTGGCTGGTGATATAGACCGTCGCCATCGCCCAGAACGGCCGTTCCAGCCCGAGCGAGAAGGACACGAACAGCGCCAGCATCGCCGCCGCGAAGCAATTGACCGAGAACACCGTCTCGCGCAGCCCGATCCGCATCGCCGCCGCTCAGCCCTGTTCGTCGAGGCGCGTCATCGTCGCATGGAGCCGGTCGAGCACCCGCGTCGCGACCACCAGCTCCTCCGCCTCGATACAGGCGAGCAACGTCTGGCGGATCTCCGCGGTACGCGCTTCGACCTGCGCGGCGAGCGTCGTGCCCGCGGCGGTGAGGTGGAGCAGGCGCGCGCGCTTGTCGGTGCTATCGACGCGCCGTTCGACGAGGCCGCTGCGTTCGAGCTGGTCGATCAGCGGCACCACCGACGGCGCTTCGACGCCGAGCTGGTCGGCGAGTGCCCCTTGGCGCAGCCCTTCGGCGGCGCGGCCGATCAGCATCACCGCCAGCGCCGGCGTATGCGACAGCGACAGGCCGGCGAGACCGTCGTCGAGCGCGCGCCGATAGCGACGGCCGAGCGGCACGAGGTGCGCCGAAAAGGCGCGCATCTGGGCAGGGGTAGGACGGGTCACCCGGCGCAGATAGATAGGTAGCTAACTAATCGCAAGGCTCATGTTATGGCGCGGCAGGCGTCGCGCACGTTTCACAATCGCATTGCATGGGCGGCGCAACGTCACCGGAGCACCATCATGATTCTCGATCGCCGCATGCTGATGAAGACCGCCATGATCGGGCTGGGCGCCACCGCGCTGCCCGGCGGCGCGCTCGCGCTCCAGGCACTGGGCAACGCCCGCGGCTTCACCCATGCGGTGGCGAGCGGCGAGCCCGCCGCCGATTCGGTGCTGCTGTGGACCCGCTACGTTCCCGCCGACGGCGGCCCCGTCGAACTGCGCGTCGAGGTCGCGGAGACCCCCGACTTCGCCCGCGTCGTCACCGGCGGCGCGCAGATCACCGGCCCGTGGCGCGACCATACCGCCAAGATCACCGTCGATGGCCTCCAGCCCGGCCGCAGCTATCATTACCGTTTCGTCGCGCCGGACGGCAGCCACTCGCCGGTCGGCCGCACCGCGACGCTGCCCGAAGACGGCATGAAGACCTGGCGCGCCGCGATCTTCTCCTGCTCGAACATCGGCTTCGGCTGGTTCAACGCGTATGCGCACGCCGTCGCGCAGGGTGGCTTCGACTGCGCCATCCATCTCGGCGATTATCTCTACGAATATGCGCCGGCGCATTATCCGCTGCCCGCCGACGCCGTCCCCGGCCGCACGCCCGCACCGCAGAGCGAGATCATCCACCTCGCCGATTATCGCCTGCGCTACGGCAGCTACCGCGCCGACCCCGATCTCCAGGCGCTGCACCGCGCCATGCCGATGATCGTGCAATGGGACGATCACGAGAGCGCCAACGACAGTTGGGAGGGCGGCGCCGAGAACCACACGCCCGAGACCGAGGGCGACTGGAATGCCCGCCGCGCCGCCTCGATCCAGGCCTATCGCGAATGGATGCCGGTCTCGGATGAGCCGTGGAAGGCCTATGACATCGGCGGCCTCGCGACGCTGTTCCGCACCGAGACGCGGCTGCTCGCGCGTACCCGCCAGCCCGACGTGGCGCCGCTGTTCCGCGCCGCCGACCCCGTCGCCGCGCTCAAGGCGTTCCGCGACGGTCCGTGGCAGGACCCGGCGGTGACGATGATGGGCAGCCAGCAGGAGGTATGGCTGAGCCACGCGATGCGCGCCTCGGTGCGCAGCGGCCGGCCGTGGCAGATCGTCGGCTTCGGCACGATCATGGGCGCCACGGTGATGCCGCCGGAAACGCAGGGCTGGCTCACCGCGATGAAACCGGAGGCACGCGGCTACATTCAGGCCGGCGTCGCCGCCGGCGCGCTGGGCCTGCCGTTCAATTACGACAATTGGGGCGGCTATCCCGCCGCCCGCGCGCGCTTCCTCAAGTCGGAGCAGCAGATCGGCGGCAACACCGTGCTGATCTCGGGCGACAGCCACAACGCCTGGGCCTACGACCTCGTCCAGGACGGCCGCCCCGCCGCGGTCGAATTCGCCGGCCACAGCGTCACCTCGCCCGGATTCGAGAGCAGCGTCGGCACCGATCCCGCGCAGGTCGCCGCCGCGCTCGTCCGCGCCAATCCCGAGCTGAAATGGTGCGACACGTCGCGCCGCGGCTATATGGCGATGACCGTCGCCGCCGATCGCGTCACCAACGAATGGATCATGGTCGACGGCATCAAGGCGCGGAACGCCCGCGGCACGGTCGGCCACCGCGCGACCGTGTTGCGCGATCGCCACACGATGGCGTGATCCGTATCGCTTCAACACAAACGTTTGCGAGAAACTTGATACCGCAATCAAAACGACGCCGAAGCGTCACACCCTGCCCCTAACCGCACGGTCGACCGCGGTCGTGCGGTCGCATTGGGGAAAGTCATGTCATTGCCGTTCATCGCCGCGCGCCATCGCCGCGGCGCGTTGTTGCTCGCCGTCTCCATCGCCGCGCTCGGTCAGGCCTCCGCCGCCGCGGCGCAGACGGCGCAGACGGCGTCGGATGCCGCCGCGCCCGCCGCCGCGGCGCAGGGGGACGATCAGGACGGCGTGGTCGTCGTCACTGCCGCACGCACCACGCGCTCGGCGGTGACGATCGACGGTGCCGAGATGCAGAAGGTGCTGCCCGGCGTGAACCCGGTCAAGGCGATCCAGACGCTGCCCGGCGTCCAGTTCGAGACCGCCGATCCGTGGGGCAACAACGAACAGAACATCTCGCTGATCGTCCACGGCTTCAACCAGAACCAGCTCGGCTTCACCCTCGACGGCGTGCCGCTCGGCGACCAGTCCTACGGCAATTACAACGGCCTGTCGCCGCAGCGCGCGGTGATCAGCGAGGATGTCGGCTCGGTCCGCCTGACCTCGGGCGCCGCCGATCTCGCCACCGCCTCGGCGAGCAACCTCGGCGGCGGGCTCGAGACCTATACCAGCCAGCCGACCACGCGCGCCGGCCTGCGCTTCGCGCAGACGCTCGGCAGCTATGACGCGCAACGCACCTATCTGCGCGTCGACAGCGGCAATGCCGAGGCGTTCGGCGGCACCAACAGCGGCTATCTCTCGATCGTCCGCCAGAAGGCGCGCGCCTGGGAATTCCCCGCCAGACAGGGCGGCTGGCAGGCCAACGCCAAATTCGTCCACAAGGGCGAACACGGCACGCTGACCGGCTATGCCGCGCTGTCCGACAAGGCCGAGCCCAATCAGGATTCGGTCGCGCACAATGTTGGCGGGCTGGAGCCCTATTACCGCTCGTTGCTGTATCCCGATTGGCAAGCGGCGCTGCGCTACGTCGACGCGAACGGCAAGCCGCCGGCGAACAACCCCAACAATTACGCCAATTATTACGGCGACGCGCAGCGCACCGATTACCTGTTCTACGTCAAGTACGACTATCGCTTCAGCGATGCCGTCACCTTCAGCAATCAGGTCTACGGCCATCACGACGAGGGGCAGGGGCAGATCGTCGGACCGGTGTCGGCGGCGGGGCTGCCGGCGCTGTTCTCCGTCTATTTCCCCGGCCAGAACCTGAAATCGGTCTTCGGCAATTCGGGCTATGCGCTGCGCACGACCGAATATGGCATCGATCGCAAGGGCGTGCTCTCGTCGCTGGCGATCACCGCCGGCGATCACGAGATCGGCCTCGGCGGCTGGTACGAGCACAATCGGAATACGATCTTTCGCAATTGGTATGCGGTGCCGGTCGATGCGCCGCCGCCGTCGCCCTATGAATGGGCCGACCCGGCGCTGCTGAAGCTGACGCAATATGCCAGCGTCACGAGCTACGACGTCGTCCAGCTGCATTTGCAGGATCGCTGGCACGTCACGCCGACGCTGACGATCGAGGGCGGCTTCAAGTCGAGCCTGCAATTCGCCAATGGCCGCGTCCTCGTCCAGCCGCTGCCGAACGCCATGCCGCTGCCCGGCGGCACGTCGACGCGCTATCCCGAAGGGCAGCTCAACACGCGCAAATGGTTCCTGCCGGCGATCGGCGCGGTGTGGGACGTGACGCCCGACGATCAGCTCTTCGGCCATATCCAGCAGAACGTCCGCCAGTTCCAGGCGTCGATCGCCGGCGGCCTGTCGCCCTATAACGTCGGCAGCCAGGACCTGTTCGACGCGATCAGGAAGAACACCCAGCCGGAAAGCTCGTGGACCTACGAAGCCGGCGTGCGCGCCCGGCATCACGTCGATGCCGGCCCGCTGACGGCGATCGAGGGACAGATCAGCGCCTATCACGTCGATTTCAGCAACCGGCTGTTGCAGATCAGCTCGACGCAGGTGATCGGCTCGGTGCTGGGCGGGGCGAGCATCCTTCAGAACGTCGGCGCCGTGCGCACCAACGGCATCGACGCGGCGGCGACGTTGCGCTTCGGCCCGTCGGTATCGCTCTACAATGCGCTGTCGTACAATCGCTCGCGCTACGCTGACGATTACAAGAGCGGCAGCAGCGTCATCGCGACCGCCGGCAAGGACGTGCCCAACGTCGCGCGCTGGCTGAACAAGACCGTGCTGACGCTCAACTCGGGCCCGTTCGAGACGCAGGTGATCGGCGATTACGTCGGCCCGCGCTTCGCGACCTACACCAACGACCAGTCGGTGCCGGGGCGGTTCCTGCTCAACCTGCAAGCCGCCTACACGCTGCCGCAGGACGTCGTCGCGGGGCTCCACAACCTGCGGTTCGCGGTCAATATCACCAACCTGACCGCCCGCCGCGGCATCTACGAGATCGCCGGCGTCGGCGTCGTCAAGACCTACAACACCTACGCCCAGCCACCACGGATGGCGTTCTTCACTTTGTCGGGGGGCTTCTGACGCAGCGGGTGCCCGGACGCCCCGGGCACCCGCAGCATTTCATCGTTTGTCACACATTGGGGGGCGTGGAATCCCCCTAGCGCACCCGCCGCAGCCGGCCGCGGAACAGCCCGCGATGCGTCACCGACTCGAACATCTCGCCCGGCCCCTCGGGGTCGAGCACCTCATTGTCCGCCAGCCATTTCTCGACGCCGTCCAGATCCGGCACCGTATAGGGCCTGAGCGAGCGGCCCGGCCCGCGCAGCCGCTCGATCGTCTCGATCAGCGACCCCGTCTGCTCGATCAACTGGCCGACGCGCTCCGCCGGCACGTCGAGATGCTCGGCGATCAGGTCGTTGCGCACCGCGACGATCTTCGCCTCCAGCCCGTCGTCCGGATGCCGCGCGGCGTCGAGCACCACGTCGCATTCGGTGTCGAGCCGCAGCGAGCGGTTGTTGATGTTCGCCGAGCCGACGCGCAGCTGCCGGTCGTCGACGATGGTGATCTTGGCGTGGCAATAGATCGCCGTCCCGCCGCGGGTGAACGGATGGTACAGCCGCAGCCGCCCGTGCGTGTCACGCCGCCGCAGCGTCTCGACCAGCCGTGCGCGCGCGGTGTCCATCGCCAGCGGCTCGAGCCAGCCTTGCGCGGTCAGCGGATTGACGATGACGATCTCCGGCCCGTCCGCCTCGTCCAGCCGCGCCGCGATCGCCTCGGCGATCCGGCGTGAGGCGAAATACTGGCTCTCGCAATAGATGTGGCGGCGCGCGCTGCGGATCTGGTCGAGGAACAGCGCCTCGATCTCGGTCACCGGCGCCTCGTCCGGCATCTCCGGCTGGCTGCGCGCGATGCCGAGGTCGACGCCCTCGAAGGTCGCTTCGAGCGACGCCGGCCAGCAGCTGCCCTCGCTCGCGACCGGCGGCAGCATCACCCCCGTCGCCAGTTTCCAGCGCTGCCGGCACAATTCGCCGAGCGCCGCCGCCGCCGGACCGGTGATCGCGGTGGTCGCGTCGTGCCACGGCTTGTACGGCTTGCCCCCCGGCAGCTTGCGGCCGGGATCGTCGTCGCGGTGCGCGCGCGTGTCCCAGCGCTCGGCGGTCATGTCGATGCCGCCGCAGAAGGCGAGGCAATCGTCGATCGAGACCAGTTTCTGGTGATGCGACGAGGCGGTCGGATGGTGGTGGTCGAGCTTGACGTGGATGCGCGGATGGCGCGCCCATTTCAGCACGGTGAACATCGTCTTGCCGCGGAACACCGACTTCATCGCGCCGACGTCCCAGCGCAGCAGGTACAGCTCCAGCTCGGGATTGCGCTCGACCAGCCAGTAGAGGAAGTCGCCGACCGTCTCCGGTCCTTCGGTGGTTCCGGTGCTGCCGACCAGCCGGATGCGCGCGTCGAAATCCCAGCCGACCAGCATGATCCGCCGCTTCGCCTGCGCGAACGCCTCGCGCGCGACACCGAAATAGCGATCGGCATCGACGATCACCGACAGCCGCTCGGCGCGGGCCACCCGCCATACGTTGCGGCCGGGCTCGAACACCCCTGACGATGAAGTGGCTGGTTCGCCCATGGTCGTGCGCTAAGTCCCGTTAACGGCCATAGATGCGGTCGAGCACCTCGGCGCTGCGCGCGAACAGCGTCGCGGCTGGATCGAATGCGGGCGAGGCAGCGAGCTGCTCCGCCCAGACGGCAGCCGACCGTGCACCCCAGGCATCGGGTGGCGCGGTCAGCGTGGTCGCGTGCGTACCGGTGAAATGCTGCGCCGTGAAGTCATAGAAGGAGCCGGCGACGTTGCGCAGCGCCGCGCCGCCCCTCGTGCCGTAGAAAGCGACCTCGATCACCGCATCGCGCCCGGCATGCAGGGTCCACGAACAGGCGAGCCGCACCGAGGCGCCGCCGGCGTCGAAGCGCGCGGTGGCATGATCCTCGACCTCGCCGGGGCGCAGCGGCCGCCCGCCGGCGCGCAGCACCGCCTCGACGTCGCCGACCACGGGAAAGTCCAGCGTCCATAAGGCGAGATCGACGAGGTGCACGCCGAGGTCGATCACGCAGCCGCCGCCCGACTGCGCCGGATCGAAGAACCACGGCTTGCCCGGGCCATAGGCGTTGTGGAAGGTCAGATCGACCGCGAAGATCTCGCCGAGCGTGCCGTCGCGGACCAGCGCGGCGATCGCCCGCATCGCCTCGGTATGGCGATAGGACAGGTCGACGCCGAGCAGCCGGTCGGCGTCGCGCGCCGCCGCGATCACGCCTTGCGTCTCCGGCGCCGAGCGGCCGAGCGGTTTCTGGCAGAACACCGCCGCGCCGGCGCGCAGCGCGGCGATCGCCTGATCGGCGTGGAGTGCCGACGGCGTCGCGATCACCACTCCGTCGAGCCCCAGTGCCAGCATCGCCTCGAGCGACGGAACGACGGTCGCCGCAGGCGCCAGGGTCGCAGCGTCACGCAGGCACGCGTCGGCGGGGTCGCAGATCGCGGCGACGTCGATCGCCCCGGTCGCGACCATCGCCTCCATACGATGCCGCCCGATCCATCCGGTCCCCAGAAATCCCACGCGCGGTCTGCTCATCGTTTTCCCTGTCCTGCCCCCGGGTGGAGGCGCCATGCCTTCGGAAAGCAGCGCTTCGTTGCGAAGCTCCCGCCTTTCCGCCCCCTCCGTCACCACCAAGTGCTGCCACCTCCCCCTGGCGGGCCGGGGCTATGACATATGGCTGCGGCGATGAGGATCGAGCCGCTTCCAAATTCTCTTCGTCACCCCGGACTTGTTCCGGGGTCCACCGGGCCGCAGGAGAACGGTGTCGAACCATGCCTATCTCCTCGCCGCGGAGTGGACCCCGGAACAAGTCCGGGGTGACGAGGTGGGTGTCGATCACGGCGGGCTCACACAAATCTTCATATGCAATAGCCCCGCCCGCACAGGGCAGGAATAAGGGCGCAAAACCTCACCCCAGCTCCACCAACGCCTTCACGAACCCCGCCGGCTTGTCGCGCGTCGCGTCCAGCGCCTCGTCCAGCCGCGCCAGCGGAAACCGGTGCGTGTACAGCGGCGCCGGATCGAGCCGCCCGCTCGCCACCGCGTCGATCGCCTCGTGCAGGCCGCGCATCTGCACCGCGGGATCGCGCTCGTGCGCGTTGATGACGTCGATGCCCTTCCAGTTCCACTCCTGCATGTTGACCTGCCGCGGCCCGTCCTGGTGATAGCCCGCCACCACCAGCCGCCCGCCGAACCCGATCAGCGCGGTGGCGAGGTCGAGCGGCCATTGCTTGCCGACCGCCTCGATCACCCGCTCGTACATCGCCTCGCCGGTCAGCGCCTTGACCCGCTCGATGATCTGCCAGTGATCGTGCATCGCGATCGTCTCGGCGGCGCCGTAATGCGTCGCGAGGTCGAGGCTCTCCTGCCGCCGCGAGATCGCGATCACCCGCGCACCGGCATCGCTCGCGAGCTTGGTCAGCACCGCGCCGAGAAAGCCGATGCCGATGATCGCCACCGTCTGCCCGGCGCGGATGTCGCTGCGCCGGAAGATGTTGAACGCGCAGCCCAGCGGCTCACCCGGAAACGGCTGGCCGTCGAGCGCCGCGGGCAGTTTGGCGACCCTGTCGGCCGCCGCCACGTCGTAATCGGCGAACGAGCGATAGGAGAGGGCGGCGACGCGATCCCCCACCGCCAGCGTCGTCACGCCGTCGCCGACCGCGTCGATCCGCCCCCAGCCTTCATGGCCCAGCCCGCCCGCCTCGCCCGGATAGGTCATCCACGGCAGGCCCGCCCAGGGTTCGAGGTTCGACGCGCACACGCCGCACCCCTCCAGCTTCAACCGCACCTCGCCCGCGCCGGGCTTGGGCAGCGGCGCGCCGGTGACCTCGATCCGCCCCGGCGCAGCGAGGATCGCGGCCTGCATCGTCCCTGCAACCAATTGATCTGCCATCATTTGTGACCTCCATGATCGACGCCGGCATGCAATCCACGCTGCGCGACAACATCGCCGCTCTTGCCACCCGCGAGCGTGCCGAGCGCCGCGCCGCGCCCGTGTCGGCGCGTATCGCCGAGCGGATCACGCGCTTCACCGGATCGATGACCTTCGTCGTGCTGCATCTCGTGGTCTACGGCCTGTGGATCCTCGCCAACATCGGCTGGATCCCCGGCGTGCCGCGCTTCGACCCGACCTTCGTCATTCTCGCGTCCGAGGCCTCGGTGGAAGCGATCTTCCTGTCCACCTTCGTGCTCATCAGCCAGAACCGGATGGCCGCCGCGGCGGATCGCCGCGCCGATCTCGATTTGCATATCAACCTGCTCACCGAGCACGAACTGACCCGCGTCGCCGTCCTGCTCGGCCGGATCGCCGCGCGGCTCGACGTTCCGGTCCACGACGAGGATCGGGAGATCGAGCGCGACGTCGAACCCGGCCGCGTGCTCGACGCGCTCGACGACCGGCCCGCCGACTAGGCGCGCACCGACCGGGCTCATGCCACCGCGGTCTGCGGCGTCGCCACCGTGGCGGGCGCATAGCGGTCGATCATCCACGCGCAGAAATCGGCGAATTGCTGCGGATCGCGCGCCGCGCTGCTGTGATGCGGCTGCACGCCGAGATGCTCGGGGGTGAAGCAGAAGGTCACCGTCACCTCGAAATCGGCGAGCGCCGCCATCTGCCGGTCGAACCAGTCGATCGCGTCGGGCCGGAAACTGTCCGCCCAGCTCAGCCCGGTGCGCAGTCGCTTGGTGCCGAGCCGCTTCATCCACGCCACCGCCTCGTCGAGCCGCGGGTCCTGATAGTGGAACCATTGCATCAGCCCCATCCGGTCCGCCACCGCGGCATAATCGTCGAGGCTCGGCTTGGCCGTGCCGTCCTCGCGGATCAGTCCCATGTAGAAATGCCGGTAATAGCTCGACCCCTCCGCCTCGCGGTGCCGCGTCGTCGCGCCCCAGCTCTGCGGCAGGTCGAAGAGCGAATACCAGAACACCCGCGGCACCCGGTCGAGCAGCAGTTCGGCGGTGCGGCGCACGCCGAATTGCTGCACCTCCTCGGCGCCGAAGCTGCCGACGCCGACCTCGGTCGCCCAGATCGGCTTGTCGGGCACCACCGCCTCGATCTCGGCGATCTTGTCGGGCCAGGCGTGGATCGGCCACAGGTTCCAGTCGAGCGGGAAGCCGTGCACCGCGACCACGTCGACCGCGTCGAGCGCGCCATGGCCGCGCATCCGTTTGACCCATTCGGGATCGATCGGGCTCATCCCGCCGAGCACCCGCGTCACCGCCGGATTGACCGCGTGGATCGCGGTGCCGGCGCGGATCACCGTATCGGCGAAGATCGACCAGTCGGGATCGACCTCCGGGTCCCAATGCGATTTGTTGTTGGGCTCGTTCCAGATCATCGCCGCGTCGATCATGCGTCATTCCCCCTGTTCGGATAGACCGCTGCCGGCCCGTATTCGCCATAAGGCACCGGCGCGACCCGACAGAGATAGACCTCGCTTTCCGGCTGCTCCAGGATCGCGAAGCCCGCCGCGCGCAGCATCGCCGCGCTCGCCGCGGCATTGGGCGCCCACCAGTTCGTCCAGTCGTGCGCGAATTCGCGTTCGATGAAATGCAATTTGGGATAGCCCGGCTCGTCGAAGAACGGCGGTGGCACGTGCGTGCCGGGCATGTGGAAGGGATGATCCTCGGGCACCGGATAGACCGCCGGGCTGCCTTGCTGCATCGTCTGGAACAGCATCAGGTCGCCCGCGACATGCTCGCGGATCAGGTCGAGGGCCAGCAGCGGATGGCGCAGGTGATACAGCACCCCCATGAAGATCACGAGGTCGAACCGCTCGCCGAGCGCGCCCACGTCGTAGACGGAGAGGTTGCGGAATTCGATCCCGCCTTGCCCCAGGGCCGCCGCGGCGAGCCGCGCCTGCGCCAGATAGCGGTCGTCGCTGTCGATCCCCAGCACCCGGTCGGCGCCGCGCCGCTTCATCTCGACCGAATAGAAACCGGCGTTGCAGCCGATGTCGAGCACCGACTTGCCGGTGAGGTCGGCGGGCAGCGCATCGGCGAAGCGCGCGAACTTGAAGCGCGGATAGTCGCCGAGGAAATGATCGGGCGCGGTGTGGATGCCGTGGCCGAGATCGATGTTGTGGAACCACGGCGCGAGCCGCGCCACTTCGGCACGCAGGGTTTCGGGCGTCATGCTGCCAGTCTTTCGTTGAGGCTGAGCAGCCGCGCGCCCCAGTCGCCGACCACGATCCGGCTGACCGAGGCGGGGCCGATGTCGAAACGCAGCAGATGGTCGAGCGGCAGGTCGAGCGCGAAGGCAACCGCGCCACGGATCATGTCGGAATGGCTGACCAGCGCGATGCACGCCCCGTTGCCGTCCTCGGTCTGCGCTGCGGCGGTCTGCGTCAGCCAGCCGATGATCCGCGCCTGCGCCTCCGCCATCGTCTCGCCGCCGGGGATGCGCGCGGTGCCGCGTTCGGCGTTCCACGCGTCCCACGCCGGTCCGTGCAGCTCCCCGAACGCCGCGCCGGTCCACTCGCCCATGTCGATCTCGACCAGCGCCTCGACGGGCTCGGGGGCGGGCAGGTGGCAGGCGGCGGCGATCGCCTCGGCGGTCTCGCGCGTCCGCTCCAGCGGACTGCAGACGATCTTGTCGATCGGCTCGTCCGTCAGGCGCGCCGCCAATCCCCGCGCCAGCGCCGCCGCCTGCGCCCGGCCCGCCTCGCTCAACGGCACGCCGTCCATCCGCCCGGACAGGCGACGGTCGAGATGGATATGCGCGGCATGCCGGATCAGAAGGAACGTCGCCGTCGCTGCCATGCTGTCGTCCGTCTGCCTCGCCTCACTGCCTCGGCGCCCGGCTCGTGTTGATATCGATCAACAAGATTGTGAGCTAACCCATTAGGAACAAAGAAGAAGAACCTTCGTTCCATCGCTCCAGCATACGTTCATGGAAAAGGGGCGGGCGACGGATGCCACGAACAGACACCACCACCCCCGTCCTGTCGTTGATGCGGATCAAGACGGCGTGAGCGAGACCGTCCTGATCACCGGTGGCGCCGGTTTCATCGGTCGCTTCGTCGGCGACGAACTGCTCCGCCGCGGCCATCGCGTCCGCGTCCTCGACAGTCTGATCCCGCAGGTCCACGGCGACGTCGAGCGGCCGCCGCTGCTCAACGACGAGGTCGAACTGATCCGCGCCGACCTCCGTGACGGCGACGCGGTCGCCCGCGCGCTCGTCGGTGTCGACAGCGTCATCCACCTTGCCGCCGAGGTCGGCGTCGGCCAGTCGATGTACGAGGTCGAACGCTACACCTCGACCAACGACGTCGGCACCGCGGTGCTGTTCGAGAAATTGATCGACCGGCCGGTCCGCCGCGTCGTCACCGCCTCGTCGATGTCGATCTACGGCGAGGGCCTCTATCGCGACGCCGACGGCAACACGGTCGAGAATGCCGAGCGTGGCGCGGTCCGCGACGGCATGGCCAATTGGGACCCGCTCGACGCGCAGGGCCGCCCGCTCACCCCGGTGGCGACGCCCGAATGGAAGCGGCCCAGCCTCGCCTCGATCTACGCGCTCAACAAATACGTGCAGGAGCGCACCACCCATATCATGGCCAAGCCTTATGGGATCGAGGGCGTCTGCCTGCGCCTGTTCAACGTCTATGGCCCGGGGCAGGCGCTCTCCAATCCCTATACCGGCGTGCTCGCGATCTTCGCCTCGCGCCTGCTCAACGGCCAGCAGCCGATGATCTTCGAGGATGGCGAGCAGCGCCGCGACTTCGTCCACGTCAGCGACGTCGCGCGCGCCTTCGCCGACGCGTTGGTCCTGCCCGAGGCGGTCGACCAGACCTTCAACATCGGCTCGGGCCACGACCGGTCGGTGACGCAGGTCGCCGAGGCTTTGGCCAAGGCGATGAACAAGAACGACATCCGCCCGGAGATCGTCGGCAAGGCGCGGATCGGCGACATCCGCCACTGCTTCTGCGACACCGGCCTCGCCGAGGAACGGCTCGGCTTCACCGCGCGCCAGGATTTCATCGAAGGGCTCGCCGAACTCGCCGAATGGGTCGGCGAGCAAAGCGCCGAGGACAATGTCGCCAAGGCCCGCGCCGAACTGGAAAAGCGGGGACTGGTCGCATGATCGCCGCGTCTCCTTCGCACTCACTCCGTCATCTCCGCGAAGGCAGAGATGATAATGCAGGGCAAGAGGCTGCCCCCATCCACCCGTCACCCCGGACTTGTTCCGGGGTCCACCGTGCCGCAGGCTCGTCGTCTCCAATCAGGCCCATCCCCTCGCCGCGAAGTGGACCCCGGAACAAGTCCGGGGTGACGGCATGGGTAAGATGCCGCAGCGACGGATCGCGGCTTGGCGACGTCGACGATCTTGTTTCCGGGGCGCTCGACCATGGCCGCTGACGCCCCCATCCTCGTCACCGGCGGCGCCGGCTTCATCGGCTCGAACATCGCCGACCGGCTCGCGGGCGACGGCCACGACGTGATCGTCTACGATGCGCTCAGCCGCCCCGGCGTCGAGCGCAACCTGCGCTGGCTGCAGGAGCGGCACGGCACGCGCATCACCGCGATCCGCGCCGACGTGCGCGACGCCGACGCGCTCGGCCGCGCGGTCGCCGAGGCGCAGGCGGTCTTCCACATGGCGGCGCAGGTCGCCGTCACCACCAGCATGGACGACCCGCGCGCCGATCTCGAGATCAACATCCTCGGTACCTTCAACCTGCTCGAGGCGCTGCGCCGCAAGCCCGGCACGCCGCTGGTCTTCGCTTCGACCAACAAGGTCTATGGCGACCTCGGCGATCTCGCCTTCTCGCGCACCGGCGACGCTTATGCGCCGATCGACGATCAGGTGCGCAGCCACGGTATCGGCGAGAGCCGCCCGCTCGATTTCCACACGCCCTATGGCGTGTCGAAGGGCGCCGCCGACCAATATGTCCTCGATTACGCACGCAGCTACGCCGTTCCCGCCGCGGTGCTGCGGATGAGCTGCATTTACGGCCAGCGCCAGATGGGCACCGAGGATCAGGGCTGGGTCGCGCATTTCCTGATCCGCGCGCTCGAAGGCCGGCCTATCACGTTGTACGGCGACGGCTATCAGGTTCGCGACATCCTCGACGTCTCCAATGCGGTCGACGCCTATGTCCGCGCGTGGCAGCGGATCGATCAGGTCGGGGGCAAGGCGTTCAACCTCGGCGGCGGCCCCGCCAATGCGATCTCGTTGCGCGTCCTGCTCGCGCATATCGGCACGCTGATCGGCCGCGAGGTCGTCGTCCACGCCTCAGACTGGCGGGCGGGCGACCAGCGTTATTTCGTCGCCGACACCCGCGCCGCCGACGCCGCGCTCGGCTTGTCCGCCAAGGTGCCGTGGCGCGACGGCGTCGCCGCGCTCGCCCGCTGGCTCGCCACCGAACGTGGCCTCGACGTTTCCCTCCCCGAGGCGATACCCGTGGCGGCGGAATGAAGCTGCTGCTCACCACCGACGCGGTCGGCGGCGTCTGGCACTATACCGCCGAACTGGCGACCGCGCTGGCGGCGCGCGGCGTCGAATGCATCGTCGCCGTCCTTGGCCCCCCGCCGACCGCCGACCAGCGCGCGATGCTCGATCTGCCCTCGGCACCGGCGCAACTGCCCGAGCCGACCGCTTCCACCTCCGATGTGCTCCCGCGCAGGCGGGAGCCCAGGGCCACAAGCGGTACGCTCGACAATCCTGGATTCCCGCCTGCGCGGGAACACATCGGCCCGCAGCAACCCGCTCCGATCACCCTCCTCGTCACCGACCTCCCGCTCGACTGGACCTGCACCGAGGCCGCCCCCGTCCGCGCCGCCGGCCACGCCATCGCCGCGCTTGCCGCCGCGCATCGCGTCGACCTCGTCCACTACAACATGCCGACGCTCGCCGCCGCCGCACCGCTGCCGATCCCCGCGATCGCGGTCGCGCACGGCTGCGTCTCGACCTGGTGGGAGGCGGCGCGCGACACGCCGCTGGCCGACACCTATCACTGGCACCGCACGCTCACCGGCGACGGCCTGCGCGCGGTCGATCGCGTCGTCGCACCCACCGCCGCTTATGCCGACATCGTCGCGCGCCATTATCACCTGACCCAGCCTGTGCTCGCCATCCACAACGGCCGCACGCCCGCCCGCGCATTCGATCCCGCCGCACCCGTCGCCGATCTCGCGCTGACCGTCGGCCGGCTGTGGGACGGGGTCAAGAACGCCGCTTTGCTCGACCGTGCCGCCGCGCGCCTGCCGATCCCGTTCCTCGCCGCCGGCGCCGTGCGCGGGCCGCATGGCGAGACGATCCGCCTTCAGCATCTGCGTGAGCTCGGCCATCTCTCGGGCGATCAGCTCGCCGCGCATCTCGCCCGCCGGCCGATCTTCGTCTCCGCCGCCCGCTTCGAACCCTTCGGCCTCGCCGTGCTCGAAGCCGCGCAGGCGGGTTGCGCGCTCGTCCTCGCCGATATCCCGACCTTCCGCGAATTGTGGGACGGCGCCGCGCAGTTCGTCGCGCCGCAAGACGATGGCGACGGCTGGTGCCGCGCGATCGAAGCGCTGGTCCACGACCGCAGCGGCCGCGCCGCCCTCGGCGAGGCGGCGCGCGCCCGCGCCGCGCGCTACACCCCCGACGCGATCGCCGATCGCATGCTCGCGCTCTACCGCGCGACGATCGCCTCGCACCCGAATGCCCGGAAAGCCGCCGCATGAAGATCGTCTATTTCACCCACAGCCTCGCCTCCTGCTGGAACCACGGCAACGCCCATTTCCTGCGCGGCGTGCTCAGCGAGCTGATCGCGCGCGAGCATGACGTGCGCGTCTACGCGCCGGAGAATGCGTGGAGTCTCGCCAATCTCGTCGCCGATCACGGTCCCGAGGGACTCGACGCCTATCGCACTGCCTATCCCGAACTCGGTTCGGTCAGCTATCCCACCGGCGTCGATGTCGCCGAAATGGTCGACGGCGCCGATCTCGTCCTCGTCCACGAATGGAACGATCATGCGCTGGTCGCGGAGATCGGTCGCCTGCGAAAGGGCGGCGCACCCTGGACTCTGCTGTTCCACGACACCCACCATCGTGCGGTCAGCGAGCCCGACCAGATGCGCGCCTATGACCTGTCCGGCTATGATGGCGTGCTCGCCTTCGGCGAGACGCTGAGTGAGGTCTATCGCGGCTGGGGCTGGGGCGGGCGCGTCTGGACCTGGCACGAGGCCGCCGACATCCGCCGTTTCCATCCGCCGGCGCACGAGGGGCCGCGCGACGGCCTCGTCTGGATCGGCAATTGGGGCGACGGCGAACGGACCGAGGAACTCGAAACCTATCTGTTCGAGCCGAGCCGCGCGGCGGGGCTCGCCCTCGACATCTACGGCGTCCGCTATCCGCAGGCGGCGCAGGACACGCTCGCCCGCTACGGCATCGCCTATCACGGCTGGGCGCCCAATGCCGCCGCGCCGGCGCTGTTCGCCAGCGCATTGGCGACCGTCCACGTGCCCCGCCGCTATTATGCGACGATCCTGCCCGGCATCCCGACGATCCGGGTGTTCGAGGCGCTCGCCTGCGGCATCCCCTTGGTCTCCGCCCCGTGGCAGGACACCGAAGGATTATTTCGCATAAACAAAGACTTACTCATGGTCGACTCGGGCGAGGCGATGACCCGGGCGCTACGCGATATACGCGAAGATAGTGAACTTAGGGCCGCGCTCGTCGCCGCCGGCCGCGAGACGATCCTCGCCCGCCACACCTGCGCGCACCGCGTCGACGAGCTGCTCGCCATCGTCGCCCGGCTTCGCACCCCCGCCCGCAAGGACGCAGCATGAAGATCGCCTTCTACGGCTCCAGCCTCGTCTCCAGCTACTGGAACGGCGCCGCGACCTACTATCGCGGCATCCTCAAGGCGCTCCACGCCCGCGGCTATGCCATCACCTTCTACGAGCCCGACGCCTTCGACCGCCAGCAGCACCGCGACATCGACCCGCCGCCCTATGCCAGGTCTGTCGTCTACCCCGCGACGACCGAGGCGATGAACGCCGTCCTCGCCGAAGCCGCCGATGCCGACATCGTCGTCAAGGCCAATGGCGTCGGCGTCTTCGACGCCGAACTGCTCGCCGGCATCCTTCGCCACGCTCGCCCCGACGCGCTCAGGATCTTCTGGGACGTCGATGCCGCCGCGACGCTCGACGAGATGCGCGCCGACGCCTCGCATCCCGTGCTGAAGGCGCTGCCCGCGCTCGACATGGTGCTGACCTATGGCGGCGGCCCGCCGGTGATCGACGCCTATACCGGCTTCGGCGCGGCACGCTGCATCCCGGTCTACAATGCGCTCGACCCCGACACGCACCACCCGGTGCCGCGCGACGCACGCTTCGCCTACGACCTCGCCTTCCTCGGCAACCGGCTGCCCGACCGCGAGGCGCGGGTCGAGGAGTTCTTCCTCCGCCCCGCCGCGCACCTGCCCGGCGAGAGCTTCCTGATCGGCGGCAACGGCTGGGAGAGCAAGGCGATGCCGGCCAACGTCCGTCACCGCGGCCACGTCTACACCGCCGAGCACAATGCCTTCAACTGCACCCCCCGCGCCGTGCTCAACGTCGCCCGCGACAGCATGGCGCATATCGGCTTCTCGCCCGCCACCCGCGTGTTCGAGGCGGCGGGCGCCGCCGCCTGCCTGATCACCGACGCCTGGGAGGGGATCGAGCAATTCCTCATCCCCGATCGCGAGGTGCTCGTCGCCCGCGACGGGCAGGACGTCGCCGACCATCTCGCCGCGCTCACCCCCGCACGCGCCGAGGCGATCGGCGCCGCCGCCCGTGCCCGCGTCCTCGCCGAACACACCTACGACCTGCGCGCCGAACAGGTCGACGCCTTGTTCAAGGCGCATCGCGCGAAGCAGCCGGCATGAGGCTCGTCGTCCTTGGTCTCAGCCTCGGGTCGTCGTGGGGCAATGGCCACGCCACCACCTTCCGCGCCTTGCTCAAGGCCTATGCGGCACGCGGCCACGACATCCTGTTCCTGGAGCGCGAAGTCCCCTGGTACGCCGGCGACCACCGCGACCTGATCGATCCCGGCTTCTGCGCGCTGGCCTATTACCGCGACCTCGCCGACCTCACCCGCTGGCAGCCGCAGATCGCCGCCGCCGACGCGGTGATCGTCGGCTCCTACGTCCCCGAAGGCGTCGCGGTCGGCCGCTACGTGCAGCGGCAGGCAAGGGGCATCACCGCCTTCTACGACATCGACACCCCGGTCACGCTCGCCAAGCTCGCCCGCGGCGACTTCGAATATCTCGATCCGGCGATCATCCCCGATTACGACGTCTATCTCAGCTTCACCGGAGGCCCGACGCTCGACCGGCTGGAACGCGACTTCGGCTCGCCCGCCGCCCGCGCCCTGTTCTGCTCGGTCGACACCGCCGCCTATCGCCCGCTCGACGTGCCCGAGCGCTGGGACCTCAGCTATCTTGGCACCTACAGCGACGATCGCCAGCCGACGCTCACCCGTCTGCTGATCGACGTCGCCCGCGCCCAGCCGCAGCGGCGCTTCGCCGTCGCCGGCCCGCAATATCCCGCCGACGTCGACTGGCCGGCGAACGTCGAGCGGATCGAGCATCTCCCGCCCGCCGACCACGCCGCTTTCTATTCCGCCTCGCGCTTCACGCTCAACGTCACCCGCGCCGACATGATTGCCGCCGGCTGGTCGCCCTCGGTGCGCCTGTTCGAGGCGGCGGCCTGCGGCACGCCGATCATCTCGGACCGCTGGCCGGGGCTCGACGCGATCCTCGCCGACGGCCGCGAGATCATCCTCGCCGACACCGGTGCCGACGTCGCCGCCGCGCTCGACCGCGACGCCGCTGCGATCGGCCGCGCGGCGCGGACGCGCGTGCTCGCCGAACATGGCGCCGATACGCGCGCCGCCCAGCTCGAAGCGTATCTCGACACCGATCCGCGCACGGCTCGCCATCGCGATAGGCATGCTTCCGACGCCGGCTTGCGCGGCGACGTGAAGCTTGCGATGGAACGTTACGCCACCGATTCCTGTTAGAGTGTGTTGATGAGAGACGATCCGACGGACACCGTGCAGACCCAGGACGATCTCGGTCAATTTCCGCGGACCGGCCGCTTCCTCATGGGGCGTAGCCGCATGCGGATGACGCTGGAGGAGCGTCGGGTGCTCGAGGACGCGGCGACGACGGTGAAGGATTATCCGGCGCGCCACCACCTCGTCCGGCGCGGCGAGCCGGTCGAGACCAGCATGATGTTGATCGAGGGCTACGTCACCCGCTACATGGACGATCGCGAGGGCTATCGGCAGCTCGTCTCGGTCCATATCCCGGGCGATTTCGTCGATCTCCATGGCTTCCCGACCGGCCGCCTCGATCATGACATCGGCACGCTCGGCCCGGTCAAGATGGCGCTGTTCGATCATCAGACGCTGGTCGGCATCACCGAACAGCATCCCGCCCTGACCCGCTTCCTGTGGTTCGCAACCCTGATCGACGCGGCGATGCATCGCGAATGGATCTTCCGTCTCGGCCGTCTCGGCGCCGAGGGCCGGCTCGCGCACTTCTTCTGCGAGCTTTACGCGCGGCTGGAGATGGTTGGACTGGCGCGGGACGGCAAGTTCGACCTGCCGCTCACCCAGCCCGATCTCGCCGAGGCGTGTGGGCTGACCGGCGTCCACGTCAACCGCACCTTGCGCACGTTGCGCGAGCGGGCGCTGCTCACGTTCAAGAACGGCCGCGTCGAGATCCTCGATCACCGCGGGCTCTGCGCCGTGGCCGAATTCGCCAGCGACTATCTCTATTCGGATGTCGGCGTTTGGAAGACGGGATGACCTTCGTAGACGAGCAAGCCGGCCGTCCCTATGCCGTCCAGACCGAGGCGGGGATCGTGTCGGTGGAAAACGGGCAGGTGCTGCTGGATGGTCCCGGCGGCGTGGCGGTGGCGATGACCCCCGCGGCCGCCGCGGAGACCGGTCGCCGCCTGCTCGCCGCGGTGCACGCGGCGCAGGCGCAGGCCAATCAGCCGGGGTGACGTGCCGGGATCAGCGGCTATGCTAGGTCGCTGAACGATCCGGAGAACGTCTTGCTGCAATATCTCGTCGCCGCCGCATTCGGCCTGCCCCTCATCGGTGCCGGTACGCTGATCGCCACCGACGCGCTGGCGCAGTCGCCCACGGCCAACCCGCTGCTCACCGAGTGGACCGGCCCCTATGGCGGCGTTCCCCCGTGGGAGAAGGTGAGGCCCGAGCTGTTCCCCGCCGCGTTCGAGGTAGCACTTGCCGAGCGCGCCGCCGACTATCGCCGCATCGCCGACGATCCCGCCGCGCCGACCTTCGCCAATACCTTCGTGCCGATGCAGCTCGCCGGCCAGCGCTACGGCCGGGTGATGACGCTGTTCGGCGTGATGACCGGCAATATGAACAGCCCGGCCTATCAGGCGCTCGACCGCGAATGGTCGCCCAAATTCGCCGCGGCGTCGGACGCGATCACTTTCGATCCCAAGCTCTTCGCGCGGATCGAGGCGGTCTATAAGGCGCGCGCCAAGCTCGATGCGCAGCAGCAGCGGCTGGTGACGCGCACCTATGACAGCTACGTCCGTCAGGGCGCGAAGCTGAATGCGGCGCAGAAGGCGCAGCTTTCGGCCTACAACCAGCAGCTCGCCAGCGCGTTCAGCGACTTCTCCAAGCGCCTGCTCGCCGACGAGGGGACCGCGATCCTCGTCACCGACGAAGCGCAGCTCGCCGGCGTCCCCGACAGCGTCAAGGCAGTCGCCAAGGCCGCCGCCGCCGAACGCGGCCAGACCGGCTGGGCGATCGTCAACACGCGCTCCGCGGTCGATCCCGTGCTCACCTTCGCGAGCGACCGAAACCTGCGCGAGAAGGTGTGGCGCGCCTTCACCAACCGCGGCGACAATGGCGACGCCAACGACACCAATGCGGTGATCGCGCAGATCGTCAAACTGCGCGCCGACCGTGCGCATCTGCTCGGCTTCAGGACGCATGCCGACTGGCGAATGCAGGATACGATGGCGAAGACGCCCGCGGCGGCGATGGACCTGATGCTGCGCGTCTGGCCCGCCGCCAAGGCGCGCGTCGGCGAAGAGGTCCGCGACATGCAGGCGATCGCCGACAAGAGCGGCACGAAGATCACGATCGAGCCGTGGGACTATCGCTTCTATCAGGAGCAGGTGCGCAAGGCCCGCTACAACCTCGATCAGGCGCAGCTCAAACCCTATTTCGAGCTCAACAACATCATCCAGGGTTCGCTCTACGCCGCCAACCGGCTGTACGGGCTGAACTTCAAGGAGATCACCGGCACCGTGCCGGTGTTCGAGCTGAACATGCGCGTCTGGCACGTCACCGACCGCAATGGCAAGGAAGTCGGCCTGTTCTACCGCGACGATTTCGCGCGGACCGGCAAGCGCTCGGGCGCTTGGGCCAACACCTATCGGGGCCAGCGCAACCTCGCGCCCGCGCAAAATGTGCTGTCGTCGAACAACAACAATTTCGCCAAGGGTGCCAAGGGCGAGCCGATCCTCATCAGCCTCGACGATGCGCAGACGTTGTTCCACGAATTCGGCCACGCGATCCACGCGATGCTGCAGAACGTCACCTATCCCGGCCTCGCCGGCACGCCGCGCGACTTCGTCGAATATCCCAGCCAGGTGAACGAGCATTGGCTGCTCACCCGCGACGTGCTCGACAAATATGCGCGCCATTACCAGACCGGGGCGGCGATGCCGCAGGCGCTGCTCGACAAGATCGAGGCGTCGAAAACCTTCAACCAGGGCTTCGCCACCACCGAATATCTGTCCTCGGCGATCGTCGACATGAAGCTGCACACCGTCGCCGACGGGATCGTCGATCCCGACGCATTCGAACGCAAGACGCTCGCCGAGATCGGCATGCCGCGTGAGATCGTGATGCGGCACCGCCTGCCGCAGTTCAATCATCTGTTCTCGTCGGACAGCTATTCGGCGGGCTATTACAGCTATCTGTGGTCGGAGACGATGGACGCCGACACGTTCGCGGCGTTCGAGGAGGCGGGCAGCCCGTGGGACAAGGCGACCGCGGACCGCTTCGCCAAGATCCTGCTGTCGACCGGCAACGAGACCGACCGCGCCAAAGCCTATCGCGCGTTCCGCGGTCGTGACCCCGACGTCAACGCATTGCTGCGCAAGCGCGGTTTCCCCACCGGAGCCGCGAAATGAGCGGCGCGGCGGCGGCGCCGGCGGGCCGGCTCAAGTCGATCCTCGGCGGCTCGGCGGGCAATCTGGTCGAATGGTTCGACTGGTACGTCTATTCCGCGTTCGGCCTGTATTTTGCGCCGCATTTCTTTCCGAAGGGCGATCCCACCGCGCAATTGCTCAACACCGCCGCGGTGTTCGCGGTCGGCTTCGTCATGCGGCCGATCGGCGCGTGGATCATGGGCATCTACGCCGACCGTAAGGGTCGCAAGGCGGGGCTGACGCTGTCGGTGACGCTGATGTGCGCCGGCGCCTTCCTGATCGCGATCTGTCCGAGCTATGCGACGATCGGCTGGGGCGCGCCCGCGCTGCTCGTCTTCGCGCGGCTGATGCAGGGCTTGTCAGTCGGCGGCGAATATGGCGCGAGCGCGGTCTATCTTTCGGAGATGGCGGGGAAGAACCGGCGCGGCTTCTTCTCGTCCTTTCAATATGTCACGCTGATCGCCGGCCAGTTGCTCGCGCTCTTCACGCTGCTGCTGTTGCAGGCGGTGCTGAGCGAGGGGCAGCTCGAGGAATGGGGTTGGCGCCTGCCGTTCGCGCTGGGTGGCCTGCTCGCGATCGTCGTCTTCCGCATCCGTCGCGGGCTGATGGAGACCGAGGCGTTCACCAATGCCAAGGACAAGCCCAAGTCGAGCGGCTGGCTGCTCTTCTCCAAACATCCGCGGCAGGCGGCGACGGTGGTGCTCCTGACCGCCGGCGGTACGCTCGCTTTCTATGCCTATACCACGTACATGCAGAAGTTCCTGGTCAACACCAGCGGCTTCAGCCGCGAGACCGCGACCTGGGTGATGACCGGCGCGCTCGCGCTCTACGCGGCGTTGCAGCCGCTGGCGGGGGCCTTGTCCGACCGGATCGGCCGCCGGCCGCTGATGATCGGCTTCGGCATCGCCGGCGTGCTGGCGACGGTGCCGATCTTCACCGCGCTGGAGACGGTGAAGAACCCCATTGCCGCCTTCGCGCTGGTGATGACCGCGCTGGTGATCGTGACGGGCTATACCGCGATCAACGCGGTGGTGAAGGCGGAGCTGTTCCCCGCGCATATCCGCGCACTCGGCGTCGCCTTGCCCTATGCGCTGGCCAACACCGCGTTCGGCGGCACCGCCGAATATGTCGCGCTGTGGCTCAAGAACGCGCAGATGGAGCGCGCCTTCTACTGGTACGTCACCGCGATGATCGCGGTATCGCTCATCACCTATTGGCGGATGCGCGATACGCAGGCGCACAGCCAGATCGCGGAGGATTGACCCCAATCGTTCGTGCTGAGCCTGTCGAAGGACCTTGAGACTCAAGCCCTTCGAAAGGCTCGGGGCGAACGGCGTGAGACCGGAGAGCGCGAAACATCGCTCACCGCGGCAGTTCGATCGTCGCGCACAGGCCGCCGCCGTCGCGGTTCGCCAGCCGCACGTCGCCGCCCGCCTCGCGCACGATCGTCCGCGCCAGCGCGAGCCCCAGACCGATCCCGCCGGTGTCGCGATTGCGCGACGTCTCCAGCCGGGTGAACGCCTCGAACACGTCGCCCAGCCGTTCCTCCGGAATGCCGGGCCCGCGGTCTGCCACCTCGATCCGCACCATCGTCGTCTCCGCGACCAGCCGCACCTCGGCACCGTCGCCGTATTTCACCGCATTCTCGATCAGGTTCCGGATCGCGCGGCGGATCAGCGACGGTCGCAGCCGCATGCGCAGCCGCTCCGCCTCCTCGAAGGCGACGTCCTGGCCGAGATCGCGGAAATCCTCGACCACCGCATCGACCAGCGCGGCAAGATCGACCTCGGTCAGCGGCTCGCTCGGCCGTCCCATCCGCGCCAGCGACAGGATGTCGTCGAGCGTCCGGTTCATCTCGGCGATCGTGTCCGCCATCCGCGTGCGGTCGGTGTCGTCCTCGACCGATTCGATCCGCACGCGCAGCGCGGCGAGCGGCGTGCGCAGATCGTGCCCGATCGCGCCGAGCATCCGGTCCTTCTCGTCGAGCATGGCGGTGACGCGCAATTGCAGCGCGTTGAACGAGCGCACCAGCCCGACGATATCCGCCGGCCCGTGCTCCTCCACCGCCACCGGCGTCTCGCTGCCGCCGCGGCCGAAGCGCTGCGCCGCCGCGGTCAGCTCGCGCAGCGGTCGGGAGATCCGTCGTGCGATCCACAAGACCGGCAGCAGCACGACGCCGTAGAGGATCAACGTCTGCGCGAACAATCGCCAGAACAGGTGCATGCCGCCAGAGTCGCCCCATGGCACGATCACCGCCAGCCAGCCCGACCGGGGTCGCTCGATCGCGATCAGCAGCGCCTGCTCAGGCCGGTCGCCGTCGCGCCGCGTCCGGCTGGCACGCGCGATGCTGCGGCCGAGCACCGCATCGTCCATGGCGGTCCAGTTGCGCACGCCCGTATCGATCCGCCCGACCTCGACGCCCTGCTCGCGTAATTGGTCGCGCAATTCGCTCGCCAGTTCGGGCAGACGCGGCAGCCCGGCGGGGATATCGTTGCGGTCGGCACGCCGGATACGGCCATGGTCGCGCGGGATCGGCCGGCCGCCCTGCGCCTCGCGCTCCATCGCATCGGCGATGCGGATCGCGACGGGCCGCGTCGCCTGCGCCAGTCGAAACGCCGCGCGCTCGCGCAGCGCCAGTCCGAAATTCACCGCCTGCGCGACGAACAACGCCAGCGCGATCAGGACCGCCATTTGCCCGGCAAGGCTGCGCGGCCAGAGTCTCACGGCGTCGGCCTCACAGGCGGGTGACTTCCGCGGCCAGCGTATAGCCGCCGCCCCATACCGTCTTGATGATCTCGGGCAGCTTGGCATCCGCCTCGATCTTGCGGCGCAGGCGGCTGATCTGGTTGTCGATCGCGCGATCGAACGCCGCCGCCTCGCGCCCCTGCGTCAGGTCGAGCAACTGGTCGCGGGTCAACACCTGCCGCGGCCGCGTCACCAGCGCGAGCAGCAGATTGTATTCGCCGGTCGACAGCGGCACCGACACGCCCTCGCGATCGACCAGCGCACGCTCGCCGGTCTTGAGCACCCAGCCGGCGAAGGCATAGGAGCCGCTTTCCGGCGCATGCTGGCGCGCGCCGCCAGCGGTCAGCCGCCGCAGCACCACCTTGACCCGCGTCGCCAGCTCGCGCGGCGAGAAGGGTTTCACGACATAATCGTCGGCGCCCATCTCCAGCCCGACGATCCGGTCGGTTTCCTCCGCCTTGGCGGTGAGCAGGATGACGGGCGTATCGCTGGTCGCCGCGATATGCCGGCACAGCGACAGGCCGTCCTCGCCGGGCATCATCACGTCGAGGATGACGAGATCGATCGCATAAGCGGCGAGCCGCGTCCGCGCGCTCTCCGCATCCGCCGCCTGGGTGACGCGAAACCCCTGTTTGGTCAGATATTGCGCGAGCGGTTCGCGGATCGAACGCTCGTCGTCGACGAGCAGCAGGTGCGGCATGTCTCCCATCGGTTCGGCATTAGCCACGGCGCGCCCTTCCTGCAAAGTCCGGGCGGACAATCGCCCGCCCGGTCAAGATGTTACTGTGCCGGCGGGGCGGGCGGGGGCATGTCGCCGCCGCCGCGCGGACCGCGCGTCGGTCGCGCCGCGGCGAGTTCGGCTGCGTCGAGCTTGCCGTCATGATTGGCGTCGAGCCGGTCAAAGCGTTTGGCCGCCCGATCGAGCGCGTCGGCACGCGTCATCTCCCGGTCGCCACCGGCGCGCATGCCGCCGCCGCCCCGCGCTCCCTCACCGCCGCCGCGTTGCGCGCGCATCGCCTCGCGCGCCGCGTCGCGCTCCTCGGGCGTCACTTTGCCGTCCTTGTTGGTATCCATCGCGGCGAAGCGCGCTTCCGCCTCGGCGATCATCTCCGCCCGCGTGATGACGCCGTCGTGGTTCGCGTCCAGCCGCATCATCCCGCCGCCGGGCGGTGGGGCAGGGGGCATGGTCTGCGCGACCGCACCCGTCGCCAACAACCCGCTCGCGATCGCAGGCCCGAACCGCATCGATATCATGACGTCCTCCACCCCCGGCGGGCCGATCCCTGCCGCATCATCTCCTTATGGCCGCTGCATGTCGCGGCCGTGTGTCCCGGGGGCCGGAATTTGTCGCAATCTGTCGCATGCGGCGGTCGCTGATCGCGTCAGGCGAACACCGCGACGCTCTGCATCTGCTCGGCGACCGGCGTTCCGT
The DNA here is from genome assembly GCF_059420425.1 of Sphingomonas sp. GW821-FHT04B01. NCBI lineage: Bacteria > Pseudomonadati > Pseudomonadota > Alphaproteobacteria > Sphingomonadales > Sphingomonadaceae > Sphingomonas > Sphingomonas sp. GW821-FHT04B01. Next base: position 248,313 of record NZ_JBWKTR010000003.1, on the reverse strand, counting down.
CCGTCGCCCAGATCGCCATCGCCTGGCTCGAACTGCCCGCCGACGCATAATCGCTCGTCGAGCGCAGCAGCCACCAGCCGTCGTCGGTCGTCGGCGCTTCGCCCAGCAGGTTGAGCTGCCACGTCATCGAACTCACCGGCGCCGGCCGGCCGAGCAGCTTCAGCGCCACCGGCGGCAGGCAATCCGCCACCGCGAGCAGCGCGACCAGCGGATGCACGCCGTCGCGGTCGCGCAGCCGCACCCAGCGCAGCCATTCGGCCCCATCGGCGTCATGCCGGTCGACCATGTCGAAATGCTGCGAAAAGGCGACCGCCGGATGGCCGCGCAAGATCGTGTCCGCCGGTCCCGGCGGGGCGACGTGCGGCGCGCGGCCGACCCGATGCTCCACCCCCGACTCGACCGCGCGCATGAAGACGAAGGTCGCGCGCAACCCCAGGCCTGCCTCGCCCGACACGTCCGCCTGCACGAACGCCGCGTTGCGCCCGCGGCGCAGCACCTCGGCGCGCACCGTGATCGCGCCGCTCAGCGGCCCGACGAACGCCACCAGCGCCGAACGCAGCGGCGGCAGGTCAACGTCCGCGCCCATCGCCGCATGCAGCGCCAGCGCCGCGGACAGCCCGCCATAGGCCGTCCGCCCCTGCAACCACGTATCCGGCACCGTGCCGCGCCAGCCCTGCGCCGCCGGCTCCAGTCCGGCGATCACCGCGCCGAGCGTCGTCACCGCAGCGCCCTGTCGTCGAACAGCCCGAACAGCAAGGTCGAGGCATACATCGCCACGGCGCGTTCGCGCGGCATCGCCGCCGCCCATTTCCGCATGTCGAACGCGGCATTCTGCAACGCCATCAGCGCCTGCGCCGCGACCAGCGCGTCGACCGCGCGGATCGACCCTTCGGCGATGCCGTCCATCATCGTGCCGGCAAAGCGGCGCGCGATCCGGTTCGACCGGTCGACCATCGCGGTGCGCACCACACCGGGCAGCCCCGACAACGCGGTCGTGCGCAGCAGCGGCGTCCGCTCGGCGAACTGCACGTCGAGCAAAGTCGCGATCGTGCTCGCCAGCCGCTGCCAATGCGTCCCGCCCGCCGCGTCGGCGAGCCGCTGCGCGTCGGAGATCGTGTCGAAGCTGCGCCGGTAGCAGGCGATGACCAGATCGTCCTTGGCGTCGAGATGATGGTAGAAGCTGCCCTTGGTGACGTTGAGCTCCGCCGCGATCCGCTGCACCGAGGCGCCACGATAGCCGAGCTCGTTGATCAGCCGCGTCGCCGCCAGCAGGAACGCCGCGCGCCCGGGCTCGCTCTCCTCGTGGGTCAGGTCGATGGGTTGCGGCGCCCAGCGACCGTCCGGCACGGCGATGCCGTGGTCGAACACGTCCATCAGCCGCGCCTCGACCCGCGCATATTGATCGGGCTCGTAGCGGACCAGCCACACCGGCAGCCAGAAGGTGTTCTCGAGCAGCACGTGCGCCCGCGCACCGAACAGGTCGGTCTCGGCACGATTGGCCGGCGGACCCCACAGGCCGCGCGTCCGCCGGAACACTTCGCGCCAGCGATTCATCAATCGGGTACGGTTCGGCTCCTCGGTGGCGCGCAGGTCCGACAGGACCGCCATCGCGCGTTCCTCGCCGCGCTGCACCCGTGCGAGCCGCTCCATGTTGAGCGCGAGATAGCGCCGCACGCGCTCGCGCGGGGTCGCCGCATGTCCCGCCTCGTCGATCATCGCCAGCAGCTGGTCGAGCGTATGCTCGAACGCCGCCGCCGCCAGATCTTCCTTGCGCTTGAAGTAATAGGTGACGCTGGTGGTGTTGAGCCCGACGCGCCGCGCCACGTCGGCGAAGGTCATTCCCTTCGCGCTCTGCTCGTTGATCGCCTCGGCGGCGGCGGACAGGATCGCGTCGCGTTTCGCGCGGAAACGCTTCGTCCCCTGTTCCTCGTCTCCCGTGGCGCTGCCGGCGTCCGCCTCCGTCTCATCCATCCCGCCCGTCTACCAAGGCCGGTTTAGAAGAAACAGTGTTTTCTCCATCGCCCGGGATCAGGCGTGAAAAACGCCCGGTTCGTCCCCTCCCGCCACTTTACCGAATGTGCGGTACGGCCTAGACCATGTGCAGACACGTCGGAGAGGGGCGCATGGACTTCACGCTGAGCGAACGCGAAACCTATTTCCGCGACCGGGTGCGCGCCTTCATCGATCAGGAGATCCGCCCGCGCCAGGCCGAGCATGACGCGCAGGCGCATGCCGGCGAGCGGTGGAAGGTGATCCCGGTCATCGAAGCGTGCAAGGAAAAGGCGAAGGCGGCGGGCCTGTGGAATTTCTTCATGCCGCCCAATTCCGGCCAGACGCACGTCGACGACAGTTTCGAATTCGAGGGGACGCAGCTCACCAACCTCGAATATGCCCTGTGCGCCGAGGAGATGGGCAAGGTCGACTGGGCGTCGGAGGTGTTCAACTGCTCCGCCCCCGACACCGGCAACATGGAGGTGTTCCACCGCTACGGCACGCGCGCGCAGAAGGAGCGCTGGCTCGGCCCGCTGATGCGCGGCGAGATCCGCTCGGCCTTCCTGATGACCGAGCCGGCGGTCGCCTCGTCCGACGCCACCAATATCGAGACGTCGATGGTGCGTGACGGCGATCATTACGTCATCACCGGCCGCAAATGGTGGTCGTCCGGGGTCGGCGATCCGCGCTGCAAGGTCGCGATCGTGATGGGCAAGACCGACACGTCGGCCAAGCGCCATGCGCAGCAGAGCATGATCCTGATGCCGATGGAAGCGCCCGGCGTGACGATCGAGCGGATGCTCAGCGTCTATGGCTACGACCACGCGCCGCACGGCCATGGCGAGGTGGTGATGAAGGACGTGCGCGTGCCGGTGGAGAACGTGCTGCTCGGCGAGGGCAGGGGGTTCGAGATCGCGCAGGGGCGGCTCGGGCCGGGGCGCATCCATCACTGCATGCGCACGATCGGCGTTGCCGAGACGGCAATCGAGGCGATGGCCAAGCGGCTGCTGTCGCGCGTCGCCTTCGGCAAGCGGATCGCCGACCATTCGGTGTGGGAACAGCGGATCGCCAAGGCGCGCATCGATATCGAGATGACGCGGCTGCTATGCCTCAAGGCGGCGGACATGATGGACAAGGCGGGCAACAAATCGGCGCAGCTCGAGATCGCGATGATCAAGGTCGCCGCGCCCAATATGGCGCTGCAGATCCTCGACGACGCGATCCAGGCGCATGGCGGCGGCGGCGTGTCGCAGGATTTCCATCTCGCCCACGCCTGGGCGGCGATGCGCACGCTGCGCTTCGCCGACGGACCGGACGAGGTCCACAATCGCGCGATCGCGCGGGCGGAGTTCGGCAAATACGGCGACTATGCAGCCGAGCGGCCGGTGCGGTAACCGACCTCACCCTTCCGACGCTTCGCGTCTCCCTCCCTCTCCCGGCGGGAGAGGGAAGAGCCGGCGGAGCCGGCGAAGGGTGAGGGTGCGCGCGATCCGCTGATTGCGAAAGGAACATCCCATGAAAGCCGCCATCCTCTTCGAACCCAAACAACCGCTCGGCATCGAGGAGGTCACCGTCTCGGCGCCTGCCGCACACGAAGTTCTCATCCGCACCGCCGCGGTCGGCGTCTGCCGGTCCGACCTGCATTTCGTCGACGGCATCTACCCGCATGCATTGCCGACGATACCCGGCCACGAGGCCGCCGGCGTCGTTGAGGCGATCGGCAGCGAGGTGCGCACGGTCAAGGTCGGCGACCACGTCGTCACCTGCCTGTCGGCCTATTGCGGCCAGTGCGAATTTTGCGTCACCGGCCGCATGGCGCTGTGCGTCGACGCCGCCGTCCGCCGTCCCAAGGGGGCGCCGCCGCGGCTGATGCTCGGCGACCGGCCGGTCGCGCAGATGCTCAACCTGTCGGCCTATGCCGAACAGATGCTGATCCACGAACACGCCTGCGTCGCGATCGACCGCGACATGCCGCTCGACCGCGCGGCGTTGCTCGGCTGCGCGGTGACCACCGGCGCGGGCGCGGTATTCAACACAACCGACGTGACGCCCGGTGAGACGGTGTGCGTCGTCGGCTGCGGCGGCATCGGCCTCGCCGCGGTCAACGCCGCGAAGATCGCGGGCGCGGGCAAGATCATCGCGCTCGATCCGGTGGCGGAGAAGCGCGCGCTCGCCGAAAAGCTCGGCGCGACGCACAGTATCGACGCCGCCTCGCCGACCGCGGCAGACGAGGTGATCGAACTCACCCGCGGCGGCGTCCATCACGCGATCGAGGCGGTCGGCCGGCCGCAGAGCGCCGCCACCGCGGTCAAGGTGCTGCGCCGCGGCGGCACCGCGACGATCCTCGGCATGCTGCCGCCGAGCGAGTCGGTCGGCCTGTCGGCGATCGACCTGCTCTCGGGCAAGAAGCTGCAGGGCGGACTGATGGGCAGCAACCGTTTCCCGGTCGACATCCCGCGCCTCGTCGACTTCTACATGCGCGGCGCACTCGATCTCGACACGATCATCGCCGAGCGCCTGCCGCTGGAGCGGATCAACCATGCCTTCGCCGAACTCCGCAAGGGCGACGCGACGCGCACCGTGATCACCTTCGGGTGAGCGACACGCTCGCCGAATTCCGCCCGTCACCCCGGACTTGTTCCGGGGTCCACCGGGCAACGGGAGAATGGCGCGCGGCATGCACGGCGCGCCTCGCCGCAGAGTGGACCCCGGAACGAGTCCGGGGTGACGGGTTGGGCGAGGACATTTCGCGGCCTTTGCCCGGCCGCCAGCAAACCACGGGAACCGGACGATAACATGACCGACACCATCCCCGTCGCCGACAAGGACCGCCTCGATGAGGCGAAACTCACCGCGTGGATGGAGGCGAACGTCGCCGGCTTCTCCGGTCCGCTGACCTACGCCAAATTCGCCGGCGGCCAGTCCAACCCGACCTATCGGATCGACAGCCCGTCGGGCGCCTATGTGCTGCGCCGCAAGCCGTTCGGCACGCTGCTCCCGTCGGCGCATGCGGTCGACCGCGAATATCGCCTGATCGCCGGTCTCCATCCCACCGGCTTCCCCGTCGCCAGACCCTATGGCCTATGTACCGACGAGCGCGTCGTCGGCGCGATGTTCTACGTGATGGCGCTGGTCGAGGGCCGCAACCTGTGGGACGGCACGCTCCCCGATTACGCCCCGGCCGAGCGCACCGGCCTCTACAATGCGATGGTCGACACGCTCGCCGACCTGCACAATACCGACCACGTCGCCGCCGGCCTCGGCGATTACGGCAAGCCCGGCAATTATTTCGCGCGGCAGGTCGAACGTTGGACGAAACAATATCGCGCCAGCGAAACCGAACTTATGCCCGAGGTCGAACGCCTCATCGCCTTCCTGCCGCGCACCGTCCCCGAACAGACGCGCACGTCGATCGTCCACGGCGACTATCGCATCGACAATATGATCTTCCACGCCACCGAGCCGCGGGTCGTCGCGGTGCTCGACTGGGAGCTGTCGACGCTCGGCGATCCGCTCGCCGATTTTTCCTATTTCCTGATGAGCTGGGTCACCGAGCCCGAGGGGCGATCGGGCGTGAAGGGGCAGACCGGGCCGGAGACGGGCATCCCGACGATCGAGGATATGGTGGACCGCTATTGCGCGCGCACCGGCCGCGACGGCGTTCCCGATCTCAACTGGTATTTCGCCTACAATCTCTTCCGCCTGACCGGCATCGTCCAGGGCATCAAGAAGCGGATCGTCGATGGCACCGCGTCGAGCGCGCAGGCGGAACGGTCGGCGGCGCAGGTTCATCGCCTCGCCGCGGCGAGCTGGCATTTCGCGCAAGCCGCAGGAGCCTGACGCCATGGCCCGTTTCACCGACCGATCGATCATCGTCACCGGCGCGGGGAGCGGCATCGGCCGCGCCGCGGCCCTGTTGTTCGCCGCGGAGGGCGGCCGCATCGTCGCAGCCGATCGCACCGAAGGCGCCGCCGAGACCGCCGCGCTGATCGCCGCCGCCGGTGGCACCGCCCGCGCGATCCGCATCGACGCGGGCGACGAGGCCGACGTGATCCGGGCGATCGCGCTCGCTTGCGACGCGTTCGGCGGGCTCGACGTGATGTTCGCCAATGCCGGTATTTCGGGCGGCATGGCCAATATCTTCGATACCGACGTCGCGCTCATCACCGAGGTGCTGCGCGTCAATCTGGTCGGGCCGTTCCTCGCGATCAAACATGCCGCGCGGCATATCGCCAAGCGTGGCGGCGGCGCGATCGTGCTCACCGCCAGCGTCGCCGGTATCCGCTCGGGCGCGGGCTCGCCCGCCTATTCCGCATCCAAGGCGGGTGTCATCAACCTCGCCGCGGTCGCCGCACAGCAGCTTTCGGGCAGCAACGTCCGCGTCAACGCGCTGTGCCCCGGTCTGACCGAGACGGGCATGACGCAGCCGGTGTTCGATTATGCCCGCGACGTCGGCAAGGCGGACCGCATCGGCCGTCTCAACCCGTTGCGCCGCGGCGCGCAGCCGGAGGAACTGGCGAAGGTCGCGCTGTTCCTCGCCTCCGACGACGCCAGCTATGTCAACGGCCAGGCGATCGCGGTCGACGGCGGCCTGTCGTCGAGCCACCCGGTCACCCGGCAGGAGTATGGCAAGACCGCGGTATGAGCGACTTGCCGCCGTCATCATAGCGGATCAGGATGACGGCATGCTCGCGCTCCTCACCGTCGTCGCCCTGGCGGCCGCCGACATCCCGCCGCCGCCCGGGCCACCGGGCGAACAACAGCTCGTCAGTTGGGTGATGAGCCCGGCGCTGTGTCGTGGGAGTGGCGACACGCCGCGCGCCGAGCGCATGGTCCGCCCACCCGACCCGCAGCATGCGCTCGCCTGGATATATCCGGCCGTGTTGCGACCGGTGACGCTGGATTTCCGTATCGATGCGACCGGCCGTCCCTTGTCGATCGTCCGCGTGAACCCGGACTATCAGTTCGCGATGGCCGACGTCGTGCCGGCGTTCGCCGCGAGTCGCTTCGCGCCTGGAGGCGAACGCAGCCGCTGCACCGTTACCTTCACCGCCCGGACCGACGGGATCGCCGTTGCGCCGGTTGCTGACCTCGTCGCCTATAGCGTGTTTCCCAATGAACCGCCGCCGCGGGCCGTGTGGGATCGCGTGCGTCCGCCGGGATCGACCTGCACCGATCCGGTCCCCGAGGTGCTGCTCCGCGCCTTCCCCCATTTCAAGGCGCTGCCCGATCAACCCGGTTACCGTAGCTGGTCGATGGTCGGCTACGATCTCGATCGCTCCGGCAAGCCGGTCAGGCCGCACGTCACCGCCAGCAGCGGCACGCCCGCATTGGATCGGGCATCGGTGCGTGCCGTCGCGACCTCGCGTTTCGAGCGCGGCGCCCGCACGGGCTGCTTCTTCCCTTATTGGAAGGAGGCGGCGACCTTGCCTGCGCCGCCGGCGCCCGAAGAGGACAGCGTCCGCCCCGCCGACGCCACCTGTCCCAAGGAGCATGATTTCGAGCGCAAGCCGGCGCTGTTCTACCCCGAGCGCTATAGCCGGCGCAGCATCGAAGGCTGGGCGATCATCGCCTTCGACGTCGCCTCCTGGGGCGCGACCGGCAACATCCGCATGCTGGCGTCCGAGCCGACGAGCGAATTCGGGGAGGCTGCCAAAGCGATGATCGGCAACGTCACGTTCAAACCGTCGCCGCACGGCTATACCGATTGTATCGAACGGGTTTTCTATCGCATGCCGGCAGTCAAAAAGGCCGTCACGAGCTAGACCGTCCGCCGGCGGATCAGCCCTTCCTGCGCCGTCGTCGCGACCAGTCGCCCGTCCTGCGTGAAGATGCTGCCGCGGTTCATGCCGCGCGCGTGGCCCGCCCAGGGGCTGTCGGTGGTATAGAGCAGCCATGCATCGGCGCGGAACGGCTCGTGTATCCACAGCGCATGGTCGAGGCTGGCGGTCTGCATCTCGGGCATCAGCCAGTTGACGCCGTGCGGCATCATCGACGTCGCCAGCAGCGCCATGTCGGACGCATAGGCCAGCGCGGCGCGATGCACCGCCGGATCGTCGCCGATCCCCGCCGCGGTGCGGAACCAGGCGGCATTGTTCGGCGCGCGCTTCTCGGGCGCGAACCAGCTGCGCGGGTATAGCGGCCGCATCTCGATCGCATTCTGCCGCCGCGTGAAGAAGTCGCGAAACGTTTCCGGCACCTGATCCGCGATGGCGAGGCGCAATTCGCGTTCCGACTTGAGCATTTCCGGACCCGGTACGTCGGGCATCGCATCCTGATGGTGCAGCCCTTCCTCGGGCATCTGGAACGAGGCGGCGAGGTTGAGGATCGGCTGACCCTTCTGCACCGCCACCACGCGCCGCGTCGCGAAGCTGCGACCGTCGAAGTCGCGCGTCACGCGATAGATGATCGGGAAATTCTCATTCCCGGGCCGCATGAAATAGGCGTGGAGCGAATGCGCGTCCTTGCCCTCGACCGACCGCTGCGCCGCCTGCAACGCCTGCGCGATCACCTGTCCGCCGAACACCCGGCCGCGGCCGCCCGGCTGGCGCGAACCGCGGTACAGGTCGGTATCGATCTCCTCGACGTCGAGCAGCGCGACGAGCATCGCCGCCAGCTCTTCGGGCGTGCGCTCGCCCATCAATAGCCTGCCGCCTTCGCCAGCCGGTCGGCATGGAAGCCGATGTCGCCGAACATCTCGGCGAGCACGCGGGCGCGCTTCATGTAGAAGCCGATGTCATATTCGTCGGTCATGCCGATGCCGCCGTGCATCTGGATGCCCTCCTGCACGCTGAGCGTCGTCGCCATGCCGGTCATCGCCTTGGCGATCGATACCGCGGCGTCCGCCTCGGCACCCGTGTCGAGCAATTGCTGCGCCTTGAGCACCGCGGCGCGCGCCACCTCCATCTCGGCATAGAGATGCGCGGCGCGATGCTGCAGCGCCTGGAAGCTGCCGATCGCGACGCCGAACTGCTTGCGCTCCTTGAGGTAGCCGACGGTCATGTCCATCGCGCCGCCGCCGACGCCGAGCAGCTCCGCCGCCGCACCGGTCCGGCCCGCGCGCAACAGCCGGTCGAGCGGCCCGCGACCGCCGTCGACCTCACCGATCACCGCATCGGCATCGACCTCGACGCCCTCGAAGGCGATCCGCGCGGCGAGGCTCGAATCCGCCAGCCGCTCCGGCGTCGCGGTGAGGTTGGCGGCGTCCTTCGGCACCGCGAACAGCGTGACGCCCTCGGCATCGTCGGGCGACCCCGCGGTGCGCGCCGCGACGATCAGCAGATCGGCGACATGGCCATGGGTGACGAACTGCTTCGCGCCGGTCAGGCGGAAGCCGTTGCCGGCGCGTTCCGCGGTCATCGCGATCCGGTCGCGATGCTTTGCGCCCTCGTCGATCGCCAGCGCCGCCACCGTCTCGCCGGCGACGATGCCGGGGAACCAGCGGTCGGCCTGCGCCGAGCCCTTGAGCGCCTCGACCGCCGCGACGGCGGTGGCGAGGAAGGGGGAGGGGGACAGGTTGCGGCCGATCTCCTCCAGCACCACGCCCGCCTCGACATGGCCGAGGCCGAGGCCGCCCTGCGCCTCCGGGATCAATACGCCGTTGAGGCCCATTTCGGCGAACTGCTTCCACAGGTCGCGGCTGAAACCGGTCGGGTCGTTGCCATCGCGCAAGGACCGCAAATGGCCGACGGGAGCGTGTTCGGCGATGAAGTCCTTCGCCGTATCGCGGAGCATCGTCTGTTCGTCGTTGAGGTAAAGGGGCATCGATCAATCCCTGCGTCACCCCGGACTTGTTCCGGGGTCCACCGTGCCTCATGCCGAAGCGCCGGTGGAGAAGTGGACCCCGGAACAAGTCCGGGGTGACGGAGTGTGTCGGTCTAGGCGCCGGGCAGCTCGAGGATCCGCTTGGCGATGATGTTGAGCTGGATCTCGCTCGTGCCGCCCTCGATCGAATTGGCCTTGGTGCGCAGCCACGCGCGCGGCATCGCGCCGGTGCGCGAACGCTCGCTCTCCCATTCGAGCGCATCCGACCCGCCCGAGGCCATCATCAGCTCGTAGCGATCCTTGTTCAGCTCGGTGCCGACATATTTCATCATGCTCGGCTGCGCGGGATGCGCGCGTCCCGCCTTCAGCTCGTCGATGAACCGTTCGGACATCGCCGCGAACGCCTTGGCGCGCACCTCGAACAGCGCGATCTGCGTGCGCAGCACCGGATCGGCGAGCCGCCCGTCATGATCCAGCCCGATCGTCGCGATCGCCCCCTCGACCAACGGATTGCGCCCGCCGGTCGCCAGCCCCATGCCCGAGATCATCTCGCGCTCGTGGCCGAGCAGATATTTGGCGACGTCCCAGCCCTTGTTCTCGTCGTGGATGCGGTTCGCCTTGGGCACCTTCACATCGTCCATGAAGGTCTCGCAGAAGGGCGAATAGCCGCTGATCAGCAGGATCGGCTTGGTCGAGACGCCCGGCGAGGCCATGTCGAACAGCACGAAGCTGATCCCGCCCTGTTTCGATGCCTTGCTGGTGCGCACCAGACAGAAGATCCAGTCGGCCTTGTCGGCATAGCTGGTCCACACCTTCTGGCCGTTGACGATATAATGATCGCCCGCATCCTCGGCGCTGGCGGCGAGGCCGGCGAGGTCGGAACCGGCATTGGGTTCGGAATAGCCCTGGCACCAGCGGATCTCGCCGCGGGCGATCTTGGGCAGATGCTCCAGCTTCTGCTCCTCGGTGCCATATTTGAGCAGCGCCGGCCCGAGCATCGAGATGCCGAACGAATTCAGCGGATTGCGCGCGCGGATCGCCGCCATCTCCTCGCGCAGGATCTTGGTCTGCGCCGCCGACAGCCCGCCGCCGCCATAGGCCTTGGGCCAGTCGGGAACGGTCCAGCCGCGCGCCGCCATCCGGTCGAGCCAGTCCTTCTGCGCCGGCGACGACGGCGCGAAATTCCGCCCGCCCCAGCAGACGTCGGTGTCGGATCGCACCGGCTCGCGCATCTCGGGCGGGCAATTCTCCGCCAGCCAGGCGCGGGTGTCCGAGCGGAAGGTGTCGAGGTCGGTGTCGGTCATGTCGGGATATCCCCTTTTTCGTCACCCCGGCGCAGGGCCGGGGTGACGGACTGTTACTTGATGGTGCCGCTCTTCAGGCTTTTGGCGACCGGGAAGCCGTGCTTCTCCAGCCCTGCGACGACCTTCTCGTATCCTTCGGTCTTCGCCCAGAACATCGGCCCGCCGCGATAGACCGGCCAGCCGTAACCGTAGATCCACACCACATCGACGTCGGACGCCCGCTGCGCCATCCCCTCCTCGAGGATCAGCGCGCCCTCGTTGACCATCGTGTAGAGCGTGCGCTCGATGATCTCCTCGTCGGTGACGTCATGCTGCGGCGTGTCGGTCTTCGCCCGCCATTCGTCGATGATCTCGGCGACGCGGGGAGAAGGGGTGGGGTTCCGCTTCTCGTCGTAATCGTAGAAGCCCGCCTGTTTCTTCTGCCCCCAGCGCCCTTCGGCGGCGAGCGCGTCGCGGATATTCTCGATCCGATTGGGATCGCGATGCCAGCCGATGTCGACGCCGGCGAGGTCGGCCATCTGGAACGGCCCCATCGGCATGCCGAAGGCGACATGGACGCGGTCGATCTGCTCCGGCGTCGCGCCTTCGAGCAGCAATTTGTTCGCCTCGACCTGACGCGGCATCAGCATGCGGTTGCCGATGAAGCCATAGGTGACCCCGGCGACCACCGCGACCTTCCTGATCGTCTTGGCGAGGTCCATGACCGTCGCGAGCACGTCGGGGGCGGTCTTCGCGCCGCGCACCACCTCGAGCAGCTTCATGACGTTGGCCGGCGAGAAGAAATGCATGCCGACCACGTCCTGCGGCCGGGCGGTGCAGGCGGCGATCTCGTCGATGTTGAGATAGGAGGTGTTGGAGGCGAGGATTGCGGCGGGCCTGGCGATCGTGTCGAGCCGGGTGAAGATCTCCTGCTTCACCTCCATATTCTCATAGACCGCCTCGATGATGAGGTCGCACTCGCCCAGCGCGTCGAAATCGAGCGTCGGGGTGAGCGCGGCCATCGCCGCCTCGACCTGTTCGGGCTTCATCCGGCCCTTGGCGGCGGTCGCCTCGTAATTCTTGCGGATCGTCGCGGTGCCGCGGTCGAGCGCCTCCTGCTGCATTTCGACGATCGTCACCGGAATGCCGGCCGACAGGAAGTTCATCGAGATGCCGCCACCCATCGTGCCGGCACCGATCACGCCGACGCGGTTGATCGGACGACGCACCGTATCGGCAGGAACGTCGTCGATCTTGGCGGCCTGCCGCTCTGCGAAGAAGATGTGGCGCTGCGCGGCCGACTGGTTGCCCATCATCAGCCGCATGAATTCCTGCCGTTCGAAGGCGATGCCCTCGGCGAACGGCAGCTCGGTCGCCTTGACGACGCAGGCGATGTTGGCGGCGGGCGCGTCGAAGCCGCGGAAGCGCCGCGCATTCTCCTTCTGGAACGCGGCGACCGCCTCGGGATCGGGCTTCGCCTCCTTTTCCGACGCGCGCGGAACCGGCCGCTTCGCCTTGACCTCGCGCGCGAAGGCGATGGCATCCGCCTCCAGGCTGTTCTCGCCGACGATCCGGTCGATCAGCCCGGCCTCCTGCGCCTTCTTCGCCGGCATCGGATCGCCCTTGGCGGTCAGTTCGAGCGCGACGCGCACGCCCGCGATCCGCGGCAGCCGCTGCGTGCCGCCCGCGCCGGGCAGCAGGCCGAGCTTCACCTCGGGCGTACCGATCTTCGCCGAGGGCACCGCGACGCGATAATGGCAGCCGAGCGCCACCTCGCAGCCGCCGCCGAGCGCGGTGCCGTGGATCGCCGCGACCACCGGCTTGGTCGATGCCTCGATCATGTCGACCACCGTTGGCAGGCCGGGCTCGACCATCGGCTTGCCGAATTCGGTGATGTCGGCGCCGGCGAAGAAGGTGCGGCCGTCGCAGCGGATCACCATCGCCTCGACCGTCGCATCGGCAACGCCCTCCTTGATCGCCCCCTCGAGCCCCTGCCGCACCGCCGCGCCGAGCGCGTTAACCGGTGGATTGTCGGATATGATGACGAGCACCTCGCCATGGCGTTCGGTGCGGATCGGTGAAGTCATGGAACGGTCCTTCGCTAATCGTCAGTTGAGCGCGGCGTAGATCATCGTCTTCAGCTCGCGGCGGATCGGATAGAGGCTCGACGGGCTGAACTGCGTCATGAACACCATGTGCAGCCGCTCGACGGGATCGATGAAGAAGGCGGTCGAGAACATGCCGCCCCAATAATATTCGCCCTGTGACCCCGGGATCATCGTCTTCGCCACGTCCTGCGTCACCGCGAAGCCGAGGCCGAAACCGGTGCCGGCATTCTGCGTCTCGCTGAATAGCGAGCGCGACAGGCTGGCGAGATCCTTGCCGCCGGGCAGATGGTTCATCGTCATCAGGTCGAGCGTCTTGCGCCCGACGATGCGGACGCCGTCCAGCGTCCCGCCATTCTCGCACATCCGGCAGAAGCGGTGATAATCGAGCGCGCTCGATACCAGCCCCCCACCGCCCGACAGCAGCTTCGGCCGTCGGCTCCACGCGCTCGCCTCGCCGCGATCGTAGAGCTGGCGTTGCCGGTCCTCGCCGAGCGTATAGCAATCGGTCAGCCGGTCGATCTTGTCGGCCGGCACCTGGAAGAAGGTATCGTCCATCCCGAGCGGCGCGAAGATCCGCTCCGCGAAGAAGGCGTCAAGCGTCTGGCCCGACACTCGCTCGATCACCGCACCGAGCACGTCGGTGGCGACCGAATAGTTCCAGCCCTCGCCGGGCGAGAATTCCAGCGGCAATTTGCCCAATGCGGCGACGAAGCCGTCGAGGTCGAGATTGCCGTGCCAGCTTTCGATCCGCCCCTCGCGATAGGCGGCGTCGACGTTCGAGCGGTTCTGGAAGCTGTAGGTCAGCCCGGCGGTATGCCGCAGCAGGTCAAGCATCCGCATCGGTTCCGCGGTCGGCTTCGTCGCGAACGGCACCCCTGCGCCCCCGCCATTGTAGACGCCGAGCTGCTTGAACTCGGGCAGGACGTGATGGACGGGCGTATCCACCGCCACCTTGCCCGCCTCGACCAGCATCATGAACGCAATCGAGGTGATCGGCTTGGTCATCGACGCGATGCGGAACAGCGACCGCTCGTCGATCGGTGCGCCGCCCTCGCGCGCCGCACCCTGATGCGAGAAATGGACGATCTCGCCGTCGCGCGCGATCAGCAGTTGCGCGTGCGGGAGCAGCCCGGTGTCGAGATACCGCGCCTTTAGAAAGGCATCGATCGCGGCGAGGCGGCCGGCATCGAAACCCGTCGCGGAGGCGGTCGCATTGGTCATCCTGTTGCCATACCCCGATTTCTAAACTTTGTCCTCTATTGCCTTGAGCGGGGCTGGAATCAACAGTAACCTTTCGTCGAAACGCAGGTCGCTGCAGGCCTCGCCGACGAAAGGATGCAGTTTTGCCAAGCGCTTCGGTTGTCCCGCTGCCGGCGTCATGGCCGGCGATGTCCATCGCGCAGGCGCATGCGCTGCTGACCGCGCCGGGCGCGAAGTTCGAGATGGAGACGATCGTCCTCCAGGGTGTCGCGACCCGTGTCTGGAAGAACGCGCCGCCGACGCTGCGCGATCTGGTTTCGGCGAGTCGCGCGCATGGCGACCGGCTGTTCGTCGTCTTCGAGGACGAGCGGGTGACGTACGCCGCGCATCATCGCGCCGTCGCCGCGCTCGCCGCCGATCTGGTCGCGCGCGGGGTGGGGAAGGGCGACCGCGTCGCGCTGGCGATGCGCAACCTGCCCGAATGGCCGGTCGCCTTCTTCGCCGCGGTTTCGATCGGCGCGATCGTCGTCCCGCTCAACGCCTGGTGGACCGGAGCGGAGCTGGATTACGGCCTCCGCGACTCGGGCGCGACGGCGCTGATCGCCGATGCCGAGCGCCACGACCGGCTGGCGCCTTTCTATGCCGGCTTGCCCGATCTCCAACACGTCCTCGTCGCCCGCGCCGCCGCGGATGTCACCGGCGCGACGCGGCTCGAATCGGTCATCGGGACGCCGGGAGACTGGCCGTCCTTGCCCGATGCACCGCTCCCTGCTGCGGCGCTGGCCCCCGAGGATGACGCGACGATCTTCTACACCAGCGGCACCACCGGTGCGCCCAAGGGGGCGTTGGGCACGCACCGCAACCTGACCAGCAACATCCTCTCGAGCGGCTTCACCGCCGCGCGCGCCTATCTGCGCCGCGGCGAGGCGCCGCCCGATCCGACGCCGCGCGTCGCGCTCACCGTCATCCCGCTGTTCCACGTCACTGCCTGTTCGGCGGGGATGATGGGATCGGTGGCGACCGGATCGACCTTGGTCTTCATGCGCAAATGGGATGCGACGCGTGCGCTGGAGATCATCGCGCGCGAGCGGGTCAACCTGACGGGCGGCGTGCCGACCATCGCCTGGCAGCTGCTCGAACACCCCGATCGCGACCGCTACGACCTCTCGTCGCTCGATTCGATCGCTTATGGCGGCGCGCCCTCCGCGCCCGAGCTGGTCCGGCGCATCTACGAGGAGTTCGGCGCGCTGCCCGGCAACGGCTGGGGGATGACCGAAACGACCGCGACGGTGACGCAACATGGCGGCGAGGATTATCTTAACCGCCCCGACAGCGCCGGCGCGGCGGTCGCGGCGGCGGACATCGAGGTGCGCGGCGAGGATGGCGTCACCGTGCTGCCGCCCGATACGATCGGCGAATTGTGGGCGCGCGGGCCGATGATCGCCAAAGGCTATTGGAACAAGCCGGAGGCGACCGCGGCGACCTTCGTCGACGGCTGGGTGCGTACCGGCGATCTGGCGCGAATCGATGCCGAAGGGTTCCTGTTCATCGCCGACCGCGCCAAGGACATCGTCATCCGCGGCGGCGAGAACATCTATTCGATCGAGGTCGAGAACGTCCTCTACGCCCACCCCGCGGTCACCGACGCGGCCTTGGTCGGCATTCCGCACCGGACGCTCGGCGAGGAGCCGGCGGCGGTGGTCCATCTCTGCCCCGGCTGCACCGCGGACGAGGCCGAGTTGCAGGCCTTCGTCCGCGCCCGGCTGGCCGGGTTCAAGGTCCCGGTCGCGATCCGTTTCATGGCCACGCCGCTGCCGCGCAACGCCAATGGCAAGATCCTGAAGAAGGAGCTGAAAGCGCTGTTCGCCGATGCCGGCTGACCAATCGCAAGAACCACGGTGGCGGCGGGCGAAAATGCGCTAGGGTGAAGGGCTATGGCCGACGATCCCGCTTCGATATCCCCCGCTTCCGTCATCACGCCCGAGGAACAGGTCGCGCTCGGCGCGCCGCTGCTGCCCGGCACGCGCAGCGAGATCGGCCGCATCGCACAACGCCGCGACCGGCTGCTCGCCGCGCTGACGCTGATCGCCGGCATTGGCCTGACGCTCGGCATTCCGTTCGCGCTGAAATCGGGGGCGGAATTCTTCATGCCGCTGACCATCGCGCTGGTCATCGCGATCGCGCTGGTGCCGGTGCTCGAATGGCTCGAACGGCGGCGCATCCCCTCGGCGATCGCCGCGCTGTTCTGCGTCCTCGTCTTCCTCATCATCGTCAACGTCGTGATCGCGGCGATCGTCGTCCCCGCGACCGATTTCTTCCAATTGCTCCCCAGCCGGATCAGCCGGATCCAGCATAATCTGTCGCCGCTGCTCGACCTCTATTCGACGCTGGAAAAGTCGGTGAACAAGATGTTCCGGCAGATCGCCTCCACCCCGGTGCGCCAGCCGCAGACCGCCGCGGTCGCGCCGCCCAGCTCGATCCTCGAACTCGCCGCCACTTCGGCGCCGACGGTGATCGTCCAGTTCTTCTTCGGCATCCTGATCGTCTTTTTCTTCCTCTCCGGCTGGACCGGCATGCGCAAGAAGACGATCACCGGCCGCACCAGCTTCGATGGCGCGATGGCGACCGCGCGGGTGATCCAGGACGTCGTCGACGACGTCTCGGCCTATCTCGGCACGATCACGCTCATCAACCTGACGCTCGGCGGCGTCGTCGCCGGCGCGCTGTATTTCATCGGCATGCCGTCGCCGCTGATGTGGGGCGGCATCGTCGCCCTGCTCAACTACATCCCCTATTTCGGGCCGATCATCGCCGCCTTCCTGCTGGCGATCGGCGGGATGATGACCTTCACCGACATCTGGGTGGCGATGCTGCCGCCGGCGGTGATGATCGGCTGCCACTTCCTCGAGGCCAATGCGATCACGCCGCTTATCGTCGGCCATAGGCTGACGATAAGCCCGCTGATGATCCTCGTTTCGATCAGCTTCTGGGGCTGGGTCTGGGGGACGGCGGGGGCGCTGCTCGCGGTGCCGCTGCTCATCATCATCCAGACCGTGCTCGGCGCGGCGGGCAAGCCCGATATCGCCGGCTTCCTGTTCGAACACGGCACCTTGGTGCAGCAGGAACGCGCCCGCCGGAAGCGCGATGAGGGCGGGAACGATCCGGCGCGCGAATAGGCCGTTGACACCCCCCCGCGCCTCGCCTAGTTGGCGCGCCTCAACGCTTTCAGCGGGTGTAGCTCAGTTGGTTAGAGCGCCGGCCTGTCACGCCGGAGGTCGCGGGTTCGAGCCCCGTCACTCGCGCCATTCCCTCCTCGGGAACGGGAAAGTCTTCGGAACATGCGGGAGTATGTCGCGTCGCCGATCGGGCGGACGATCTGCTCCGACCGCGTATTACGCGGGTGTAGCTCAGTTGGTTAGAGCGCCGGCCTGTCACGCCGGAGGTCGCGGGTTCGAGCCCCGTCACTCGCGCCAATCCGGTTCACGGATGATGCCCCCCCCCGATCCCTATCGCCAGCGCCCGGTCTCCATCCAGAGCAGCAGCGGCTTCATCGGCATGATCCACACGATTCCGGTGACGAGATAGAAGGGCAGTTGCAGCCACCACGGCCAGCCGCCGATGATCCCCGACGCGCTGACCACGATCGCGCACCACAGGCCGATCAGCAACAGGATGAGCAGCACGCCTGCGGGTTTGCGCCAACTGGGGGTCATGGGACGATCCAATCCGATTCGGTAGCGATGGCGTGCAACGGCACGTCCCACGGGTCGGCGGGGCAGGCGTCGACCTGCTGCACCGACCAGGCGATGCCGACGCGCCAGGCGTCGGGGAGCTGCGCGAAGACGCGGTCGTAATAGCCCGCCCCCTGTCCGAGCCGCCGGCCGGTGCGGTCGAAGCCGACCAGCGGCGTCAGGACGATGTCGGGGCGCAGCACGGGGGCGTCGGCCGGGGGCTGGAGCAGGCCGTAGAGTCCTGCGACGAGCGGTGTCGCGGCGTCCCATGCGAGGAAGCGCATCGGTGCGCTGCGGCCGGTGACATGGGGCAGCGTGATGCGGCATCCGGCGGCACGGGCGGCGGCGATGAGCGGGGCTGGGTCCGCCTCGCTGCCGAGGGGCATATAGCCGGCGACGACGAGACCCTCGCGCAGCCGCGCACGGAATGCGTCCGCGACGAGGAAGGCACCATCGCGCGCGAAGCCATCGCGGACGGCGCGCAATCGGGCGCGAAGGGCGAGCTTGTCGGTCATCGCTCCGGTTCGCTGCGCGCGGGAGGGAAGGGGCGGGTGGCGGGACCGCCGTGGCCGTGTGCCAAAGTATCCGCCGACGCCTGGTAACGTCAGGTGGGGACCATATACTTCGGACCAGGGTCCTAGCAGGGACAGCCCCCTTGGATGATGAATAGCCTCAGGGATAAAGTAAGGCTCGTACCGGGCAGAACCCGCCGCCTCATGATCTAGTGCGTCGCGGGGGTGGTGGCAATGGGTGCGGCCACCTATCCCGTCCCCCTTTCGTCATCCCGGCGCACGCCGGGACCCATGGTCACGATGTCGCCGACGGTTGGGAGCGACCTCTGCCGCCATCGCATCCATGGGTCCCGACTTCCGTCGGGATGACGAAGAGGAGGGGGTAGCGCGCCCCAATCACCCCGCCGGATCGCGCTCCAGTGCATTGGCGAGCGCTTCCAGCCGGTCGGCGATCCGTGCCAGTGCCGGTTCGCTCACCGCCGCGCCCTCGGGCGGGCGCTGCTGGATCTCGTCGAGATTGTCGGCCAGCATCAGCGCGACGAACAGCATCGCCCGCTCGCCGGGAATGTTCGCCGCCGCGCGCAACGCCGTCGGCCAGCGCTCGTCGAGCATCCGGCCGAGCTGTTGCAGCCGCGCTTCCTCGCCGTCGCGGCAGGCGACGGTGAACGGCCGGGTGCCGATGGTCAGCGTGACATTGGCCATCAGGAGGCCGTGCCGCGCGCGATCACGTCGTCCAGCGCCGCCACCGCCTCGGCCATCCGCGCCTTCAGCGCGGCGTGGCGGCGGGCGAGCGCGTCCCCGGCCCGGGCGCGGGAGTCGATGGCGGATTCGATTCGGGCGATCGCGGCATCGATGCGATCGACCGCACTGGGAGTGTCGGGCATGGCAGGCGACGTAGGCGCGGCCGGGGCGAGCGGCAAGCGGGCAAAGCCCGTCCCGCAATCGGACCGGCGCACGCCGCGCGCGGTTGACAGAATGGGCCGCACCCTCGCAAAGGCTGGCGCGCCCAGCGCGGCCCGATGCGTCGCGCAGTTCATGCACACGCGAGGAGAGACCAGATGACGGTGAAGGTTGCGATCAACGGCTTCGGACGCATCGGACGTCTCGTCGCCCGCGCGATCATCGAGCGCAACGCCGGCGACCTCGAGCTGGTCGCGATCAACGACCTGGCCGACGCCAAGTCGAACGCCTGGCTGTTCAGCCGCGACAGCGTCCACGGCAAATATCCCGGCACCGTCGTCGCGGAAGGCAACGACCTCGTCATCGACGGCAAGCGCATCCGCGTCACCGCCGAGCGCGATCCCGCGAATCTGCCGCACAAGGAACTGGGCGTCGAGCTGGTGCTCGAATGCACCGGCTTCTTCACCGACAATGTCGCCTGTCAGAAGCATATCGATGCCGGCGCCAGGAAGGTGCTGATCTCGGCACCCGGCAAGGGCGTCGACCTGACCGTCGTCTACGGCGTCAACCACGACAAGCTGACCGCCGAGCACACGATCGTCTCTAACGCCTCGTGCACGACCAACTGCCTCGCGCCGGTCGCCAAGGTGCTCAACGACGCGATCGGCATCGAACGCGGCCTGATGACCACCGTTCACGCTTATACCAACGACCAGAAAATCCTCGACCAGATCCACCCGGACCTGCGCCGCGCCCGCGCCGCCGCGATGTCGATGATCCCGACCACCACCGGCGCCGCCCGCGCGGTCGGCGAGGTGCTGCCCGAGCTCAAGGGCAAGCTGGACGGGTCGGCGATCCGCGTACCGGTGCCCGACGTCAGCCTGATTGACCTCACCTTC
The DNA here is from genome assembly GCF_059420425.1 of Sphingomonas sp. GW821-FHT04B01. Lineage (NCBI taxonomy): Bacteria > Pseudomonadati > Pseudomonadota > Alphaproteobacteria > Sphingomonadales > Sphingomonadaceae > Sphingomonas > Sphingomonas sp. GW821-FHT04B01. The sequence goes on along the minus strand of NZ_JBWKTR010000003.1, from coordinate 227,924 downwards.
ACGCCGAAGCGCGACACGACCAAGGACGAGGTCAATGCGATCCTCAAGGCGGCGTCGGAAGACGGTCCGCTCAAGGGCGTGCTGGTCTATTCGGACGAGCCGCTCGTCTCGATCGACCTGATGCATTCGCCGCAGTCCTCGACCGTCGACAGTCTCGAAACCGCGGTGCTCGACGGCAAGCTCGTCCGCGTGGTGAGCTGGTACGACAATGAATGGGGCTTTTCCAACCGCATGGTCGACACCGCGACCGTGATGGCGAGCTTCCTCTAAGCCGATGGCCATGCCGGGCGGCGTGCTGGTCGGGATCGCCCGGCATGCCCGTCCCAAGGGGCCGATGGAGCTGCTGGAGACGGTCGAGGTGACCGTCGACGGCGGTCTCGACGGCGATTGCCGCGGGCGGGTCAAGCCCAACGGCCGCGGCCGGCGTCAGGTGACGCTGATGGAGCGCGGCGACTGGCAGGCGGCGATGGCCGAACTGGGGCAGGCGGTCCCGTGGCAGGAGCGGCGGGCCAATCTGCTGCTCGACGGCATCGACATTCCGCAGGTGCCGGGGACGCGGATCCGCATCGGCACGGTCGAGCTCGAGATCACCGTCGAATGCGATCCCTGCTTCCGCATGGAGGCGGTCGCACCCGGTCTCGAAGCGGCGCTGACCCCCGACTGGCGGGGCGGCGCCTGTACGCGCGTCAAGGCTGGCGGGCGGATCGCGCTCGGCGATGCGGTGACGGTGATCCGGCCCTAGATGACGTAGGTATATTTGCTTCCCGAGCCGTTCGCCCTGAGCCTGTCGAAGGGCAAGTGAGACTCACCGTACTTCGACAAGCTCAGTACGAACGGGTCTGGGAGTGACCTGAATTCCAACCGACGCGAAGGAAGACGATGTGACCAAGGCCTTCAAGACGCTCGATGACATGGGTGAGATCAGCGGCCGGCGCGTGCTCGTCCGCGAAGACCTCAACGTGCCGATGGCGGATGGTGCGGTGACCGACGATACGCGGCTGCGCGCGACGCTGCCGACCGTCACCGAACTCGCTGACCGCGGCGCGATCGTGCTGATCCTCGCCCATTTCGGCCGTCCCAAGGGCGTGCCGAACCCTGAGATGTCGCTGGCGATGCTGACGCGGCCCTACAGCCATGTGCTCGGCCGCGAGGTCCGCTACATCGACTGGGAGGGCGCCGAGGACGCGGTCGCGATGCTCCAGCCCGGCGATATCGCCATCCTCGAAAACACGCGCTTCTTCGGCGGCGAAGAGAAGAACGACCCGCAAGTCGTTGAACGCTTTGCAAAACTCGGCGACCTCTACGTCAACGACGCCTTCTCCGCCGCGCATCGGGCGCACGCCTCGACCGAGGGGCTGGCGCATGTCCTGCCCGCCTTTGCCGGCCGCGCGATGGAGGCCGAACTCGTCGCGCTCGAAAAGGCGCTCGGCAATCCCGAGCATCCCGTCGCCGCGGTGGTCGGCGGCGCCAAGGTGTCGACCAAGCTCGACGTGCTCAAGCATCTCGTCACCCGCGTCGATCACCTCATCATCGGCGGCGGCATGGCCAACACCTTCCTCGCCGCGCGCGGCGTCAACGTCGGCAAGTCGCTGTGCGAACATGACCTGACCGGCACCGCCGAGGAGATCCTCGAAGCGGCGGACCGCGCCAATTGCACCGTCCATTTGCCGTACGACGTGGTGGTGGCGAAGGAATTCCGCGCCAATCCGCCGGTGCGCACCGTCAACGTCCATGAGGTCGCCGCCGACGAGATGATCCTCGACGTCGGCCCCAGTGCGGTCGAGGCGCTGGGCGACGTGCTCAAGAACTGCCGTACCCTGGTGTGGAACGGCCCGATGGGCGCGTTCGAGACGCCGCCCTTCGACGTGGCGACCGTTAGCCTCGCCCGCACCGCCGCGGCGCTGACCCAGGACGGCAGCCTAGTCTCGGTCGCGGGTGGCGGCGACACCGTCGCCGCGCTCAATCAGGCGGGTGTCGCCGACCGGTTCACCTTCGTCTCCACCGCTGGCGGCGCCTTCCTCGAATGGATGGAAGGCAAGGACCTGCCCGGCGTCGCCGCGCTGATCGGCCGCTGATGCTTAGCGAGGCACCGCTCAGGCGGGCGGCGCCTCGTTCAACAACGGTGTCAGGATCGTGTTGAGGTCGTCCAGGTCGAATGCCGCGGCCTTGGCGTAGCGGACGATCCCGGCGCGATCGATGATGTAATTGGTCGGCACCGCCCCGCCGATCAGCTCGTAGCGGCCCTTGACCCGCTTGGTCGGCGTGATCGCCATCGCCGCGAACAGCGGCTTCATCAGCCGCGCCGGCACCGAATCCTCCGTCGCCACCGCGAAGACGCGCAGCCCGTGCTGCTTCTGCAAGCGATAATAACCGTCGAGTAGCGGCAATTCGCGGCGGCACGGCCCGCACCACGTCGCCCAGAAGTTGAGCACGACGACCTGACCGCGCAGGTCGGCGAGCCTGACCTTGCCGCCATCGATCAGCGTCAGTTCGAAATCGGGCGCCGGCTGGCCGATCAGCCCCGACCGCGGCGCCGCCTCCGACGACAGGACTGGCGTGGTCGCCAGCGCCAGGGCCAAGGCCAGATGAAGCAGCCGCATGATGATCTTTCCCCCCGGGCGCCGATTGATCACGACATCCGCGGCATCGTCAATATCGCCGACCTAAGCGGTTGATCGCCCGCCACGACCGGGCTATGTTAAACGCGTTTAACAGGCAGGTGGCATGCTCGGCGTACGACTCGATACCGAATTGGAAGAGCGGCTCGCCGCGGTCGCGCGCACCCAGGGGCGTAGCAAGAGCGATATCGCACGCGAGGCGGTGCGCCGCTACGTCGATCTGCACGACGACGCCTATCGTCGCGAGGCCCGCCGCCAGTCGACCCGCGCCTCCGCCCGCGCCTCGGTCGAGGACGTCGTGTTCTGGCAGGACGGTGCCGCGTGGAGATAGCGCATGGCGCCATCGCGCTGGTCGACGGACCTGGCGGCGAAGCGGCGCGGCCCTGCGTCGTCGTCCAGTCCGACCTGTTCAACGCGACGCATGCGACGATCACCGTCTGTCCGCTGACCAACGTCATCGGCGGCGAGGCGCTGTTCCGGGTGGTGATGTCGCCGCGCGAGCACAATGGTCTGACCGCGGAATGCGAGGTGCAGATCGACCGCATCTCCAGCGTCGCGCGCGAGCGGATCACCCGGGTGATCGGTCACGCCAGCCCCACCCGTATGGAGCAGATCGACCAGGCGCTGCGCCGCTGGCTGATGCTCTGACCCTATCCGACCCAAGGAGCCGACCCATGACCACCACCGTCACCCCCGCCGTCAAGGCCATCCTCGACAAATACGAAGCGACCAGCCCCGCGGTGAAGGCGAACCTCGCCCGCATCCTGATGCAGGGCAAATTGGGCGGCACCGGCAAGCTGGTGATCCTGCCCGTCGACCAGGGCTTCGAACACGGACCGGCGCGCTCCTTCGCGGTCAACCCGCCCGCCTACGACCCGCATTACCATTATCAGATCGCGATCGACGCCGGCCTGTCGGCCTATGCCGCGCCGCTCGGGCCGCTCGAGGCGGGCGCCGACACCTTCGCCGGTCAGATCCCGACGATCCTCAAGCTCAACAGCTCGAACAGCTGGGCGACCACCATCGATCAGGCGGTGACCGCCAGCGTCTCCGACGCGCTGCGCCTCGGCTGCGCCGCGATCGGTTTCACCATCTATCCGGGCTCGGACGGCATCTTCGAGCAGATGGAGGAGATCCGCGAGCTCAGCGAGGAGGCCAAGTCGGTCGGCATCGCCACCGTGATCTGGAGCTACCCGCGCGGCGGCAAGCTGTCGAAGGACGGCGAGCTGGCGCTCGATGTCGGCGCCTATGCCGCGCACATGGCGGCGCTGCTCGGCGCGCACATCATCAAGGTGAAGCTGCCGTCCGCGCATATCGAGCAGGAAGAGGCCAAGCGCGTCTATGAGGGCACCGACTGGTCCAACCAGGCCGACCGCGTCCGCCACGTCGTGCAGGCGAGCTTCGCCGGCCGCCGCATCGTCGTCTTCTCGGGCGGCGCCGCCAAGGGCGCCGACGCGGTCTATCAGGACGCGCGCGACATTCTGGCGGGCGGCGGCAACGGCTCGATCATCGGCCGCAACACCTTCCAGCGCAGCCGCGAGGACGCGCTCGACATGCTCGGCAAGCTGATCGCCATCTACAAGGGCGAGGCGGCCTGACCCGATGGCAGGCGCTGCACCGGACACGGATCGCGATCCGTCCGGCGCGGCGCCTGCTACGTTGCCCTTGCGCTTTGCGTATCACCGGGCGGTCGCCCCGTTGGTCTGGGCGCTCGTCGCGGTCGGGCTGGTCGAAATGACGGTCACCCATCTGTTGGTCGCTCTGTGGAGCCATACCGCGGCACTGGCGCTGTCCGTTCTTACGCTCGGCGGGCTGGTCTGGCTGGTGCGCGCATTGCTGGCGATGAAGCGCCGCCCGGTGCTGCTCGACCGCGAACGGCTGATATTGCAGGTCGGCACGATCCGTCGCGTCGACATCCCGCTGCAGGCGATCGCAGGCTTGCGGCCCTCGATCGAGCACGCCGCGATGAAGCGGCGGTCGGTGCTCAACCTCGCCCTGCTCGCTTATCCCAATCTGGTCGTCGATCTGGTCGCGCCGTTGCCGGGCCGGCGTGGCATCACCACGATCGCGCATCGCTTGGATGATCCGGCGGCTTTCGCCGCCGCGTGGAAGGCGCTAGGCGCTGGCGGATGACCGAAGACGATCCCCTCGGGCCGCTGGACCCGGACTTTGCCGCCAACTTCCGGCGCAACGACCGCCGGCCGCCGTGCCAGCTCTATCTGATCTCGCCGCTCGACGTGACGGGCGGCTTCGCCGACCGGCTGGCGCGCGCGCTCGACGCCGGCCCGGTCGCCGCCTTCCAGTTCCGCGTCAAGGACGTCGACCAGCATATCGCCGCCAAGCTTGCCGAGCCTTTGCAGCGGATCTGCGCCGATCATGAGGTCGCGTTCATCGTCAACGACAGTATCGCGCTGGCGAAGCGGCTCGGCGCCGATGGCGTCCATCTTGGCCAGGAGGACGGCGACCCGCGCGAGGCGCGCGACGCGCTCGGGCCGGAGGTGCAGATCGGCGTGACCTGTCACGACAGCCGTCATCTCGCGATGGAAGCGGGTGAGGGCGGCGCGGACTATGTCGCCTTCGGCGCTTTCTATCCGACGACGACCAAGGCGGTCGAACATCACCCCGAACCCTCGATCCTGTCGTGGTGGGCGTCGATGTTCGAGCTGCCCAGCGTCGCGATCGGCGGCATCACGCCGGCCAATGCGCCGGCACTGGTCGCGGCGGGAGCGGACTTTCTTGCCGTATCCGGCGCGGTATGGGGCGGCGACGAGGCGGCCGCGGTGCGGGCGTTCGCCGAGGTGCTGCGCGGCTGACCGGCAGGCGATCGGGATAAAACGCCACCTACGAAACCACAATTGCTGCGGACCGTTTGATCCACCAGCGTAACGGTTGAAGGGATTGGCGACATGAAGATGGTTCTGGCTACGGCGCTGCTTGCGGGCGCCGCGCTCGCCGCCCCGACGATCGCGCAACGGACGGTCGCACAGCCGGTCCCCCAGCCGGCCGCCCCGGCGCTCGATCGCAACATCCTCCACGTGCAAGTGATCCTCGACTCGCTCGGCTTTGGTCCGGGCGTGCTCGACGGCAAGGGCGGCCAGTCGCTCACCGCGGCGCTCAAGGGCTTCCAGGAGGCCAGGGGCCTGCCGCGCACCGGCAAGCCCGATGCCGCGACGTTGCAGGCGCTCTACCCGTATCGCGCCAAGCGCCCCACCGCGCGCTTCGTGCTGACCCGCGAGGCGCTCGCCGGGCCATATTACAACCCGCTGCCCAAGGATTACGGCGAACAGGCCAAGCTGCCGAGCCTCGGCTATGCCACGCCGATGGAGAAGCTGGCGGAGATGTTCCACACCCAGCCGGCGGTGCTGATCGCGCTCAACTCGCCCGACACGCGGCTCAGGGTCGGCAGCACGATCGTCGTTCCGAACGCCTTGCCCGCCAGCCGCGCCTATGATCCCAAGCTGCCGGATCACTGGCGCCAGACGCTCAACATGCTCAACGTCGACGCCACCCAGCCGGTCGCCGACCATATCGTCGTCGACAAGTCGGAGAAGGTGCTGCGCGTCCTCGACAAGAACGACAAGCTGATCGCGCAGTTCAGCGCCACCATGGGCTCGGAGCACGACCCGCTGCCGCTCGGCACGTGGAAGATCTACGGCGCCGACTACAATCCCAAGTTCCACTATAACCCGGCGCTGTTCTGGGACGCCAAGAAGGGCGATCAGAAGGAGATGCTGCCGCCGGGGCCGAACGGCCCGGTTGGCGTCGTCTGGCTCGATCTGTCGAAGGAGCATTACGGCATCCACGGCACGCCGCATCCCGAACTGATCGGCCGCACCGAAAGCCATGGCTGCATCCGCCTGACCAACTGGGACGTCGCGCGTCTCGCGCAGATGGTGAAGCCGGGGACCAAGGCGGTGTTCCAGGCGTGAGCGGCCGATGCTCCGTCACCCCGGATTCGTTCCGGGGTCCACTCTGCGGCGTGGAGCGTCGGCAAGCGGCGGATACGATTTCCCTGTGGATGGGTGGACCCCGGAACACGTCCGGGGTGACGAGGTGGATGAGGCAGGGCGCATGACCCGCCTCGGTTGGATCATCCTCGCCATCGTCCTCCTGCTCGGCGCCGCCTTCGCAGCGATGACCAGCTTCGGCGCCGCTTCGCGCACCACCACGCCCCGCGTCGACGTGGCGGTTGGCGAACCCTCGGCGCGAGACGACGCGCCGCTCGCCGTCCCCGTCGCCGGCGTCCGCCGCGCGGCGATCGTCGACAGCTGGATGGACCCGCGGGGCGGTGGCAGCCGCGGCCATCACGGCACCGACATTCCCGCCGCCGCCGGCACGCCGGTGATCGCCGCGGCCCCCGGCACCGTCGAGAAGCTGTTCGAATCCAGCCTCGGCGGCACCACCGCCTACATCCGCTCGCCCGATCGCCGCTGGATCTATTATTATGCGCATCTCGCCGGCTACGCCCCCGGCCTGCACGAGGGTCAGCAGGTCAGGACCGGCCAGCCGATCGGCTATGTCGGCGACACCGGCGATGCCGGCGCAGGCAATTACCACCTCCATTTCGGCCTGCAGCGCATGCAGCCCGGCGAGCGCTGGCATCAGGGCGAGGACGTCAATCCCTTCCCGCTGCTTGCCGGCCGCGCACGGGGACGGTAAAGGGGCGCCACCGGGCGTGCGCCAGCCGCGCGCCTATCTCGCTCTTTCCAATAGGTTCAGATCCATGAAGATCAGCGGCGTGGACATCCGTCCCGGCAACATCATCGAATATGAGGGCGGCATCTGGCGCGCCGTCAAGATCCAGCACACGCAGCCCGGCAAGGGCGGTGCGTATATGCAGGTCGAGATGAAGAACCTGATCGACGGCCGCAAGAACAACGTCCGCTTCCGCTCCGCCGAGACGGTCGAGCGCGTCCGCCTCGACACCAAGGACTTCCAGTTCCTGTTCCGCGACGGCGACGCGCTGACCTTCATGGACAAGGACAATTACGAGCAGATCACGCTCGACGCCGGCATCCTCGGCGATGCCGCCGCCTTCCTGCAGGACGGCATGGACGTGGTGCTCGAACTCTATGACGAAAAGCCGATCTCGGTCGAACTGCCGAGCACGATCGAGGCGATGATCGTCGAGGCCGACGCCGTCGTGAAGGGGCAGACCGCCTCGTCGAGCTACAAGCCCGCGATCCTCGACAATGGCGTGCGCGTCATGGTCCCGCCGCATATCGGCGCCGGCACGCGCATCGTCGTCGACGTCTACGAACAGACCTACGTCCGCCGGGCCGACTGACCGATATCCCTCTCCCTGTGGGAGAGGGTGGCCGAGCGTAGCGAGGTCGGGTGAGGGCAGGGCCTTCCTTCGACCTCACCCTCCCACCGCCTGACCGCGGCGGGCCCCTCCCTCTCCCGAGCGGGAGAGGGGTATAGAGAAATTCCCATGCCCTCCCATTCCGGCCTCTTCACCGTCATCGAGCGCGCCGCCCGCAAGGCCGGCACCGCGCTGCGCCGCGACTTCAACGAGGTCTCGCACCTCCAGGTCAGCCGCAAGGGCCCGGCCGACTTCGTGTCGATCGCCGACAAGCGCGCCGAGCAGACGCTGTTCGAGGAACTGCGCCGCGCCCGCCCCGACTGGGGTTTCCTGATGGAGGAGGGCGGCGAGGTCGCGGGCGATCCCGACAAGCCGCGCTTCATCATCGATCCGCTCGATGGCACGTCCAATTTCCTCCACGGCATCCCGCATTTCGCCATCTCGATCGCGGTCGAGGAGCCGACCCCGTCGGGCAAGCGCGAGATCACGACCGGCCTCGTCTACCAGCCGCTCACCGACGAGAGCTTCTGGGCGGAAAAGGGCCGCGGCGCGTGGCTCACCGACCAGCGGCTGCGCGTCTCGGCCCGCCGTGACCTGTCGGAGGCGCTGATCGCCACCGGCATCCCGTTCCTCGGCCATGGCGATTTCGTTCAGTGGAGCCGCATCTTCGGTGCGATCGCTCCGGAAGTCGCCGGCATCCGTCGGCTCGGCGCCGCCGCGCTCGATCTCGCCTGGGTCGCCGCGGGCCGCTTCGACGGCTATTGGGAATCTGGCCTCAAGCCTTGGGATACCGCGGCGGGCATGCTGCTGGTCAAGGAAGCCGGCGGCTATGTCACCGACTTCCGCGGCGCCGACAAGGCGATGGAGCGCAACGAGTTCCTCGCGGGCAACGACGGCCTGCACGTCAAGCTCCACAAACTGGTCGCCGGCGCGCTCCGCTAAACCGGATCGTCCGGCCCGCAAAATGCGCCAATTCCTCCCCCGTCAGGGGGAGGTGGCGCGGCGAAGCCGTGACGGAGGGGGAGGACACGGAACCGAAGTCGTCGCTTACCTCCCCCTCCGTCATGCCTGTGGCATGCCACCTCCCCCTGGCGGGGAGGAATGAGGTGTTGTCCCCGATCCCCGCTCCACCAATTGAGAGTGATTCTCACACCCTCCGCGGCCTTGCCCGTACCCCCTTGGGGGCCTAAAGCGACCCCCACATCCTTCGCACCTGCGAGAAGCCCTTTGGTCGATCTGTCGCAATATCTGCCTATCCTGCTGTTCCTGGGCGTCGCCCTGGCGCTGTCGAGCACGTTCGTGTTCCTGCCCATGGTCGTTGCCCGGCTGACCGGCACCAACAAGCCGAACGAACAGAAGCTGTCGGAATATGAGTGCGGCTTCCCCGCGTTCGAGGATCCGCGCAGCCAGTTCGACGTGCGATTTTATCTGATCGCCATCCTGTTCATCATCTTCGATCTCGAAGCCGCCTTCCTATATCCCTGGGCAGTATCGGTTTTCAGCATCGGCTGGACCGCATGGATCTCCATGATGATCTTCATCGGCGAGCTTGCCCTGGGCCTCGTCTATGCCTGGAAAAAGGGAGCGCTGGATTGGGAATGACCGCTATGTCCGGACCCGTCGAACTCGAACGCCCGGCGACCGCCACGTCGCTGGTGCCGCCCGACCAGGGCTTCTTCGACAGCCTCAACGGCGAGCTCAACGACAAGGGCTTCCTTGTCACCTCGACCGAGGAGCTGTTCCAGTGGGCGCGCACCGGTTCGCTGTGGTGGATGACCTTCGGTCTCGCCTGCTGCGCGGTCGAGATGATCCACGTCAACATGCCGCGCTACGATCTCGAGCGCTTCGGCGCCGCGCCGCGCGCGTCGCCGCGTCAGTCGGACGTGATGATCGTCGCGGGTACGCTGTGCAACAAGATGGCGCCGGCACTCCGCAAGGTCTACGACCAGATGTCGGAGCCGAAATACGTCGTCTCGATGGGCAGCTGCGCCAATGGCGGCGGCTATTACCATTACAGCTATTCGGTGGTGCGCGGCTGCGACCGCGTCGTGCCGGTCGACATCTACGTGCCCGGCTGCCCGCCGACCGCCGAGGCGCTGCTCTACGGGATCATGCAGCTGCAGCGTAAGATCCGCCGTCAGGGGAGCGTCGAACGGTGAGGGCGCCTGCTCCTGCCTGGGCCGCCGACCTCAACGGCGAGACGATCGAGATCGTCCGTGCGACGCTCGGTTCGGCGCTGCTCGACGCGGTCGATCAGGTCGGCGAGGTCGCGCTCTACGTCGAGCGCACCGCGATCGTCGATGCGCTGACCAAGCTGCGCGACACGCCCGGTCTCGAATATCAGCAGCTGATGGAGATCGCCGGCGTCGACTATCCGAGCCGCCCCGAGCGGTTCGAGGTGGTCTATTGCCTGCTGTCGCTGACGCGCAACCATCGCCTGCACGTCCATGTCGCCACCGACGACGTCAAGCCGGTGCCGTCGGTGACGGGCATCTGGCCGGTCGCCGGCTGGCTCGAGCGCGAGGTGTACGACATGTACGGCGTGCTGTTCACCGGCAACGCCGACCTGCGCCGTATCCTCACCGACTACGGTTTCCGCGGCCATCCGCAGCGCAAGGACTTCCCGCTCTCGGGCTTCGTCGAGATGCGCTATTCGGAAGAGGCGAAGCGCGTGATCTACGAGCCGGTGAAGCTGGCGCAGGACTTCCGCAACTTCGACTTCCAGAGCCCCTGGGAGGGCGCGGCCTATGTGCTGCCCGGCGACGAGAAGGGCATGCTGCCCGAGGCCAAGGGCGCACCGACGCCGTTGAAGGCGGACGATATCGTCAAGGCCGATGCCGCGCGCACGCCGACACAGGCGCCCAAGGCCGGCAGCGAACCCTATGCCAAGAACGATTCGACCGGCACCGCGAACACCGGCGCCGGCGATGCCGGCCCCGGCAACGCCCGGCAGGACAAGCCCAAGGATTCGGACGTCGTGCCGACCAAGGGCGGAGGACAGAATCAGTGAGCCAGGACCCGCATCTCGCGCCCGCCACCAACACGGTCGACCCCTATGTCGACGAGCTGATGCACGTCACTAGCCCGGCGCATCCGACCGAGGGTGACGTCACGATCCAGAATTACACGATCAATTTCGGCCCCCAGCATCCTGCCGCACACGGCGTGCTGCGACTGGTCATGGAGCTGGACGGCGAGATCATCGAGCGGATCGATCCGCACGTCGGCCTGCTGCATCGCGGCACCGAGAAGCTGATCGAATACAAGACCTATGCGCAGGCGATCCCCTATTTCGATCGCCTCGATTATTGCTCGCCGATGTGCATGGAGCATACGTTCGTGCTCGCGATCGAGAAACTGCTCGATATCGAGGTGCCGATCCGCGCCCAGTATCTGCGCGTCTTCTTCGCCGAGCTGACCCGCATCTCCAACCACATGCTGAATCTCGGTTCGCACGTGATGGACGTCGGCGCGATGACGCCGAACCTGTGGATGTTCGAGATCCGCGAGGATTGCTACAATTTCCTCGAGCGGGCTTCGGGCGCGCGCATGCATCACAATTACATGCGGCCGGGTGGCGTCCATCAGGACGTGCCGCTCAAGCTGCTCACCGATATCGCCGACTGGCTCGACACGCGCCTGCCGCGCCTGTTCGAGGATGCGATCAGCCTCGTCGCCGACAACCGCATCTTCAAGCAGCGCAACGTCGATATCGCGACGGTGAGCCGCGAGGATGCGATCGCCTGGGGCTTCTCGGGGCCGATGATCCGCGCCGCGGGCATCCCCTGGGATCTGCGCAAGTCGCAGCCCTATGACGTCTACGACCGGATGGAGTTCGACATCCCCGTCGGCACCCGCGGCGATTGCTACGATCGCTTCATGGTGCGCGTCGAGGAGGTCCGCCAGTCGGCGCGGATCATGAAGCAATGCCTGCGCGACATGCCGGAGGGGCCGATCGCCTCGACCGATCGCAAGGTGGTGCCGCCCAAGCGCGCCGAGATGAAACAGTCGATGGAAGCGCTGATCCATCACTTCAAGCTGTACACCGAGGGCTATCACGTCCCCGCCGGCGAAGTATATGTCGCGACCGAGAGCCCGAAGGGCGAGTTCGGCGTGTTCCTCGTCTCCGATGGCTCGAACAAGCCCTATCGCTGCAAGATCCGGCCGACCGCGTTCAGCCATCTTCAGGCGATGGACTTCATGAGCCGCGGCCACATGCTGGCCGACACCACCGCGATCCTCGGTGCGATGGACATCGTGTTCGGCGAGTGCGACCGGTGACCGCACGCGCGCATTGCATGGGTCGAAGCGAGCTGGGGGTGGATCATGCCTGAACCGGTAACAAACGAACTCATCTACGCCGTCTTGCAGAAGCTGCAGGGTGACATGACCGAAGTGCGGTTCGACATTGGCGAGCTGAAGGCGCGGGCGACCGCGACGGACGAACATCTGGGTAACATGCTCTTGCAGATGACGGGTTTGAACAGGCGGTTGGACCGCGTCGAGGAACGTCTGGGCCGCGTCGAGCGGCGCTTGGATCTGGTGGATCACCGCTAATGGCTGAAGCAGCACACATTCCCGACGAAGCCGAAACCCGCGCCCGCTGGGGCGGCTTCGCCTGGAACGAAGAGAACCAGAAGAAGGCGAACGAGATCCTCGCGCGCTATCCCAAGGGCCGTGAGCAGTCCGCGTCGATCCCGTTCCTCGACCTCGCCCAGCGCCAGGTCGGCGCCGAGACGCAGACGCAGGGCTGGCTGCCCGTGCCGGTGATCGAGTTCGTCGCACGTCAGATCGGCGTGCCGTACATGCGCGTCTTCGAGGTCGCGACCTTCTACACGATGTTCAACCTCGCGCCGGTCGGCCGCTATCACGTGCAGGTCTGCGGCACGACGCCGTGCATGCTGCGCGGCTCGGACGACGTGCTCGCCGCCTGCAAGAACCGCGGGCTGGTCAAGGGCGGGACGACGCCGGACGGCATGTTCACGCTGACCGAGGTCGAGTGCCTCGGCACCTGCGCCAACGCGCCGATGGTCCAGATCAACGACGACAATTTCGAAGACCTCGACTACGACCGCACCGTCGCGGTGCTCGAAGCGCTCGCCAATGGCGAGACGCCCAAGGCCGGGTCGACGATCGGCCGCCAGACGAGCTGCCCGGAGGGTGGCCCGACGACGCTGACCGCGATGGTCGACGCCAATCACGATTATCGGGGGGAGTGGGCATGACGGTCGACGATACCCGCTTCATCACCGAGATGCTCCGTGGCATCCGCGGTGATATGTCCGATGTGAAGGACCGGATGATCAATATGGAATTGCGGCAGACGGCGATGGAGCATCGCCTGCTCGGCATCGATACCCATCTGGCCGCGGTACAGCAGGGCGTCGACGGCCTGTCGAGCGACATGCGCCGGGTCAAGCAGCGCCTCGATCTCGTGGACGGACACGCCTGATGCTTGCCGATAAAGACCGCATCTTCACCAACGTCTACGGGTTCCAGCCATGGAACCTCGACGCGGCGCTGAAGCGTGGCGACTGGGACAATACCAAGGCGCTGATGGCGCTCGGCCAGGACGCGATCATCGACGTCATCAAGGCGAGCGGGCTGCGCGGCCGTGGCGGCGCTGGCTTCCCCACGGGGACCAAATGGTCGTTCATGCCCAAGGAGCCCAAGCCCGACCGGCCGAACTTCCTCGTCATCAACGCCGACGAATCCGAGCCCGGCTCGTGCAAGGATCGCGAGATCATCCGCCACGATCCGCACAAGCTGATCGAGGGCGCGCTGATCGCGGGCTATGCGATGCGCGCGCGGGCGGCCTATATCTACATCCGTGGCGAATATATCCGCGAGGCGGAGACGCTGTTCGCCGCGGTTGCCGAGGCGTACGACAAGGGGCTGATCGGCAAGAACGCCAGCGGTTCGGGCTACGATTTCGACGTCTTCGTCCATCGCGGCGCCGGCGCCTATATCTGCGGCGAAGAGACCGCGATGCTCGAAAGCCTCGAGGGCAAGAAGGGCCAGCCGCGTTTGAAGCCGCCGTTCCCGGCCGGCGCGGGCCTCTACGGCTGCCCGACGACGGTCAACAACGTCGAATCGATCGCGGTCGCACCGACGATCCTCCGCCGCGGTGCATCGTGGTTCTCGAGCTTCGGCCGTGAGAACAACAAGGGCACCAAGCTCTATCAGATCAGCGGGCATGTGAATAAGCCGTGCGTGGTCGAGGATGCGATGGGCCTGACGTTCCGCGAGCTGATCGAGACGCATTGCGGCGGTATCCGCGGCGGCTGGGACAATCTGCTCGCGGTGATCCCGGGCGGCTCGTCGGTGCCGCTGGTGCCGGCGAAGGACATCATCGACGCGCCGATGGATTTCGACGGCCTCAAGGCGGTCGGATCCGGCCTCGGCACCGCGGCGGTGATCGTCATGGACAAGTCGACCGACATCGTCCGCGCGATCAGCCGCATCTCGTACTTCTACAAGCATGAGAGTTGCGGCCAGTGCACGCCGTGCCGCGAAGGCACCGGCTGGATGTGGCGGGTGATGGAGCGGCTGCGCACCGGCGACGCCGACATCGCCGAGATCGATACGTTGCATCAGGTCACCAAGCAGGTCGAGGGCCACACGATCTGCGCGCTCGGCGATGCCGCGGCCTGGCCGATCCAAGGTCTCATCAAGCATTTCCGCCCCGAGCTGGAGCGCCGGATCAACGAACGTAGCGGCGGCGATCTGACGCCGATGCAGGAAGCTGCCGAGTGAGGTCTTCGTTCGTCCTGGCAATGGTCGGACTGTCGATCGCCTCCGGGGCGATCGCACAGAAGCAGACCGAGGCGGATACCGGGACCAACATCCCGATCCCCCGCCGCGCGCGGCTGCCGGAGACGCCGGGCCTGTCGGCGGCCGATCGCGGCCGGATTGCAATGGCGGAGTTCGCACGCTGCACCGTCGATCGGCAGTCGGGCCGTGTTGCCCGGTTGCTCACCCTGCCTGCCGAGGACGTGAACACGAGCGCGCTGGCGCCGATGGCGGATAGCGAGTGTCTGGCAAGCGGCATGATGCGGTTCAAGCCGATGTTGCTGCGCGGAGCGCTGTTCGTTGAATTGTATCGCCGTCGGTCCGAGGCTGGGATAAGAAAGGTGGCGTGGCAGTTGCCGGCGGTGCCGTTCGACGCCAACACGCAGGCAACGACGGCCGATGGCGATCGCAATATCCAGATGGGTTTGCTCGTTCTGGCGCAATGCGTCGTCGAGCATGATCCTGTAGACGCGAAAGCTGTGGTCATGGCACGGACCGCCAGTCCGGCGCAGAATGCGGCATTTGCCGCATTGGCCCCGAATATCTCGCAATGCCTGCCGAGTGGACAAAAGTTGACTTTGGGCAAGATCATTCTCGAGGGCGCGTTGGGCGAAGTTCTTTATCGCGGTGTCGTGCCACCGGTACGTCCCGCGTCGCAGGAATCCAAGTAATGCCGAAGCTGAAAGTAGACGGGATCGAGGTCGAGGTGCCGCAGGGCGCGACGGTCCTCCAGGCGTGCGAAGCCGCGGGCAAGGAAATCCCGCGCTTCTGCTATCATGAGCGGCTGTCGATCGCCGGCAATTGCCGCATGTGCCTCGTCGAGGTGAAGCCGGGGCCGCCCAAGCCGCAGGCATCGTGCGCGCTGCCCGCCGCGGACAATCAGGAAGTCTTCACCACCACGCCGATGGTGAAGAACGCCCGTGAGGGCGTGATGGAATTCCTGCTCATCAACCATCCGCTCGACTGCCCGATCTGCGATCAGGGCGGCGAATGCGATCTGCAGGACCAGTCGGTCGCTTATGGCAAGGGCCATAGCCGCTACACCGAGAACAAGCGGGCGGTGACCGAGAAATATATGGGTCCGATCGTAAAGACGATCATGACCCGGTGCATTCAGTGCACCCGCTGCGTCCGCTTCGCCGAAGAGGTCGCCGGGGTCGAGGAGATCGGCGCGATCTATCGCGGTGAGGACATGCAGATCACCAGCTATCTCGAACAGGCGGTGACCAGCGAGCTGAGTGGCAATGTCGTCGACCTCTGCCCGGTCGGCGCGCTGACCTCGAAGCCTTATTCGTACGAAGCGCGGCCGTGGGAGCTCAAGAAGACGCTCACGATCGACGTGCAGGATGCGGTCGGCACCAACATCCGCCTCGACAGCCGTGGCCGTCAGGTGCTGCGCTGCGTCCCGCGCATCAACGAGGACGTCAACGAGGAATGGGCGCACGACAAGACGCGCCATCATGTCGACGGCCTCGTCCGTCGTCGCCTCGATCGCCCCTATGTGCGTCGCGACGGCAAGCTCGCTCCGGTAAGCTGGGACGAGGCGTTCGCGGTCATCAAGACCAGGGTCGAGGCTGCGGGCGCGAACGTTGCCGCGGTGGCGGGCGATCTGGTCGACTGCGAGACGATGTACGCCGCCAAGGCGCTGCTCGCGAAGCTCGGTTCGTCGCTGCTCGAAGGGCGGCAGACCGGCATGGACTATGACACGTCGAGCCTCGCCGCGGTCAATTTCAACACCACGATCGCCGGCGTCGAAGAGGCCGATGCGATCCTGCTGGTCGGCACCAATTTGCGCTGGGAAGCGCCGCTGGTGAACACCCGCATCCGCAAGGCGATCAAGAAGGGCGCCAAGGTCTTCGCGATCGGGCCGGAAACCGAGCTGACCTACAAGGTCGAATGGCTGGGTGCCGATCTGTCGCTGCTCGGCAATCTACCCGAGGCGGTCGCCAAGCTCTTTACTGATGCCGCCAAGCCGATGGTCATCGTCGGCGGTGGCGCGCTGAAGGGTGGCCATGGTGCGGCGCTCGCCTTCGCCAAGCAGTTCGATCTGGTACGTGACGGCTGGAACGGCTTCAACGTCGTCCATATGGCCGCGAGCCGGATGGGCGGGCTGATGCTCGGCTATGCGCAGGAGGGCGGCATCGCCGATCTCTCGCAGGCGGCGGTGACCTTCTTCCTCGGCGCGGACGAGGTGGATTACACCAAGTTCGGCGGCTTCAAGGTCTATGTCGGCCATCACGGCGACACCGGCGCGCATCATGCCGACGTCATCCTGCCGGGCGTGACCTATGCCGAGAAGTCGGGCACCTGGGTCAATCTCGAAGGCCGCGTCCAGCGTGGCGAGCGCGCGGTGTTCGCACCGGGCGATGCGCGCGAGGACTGGACGATCTTCCGTGCCTTGTCCGAGGCGCTCGGCGTTACGCTGCCCTTCGACAGCCTCGCCGGGCTGCGCGAGGCGATGACCGTCGAGGTCCCCGCATTGCGCAACGTCGGCGAGCTCGCCGGCTATGCGTGGAACCCGCCGGCGCTCGACGGCGCCGGGCAGGGGAGCCTTGCCGGCTATCCGATCAAGGATTTCTATCTGACCAACGCCATCTGCCGCGCGTCCCCGACGATGCAGCGCTGTTCGGCCGAACTGGTCCATGGCGAGACGTTCGCGGAGGCGGCGGAGTGACCGAATTCTTCAACACGACCGTCGGCCTGTCCTACGGCTGGGCATGGTTCGTCGCGACGATCGTCGGCATCCTCGTCATCGCGCTGCCGCTGATGTTGGCCGTGGCGATGATCATCTATGCCGATCGCAAGATCTGGGCGGCGATGGCGCTGCGCCGCGGCCCCAACGTCGTCGGGCCGTTCGGCCTGCTCCAGTCGTTCGCCGACGGCCTCAAGGTCTTCCTGCAGGAGACGATCGTCCCCGCGGCGGCGAACCGGACCTTGTTCCTGCTCGCGCCGATCATCACCTTCACGGTGGCGCTGATCGTCTGGGCGGTGGTGCCGTTCGGGGCGGGCGTGGTGCTCGCCGACATCAACGTCGGCCTGCTCTACGTGCTCGCCGCCTCGTCGCTCGGCGTCTATGGCGTGATCCTGTCGGGCTGGGCGTCGAACTCCAAATATCCCTTCTATTCGGCACTGCGTGCCGCCGCGCAGATGGTGAGCTACGAAGTCGCGATCGGCTTCATCCTGATCTCGGTGGTGATGTGGGCAGGGACGTTCAACCTCAGCGGCATCGTGCTGGCGCAGACGAGCACGCTCAACCTCCACATCAACGCCTTCGGCATCAACCCGCTGCTCTTTCCGATGGCGGTGATGTTCTTCATCTCCAGCCTCGCCGAGACGCAGCGCGCGCCGTTCGATCTGACCGAGGCGGAGAGCGAGCTCGTCGCCGGTTACCAGACCGAATATAGCTCGATGAGCTTCGCGCTCTTCTGGCTCGGCGAATATGCCAACGTGCTGCTGATGTGCGCGCTCAACGCGACGCTGTTCTGGGGCGGCTGGCTGCCGCCGATCGACTGGGCGCCGCTCTATTACGTGCCGGGGATCATCTGGCTGTTCGCGAAGATGCTGTTCTTCTTCTTCGTGTTCAGCTGGGTCAAGGCGACGGTGCCGCGCTACCGCTACGACCAGCTGATGCGGCTGGGGTGGAAGGTCTTCCTGCCGCTGTCGCTGTTCTGGGTGTTCCTGGTGTCGGGCGTGCTGATGCTGATCCGCGTACCGGTCGGCGGATGAGCCGGGCCAGCGAATGGATGATCGCCCGTGGCCTTCGGCCGCAGGCGTTACGGGATCGGGCGCTGATCGGCGTCGCGATCGGATTGATGGTCGTCGTGATCGACCGAATGACGGGATTGGGCTCTTGAGCGTCGCACAGATCATCAAGTCGTTCACCTTGTGGGAGTTCGTGAAGGCGCACGCCCTCACGCTGAAGTATTTCTTCAAGCCCAAGGCGACGATCAACTACCCCTATGAGCGCAACCCGGTCAGCCCGCGGTTCCGCGGCGAGCACGTGCTGCGCCGCTATCCGAACGGCGAGGAACGCTGCATCGCGTGCAAGCTCTGCGAGGCGGTATGTCCGGCGCAGGCGATCACGATCGAGGCCGAACCGCGCGACGACGGCAGCCGCCGCACGACGCGCTACGACATCGACATGACCAAGTGCATCTATTGCGGTCTGTGCCAGGAGGCCTGCCCGGTCGATGCGATCGTCGAGGGGCCGAATTACGAATTCTCGACCGAGACGCGCGAGGAGCTGATCTACGACAAGGCCAAGCTGCTCGACAATGGCGACCGCTGGGAAAGCGCGATCGCGGCGAACCTTGCCGCCGATGCGCCATACCGTTAATGCGCGCCGCATTCGATTCCGGGCTTAGGGGGCCGACCAACTCGTGATCCAGGCCATAGCCTTTTATCTCTTCGCGATCATCGTGATCGGTTCGGGGGCGATGACGATTTCGTCGCGCAATCCGGTCCATTCGGTGATGTGGCTGATCCTTGCCTTCTTCAACGCGGCGGGGCTGATGGTGCTCGTCGGGGCGGAGTTCATCGCGATGCTCCTCGTCATCGTCTATGTCGGTGCGGTCGCCGTGCTGTTCCTGTTCGTGGTGATGATGCTCGACATCGAGGTCGCGCAATTGCGCGCCGGTGTCGCGCGCTATGCCGCGCTCGGCCTCGCGCTCGCGGTCGCGCTGGCGGCGGAGATCCTGATCGGCATCGGCGCGTGGAGCGCCGGCGGCCTCAAGATCAGCCGCCGCATCGCGCCGATCGACGGCGACGTGCCCAACATCCAGGCGATGGGGCAGCTGCTGTATACGCGCTATCTCTTCGTGTTCGAGGCGGCGGGCTTCGTCCTGCTCGTCGCGATGATCGGCGCGATCGTGCTGACGCATCGCCAGCGTGGCGGCGTCCGCGGCCAGAACATCAGCCGCCAGAATGCGCGCCGTCCGCAGGATGCGACGCGCAACGTCCAGCCGACGGTCGGCGAGGGGGTGCAGTTGTGATTGGGTTGACGCATTATCTGGTCGTGGCGGCGATCCTGTTCACGATGGGTGTGCTCGGCATCTTCCTCAACCGGAAGAATTTGATCGTCATCCTGATGGCGATCGAGCTGATCCTGCTCGCGGTGAACCTCAACCTCGTCGCCTTCTCCGCCTATCTCCACGATCTCGTCGGGCAGGTGTTCGCGATGTTCGTGCTGACCGTCGCCGCCGGCGAGGCGGCGATCGGGCTGGCGATCCTGGTGATCTATTTCCGTGGCCGCGGCACGATCGCGGTCGACGATGTCAATCGGATGAAGGGCTAAATACAGGTGACCTCCATCCTCTTCATCGTGTTCCTGCCGCTTCTGGCAGCGATTGTTGCCGGGCTCGGCAACAAGGCGATCGGCTTCGTGCCGGCCAAGGCGATCACCACCGGCGCGCTGTTCCTCTCGTGCCTGCTGAGCTGGCCGATCTTCCTCGGCTTCCTCGCCGGCACCAACACCGCGACCGTCGTGCCGGTGCTGAAATGGATCGTCAGCGGCGACATGGCGGTCGACTGGTCGCTACGCGTCGACCAGCTCACCGCGATCATGCTGGTGGTCATCACCAGCGTGTCGGCGCTCGTCCACCTCTATAGCTGGGGCTATATGAGCGAGGACCCGGACCAGCCGCGCTTCTTCGCCTATCTGTCGCTGTTCACCTTCGCGATGCTGATGCTCGTCACCGCGGATACGCTGGTGCAGATGTTCTTCGGCTGGGAAGGCGTCGGTCTGGCCTCCTACCTGCTGATCGGCTTCTGGTTCCGCAAGCCGTCGGCCAATGCCGCCGCGATTAAGGCGTTCGTCGTCAACCGCGTCGGCGATCTCGGCTTCATGCTGGGTATCTTCGGCACCTTCCTGGTGTTCGGCACCGTCTCGATCCCGGCGATCCTCGCCGCGGCGCCGACGATGGCGGGCTCGACGATCGGCTTTCTCGGCATGCGCGTCGATACGATGACGGTGCTCTGCCTGCTGCTGTTCGTCGGCGCGATGGGCAAGTCGGCGCAGCTCGGCCTGCACACCTGGCTGCCCGACGCGATGGAAGGCCCGACCCCGGTGTCGGCGCTGATCCACGCGGCGACGATGGTCACCGCCGGCGTCTTCATGGTCTGCCGCCTGTCGCCGATGTTCGAAATGTCGCCGACTGCGCTGCACGTCGTGATGGCGGTCGGTGCCGCGACCTGCCTGTTCGCCGCGACCGTCGGCATGGTGCAGACCGACATCAAGCGCGTCATCGCTTATTCGACCTGTTCGCAGCTCGGCTATATGTTCTTCGCCGCGGGCGTCGGCGCCTATGGCGCGGCGATGTTCCACCTGTTCACGCACGCCTTTTTCAAGGCGCTGCTGTTCCTCGGGGCGGGCTCGGTCATCCACGCGATGCACCACGAGCAGGACATGCGCTATTACGGCGGCCTGCGTAAAAGCATCCCGCTGACCTTCTGGGGCATGATGATGGGGACGCTGGCGATCACCGGC
Source organism: Sphingomonas sp. GW821-FHT04B01 (assembly GCF_059420425.1). NCBI lineage: Bacteria > Pseudomonadati > Pseudomonadota > Alphaproteobacteria > Sphingomonadales > Sphingomonadaceae > Sphingomonas > Sphingomonas sp. GW821-FHT04B01. The sequence continues at coordinate 206,725 of NZ_JBWKTR010000003.1, read as the reverse complement.
GTCGGCCTGCCGGCGGTGTTCGGCAATCCGCTCGGCATCGGTTTCGCGGGCTTCCATTCGAAGGACGCGATCATCGAGGCCGGCTGGGCGGCGGGCGAGCCCGGCGTGTGGTTCGTCGGCGTGCTCGTCGCGCTGATCACCAGCTTCTATTCGTGGCGCCTGATGTTCCTCACCTTCTGGGGCAAGCCGCGCTGGGCCGCGTCGGAGCATATCCAGCACGCGCTGCACGACGCGCATGGCCACGGCCATGACGATCATGCGCATGAAGCGCACGGCCACGATGCGCACCACGCGCATGGCCATGACGCACACCATGCCGACGAGGCGCACGGCAATCCGGCGCAGGCCGAGGACAGCGGCGATCGCCCGTCGACGCACGGCGCATCGCAGCAGGACCTGCCCGCGGGGACCGGCGGCTATCACCCGCACGAGAGTCCGTGGCCGATGCTGGTGCCGCTCGTCATCCTGTCGATCGGCGCGATCGCGGCGGGCTTCGTCTTCCACCGCTATTTCATCGAACCCGATGCGGGCGTGCTGTTCTGGAAGGGCGACATCGCCTTCCGCGAACATCTGATGCACGCGATGCACGAGGTGCCGGTGCCGATCAAATTGTCGGCGACGATCGCGATGCTGCTCGGCCTGTTCACCGCCTGGTATGCCTATATCAAGGCGCCGAGCTTCCCGGCGGCGGTCGCGGACCAGTTCCGCATCCTGTACCGCTTCCTCGTCCACAAATATTATTTCGACGAACTCTACCACCTCATCTTCGTCCGTCCCGCCTTCGCCATCGGCCGTCTGCTGTGGCATCGCGGTGACGAACAGACGATCGACCGGTTCGGGCCGAACGGCTCGGCCTGGGTGGTGCAGCTCTCCAGCCGGCTCGCGGGCCGGCTCCAGAACGGATATGTCTATACCTATGCCTTCGTCATGCTGATCGGTCTGACCGCCGTCGTCACCTGGGCGATCGCACAGTGAGCGGGCTGCCCATCCTCTCGATCATGCTGCTGATCCCCGCGCTCGCGGCGATCGCCTGCCTGTTCGTCCCCGCCGCCACCGCCCGCATGCTGGCGCTGGCCGCCACCTTCGTCGAACTGGCGCTCGGCATCCTGCTGTGGGCCAATTACGACATCGGTGGCGCGCAATGGCAGTTCGTCGAGCAGGGCCCGGCGTTCGGCTTCTTCCGCTGGGATCTCGGCATCGACGGTTTCGCGCTGATGCTTATCATGCTCAGCGTGTTCCTGATGCCGATCTGCATCGGCGCGAGCTGGCGTTCGGTCACCAATCGCGTGCCCGAATATATGGCGGCATTCCTGCTCACCGAAACGCTGATGATCGGCACCTTCGCGGCGCAGGACCTGTTCCTCTTCTACCTGTTCTTCGAGGCAGGGCTGATCCCGATGTATCTGATCATCGGCATCTGGGGCGGGGTGAACCGCATCTACGCCTCGTACAAATTCTTCCTCTACACGCTGCTCGGCTCGCTGCTGATGCTGATCGCGATGCTCTACATGGCGCAAACCGCCGGTACGTCGAGCATCCCGGCGTTGCAGGCCTATGACTTCCCGGCGCACGTGCAGACCTGGCTGTGGCTCGCCTTCTTCGCCTCGTTCGCGGTGAAGATGCCGATGTGGCCGGTCCATACCTGGCTGCCCGACGCGCACGTGCAGGCGCCGACCGCGGGGTCGGTGATCCTCGCGGGCGTGCTGCTCAAGCTCGGCGGCTACGGCTTCCTGCGCTTCAGCCTGCCGATGTTCCCTGAAGCTTCGGGCCAGCTCACCTGGCTGATCTTCGGCCTGTCGGCGGTGGCGGTGATCTACACCTCGCTCGTCGCGCTGGTGCAGTCCGACATGAAGAAGCTGATCGCTTATTCGTCGGTCGCGCATATGGCGATCGTCACCATCGGCCTCTTCGCCTTCAATCGGCAGGGGATCGAGGGCGCGATGATCATGATGCTCAGCCACGGGCTGGTGTCGGGTGCCTTGTTCCTGTGCGTCGGCGTCATCTACGACCGGCTGCACACGCGTGAGATCAGCCGCTACGGCGGTCTGGCGATCAACATGCCGCGCTACGCGCTCTTCTTCCTGTTCTTCACCATGGCGTCGATCGGCCTGCCCGGAACCAGCGGCTTCGTCGCCGAATTCCTGGCGCTGATGGGCACCTATCAGGTGTCGACCTGGATCGCCTTGCTCTGCACGACCAGCATCATCCTCGGCGCGGCCTATATGCTGTATCTCTATCGCCGCGTCGTCTTCGGTGAGATCAAGTCGGACGACGTGCGTGAGATGCAGGATCTGTCGCATCGCGAATTGTGGCTGCTCGCGCCGATCGCCGCCGTTGCTTTGTGGATGGGTGTCTATCCGGAGAGCTTCATGGCGCCGATGCGCAAGGATGTCGGCGTGCTGCTCGCCCGCATCGATCGCGCGACGCCCGTCTCCGATTCCCAGCCGACTGCCGGCAAGCCCCTCGCCACGGCGCCTGCCGCCCACGGAATTGCTCACTGATGGATTACGCCGCCAATCTCGCCATGACCCTGCCCGAGGTGATCCTCGGCGCGGGCGCCGTCGTCCTGATGCTGGTGTCCGCCTGGGGCGGATCGGCGTCGACGCGGGCCGTCTCGTGGACCGCGGTCGCGGTGCTCGCCGGCGCCTGTCTCGCCTTGCTCGGCCCGGCCAGCTACGGCGGGGCGGCGTTCGACGACCTGTATCGTGCCGACGCCTTCGCCGCCTTCGCCAAGGTGCTGATCTTCGTCGCCGCGGCGGTGAGCATCGTGATCGCGCCCGACTTCTTCCAGCGCACGCACGGCGACGATCTGCGTCCCGAATATCCGGTGCTGATCCTGCTGTCCGCCGCCGGCATGGGCCTGATGGTCTCGGCGAGCGACATGCTGACGCTCTACGTCGGCCTCGAACTCCAGAGCCTCGCCGCCTATGTGCTGGCGAGCTTCATGCGCCGCGACACGCGCTCGGCTGAGGCGGGCCTGAAATATTTCGTGCTCGGCGCGTTGGCGAGCGGCATCCTGCTCTACGGCATCAGCCTGGTCTACGGCTTCTCGGGCACCACGCTGTTCACCGGCATCGCTGCCGCTTATGCGGGCCCGCAGTCGCTCGGCCTGCTGTTCGGTCTCGTCTTCGTCTTCGCGGGTATCGCCTTCAAGATCGCCGCGGTCCCGTTCCACATGTGGACGCCGGACGTCTACGAAGGCTCGCCGACGCCGGTCACCGCCTTCTTCGCTTCCGCACCCAAGGTGGCGGCGATGGGCCTCGCGGTCCGCGTCGCGGTCGAGGCGATGGGGCCGGCGACCGACCAGTGGCGCCAGATTGTGATCTTCGCCGCGCTCGCCTCGATCCTGCTCGGCGCGGTGGCGGCGATCGGCCAGACCAACATCAAGCGGCTGCTTGCTTATTCGTCGATCAACAACGTCGGCTTCGCGCTGGTCGGCCTCGCCGCCGGTACGCCCGAGGGCGTGTCGGGCGTGCTGATCTATATGACGATTTATATCGCGATGACGCTGGGCTCGTTCCTGATCGTGTTGCAGATGCGCGACGACGAGGGCCAACCCGTTGAAAGCATTGCGGCTTTGTCCGGCATGTCGCGCACCCGCCCGGGCCTTGCGGCGGCGCTCGCCATCTTCATGTTCAGCCTCGCCGGCATCCCGCCACTGTTCGGCTTTTACGCGAAGTTTGCGGTGTTTGACGCCGCGGTGCGCGCCGGCCTGTTCCCGCTCGCGGTGATCGGTATCGCCGCCTCGACGATCGGCGCTTATTATTACCTGCGCGTCGTCAAGACGATGTACTTTGACGAACCGGCGCCGGCCTTCCCGAAGGGCAACAACCCGGTCGAGGGCGGGCTGATCGTGCTGACCGCCGCCTTCGTCTCGCCGCTCGGCTATCTGGCGATCCCGCTGCTCGGCGGCTGGACGATGGCTGCGGCGCGCGCGCTGTTCCCGGCGATTTGACGATCCGGACCGTCGCGGAGACGGGCTCGACCAACGCCGACATGCGCCTCCTCGCGCGCCAGGGCGCCGAGGAGGGGCTCTGGCTGCGCGCCGAGCGCCAGACCGCCGGCAAGGGCCGGCTCGGGCGCCAATGGGTGTCCGAACCCGGCAATCTCTACGCCAGCACGTTGGTCCGCCTCCGCCCCGCCGATCCCCCGGCTGCGACGCTGGCGCTGGTCGCCGCGGTGGCGCTGCAATGGGCGGTGAGCGTCTTCCTGCCCGACGCTGCCCGGCTGAAATGGCCCAACGATCTCTTGATCGGCGACGCCAAGCTGTCCGGCATCCTGCTCGAACGCTGCGATGATGCGGTGGTGGTGGGCATTGGGGTCAATCTGGCGCATCACCCCGATCTTCCCGATCGCGCGACGACGGGCCTCGCCGCCGCCGGGGCCGTGGTCACCGCGGCGGCGTTCCTCGACGTACTGGCGGAAGCCTTCGGCCGCTGGCTGACGGTGTGGCGCGGGCAGGGGCTTGCCGCGGTCCGCGATGCCTGGCTCGCCGCGGCGCATCCTGTCGGCACCGCGCTCAGCGTGCGACTGCCGGACGGCGGCACGCGCGACGGCCTGTTCGACGGGCTCGACGCGGACGGCGCGCTCATCCTGCGCTTGGCGTCGGGCGAGCGGCATGTCATTCACGCCGCCGACGTTTCTGTCCTGAAGGATTGACGATGCTGCTCGCGGTGGATGCCGGCAATACCAATGTCGTCTTCGCGCTGGTCGAGGGGCGGACGATCAAGGCGCGCTGGCGCATCGCCACCGATCCGCGGCGCACCGCCGACGAATATGCCGTCTGGCTCAGCCAGCTGCTCGCGCTCGAAGGCCATGACCGCAGCCAGATCGACTCGGTCATCATCGCCACCGTCGTGCCCCGCGCGCTGCACAATCTTCAGGTATTGGCCCAGAAATACTTCCACAGCGAGGCGCTGATCGCCGGCCGCGCGCCGGTGGAATGGGGCATCGTGCTCGACGTCGACGAGCCGCAGAGCCTCGGCGCAGACCGCGCGGTCAACACGATCGCGGCGCATGCGCTGCATGACGGCGATCTGATCGTCATCGACTTCGGCACTGCGACGACCTTCGATGCAAGCGACTATTCGGGCGCCTATAAGGGCGGCATCATCGCGCCGGGGATCAACCTGTCGCTCGACGCCCTGGTCAGCGCCGCCGCCAAGCTGCCGCGGATCGCGATCGAGGCGCCCAAGAACAACGGCAGCGTGATCGGCCGCAACACCGTCGATCAGATGACCATCGGCATCTATTGGGGCTATATCGCGATGATCGAAGGGCTGGTCGCACGGATGAAGGCCGAGATCGGCCGCCCGGTCAAGGTCATCGCCACCGGCGGCCTCGCCACGTTGTTCGAACAGCATACCGACGTGTTCGACGTCATCGAGCCGGACCTGACGATACAGGGGCTGGCGATCATGTACCAAAACGCCCATATCGGCTGAGACGCGCTCGCGCCATCCATCGGCCCGCCGGGCGCCACATTCTTTGAAAGACCTAAATGACTCCCAAGACCAACGAACTTCTCTTCTGTGCTCTCGGCGGCTCCGGCGAGATCGGCATGAACGTCAATCTCTACGGCCATGCCGGCAAATGGCTGATGGTCGATTGCGGCGTGACCTTCGCCGATGCGGCCTATCCCGGCATCGACATCGTCCTGCCCGATCTCTCGTTCATCGAGGATCGCATCAACGATCTCGTCGGCATCGTGCTGACCCACGGCCATGAGGATCATATCGGCGCGCTGCCGTATCTCGCCGAAGACCTCGGCGTGCCGCTCTACGCGACGCCGTTCACCGCCGGACTGATCCGCGGCAAGCTGGAGGAAGAGGGCAACGCCAACCGCGTCAAACTGCGCGTCATCCAGCCGGGCAAGGACGGCGGCATCGCCGGCGTGCAGATCGGCCCGTTCGGCGTCAGCTTCATCGAGCTGTCGCATTCGATCCCCGAGCCCAACGCGCTGGTCATCGAGACCAAGGCCGGCCGGGTGTTCCACACCGGCGACTGGAAGCTCGATCCCACCCCGGTGATCGGCAAGCCGACCAGTCCCGAACAGCTCAGCCGGATCGGCGATGCCGGTGTCGACGTGCTCGTCTGCGACTCGACCAACGTCTTCAACAAGGATGCGTCGGGGTCGGAAGCGTCGGTGCGGGTCGGGCTCGCCGAACAGGTCGCCAAGGCCAAGGGGCGGGTGCTCGTCACCACCTTCGCCTCGAACGCCGCACGGCTGCACACGCTGGGTCAGGTGGCCAAGGAAACCGGGCGTAAATTGTGCGTCACCGGCCGCTCGCTCGACCGGATCCTGAAAGTCGCGCGTGCCACCGGCTATCTTGGCGACTTCCCGGAGACGGTCGATCCCGAGACGGCGATGCGCCTGCCCAAGAACAAGGTGCTGATCGTCGCCACCGGCGGTCAGGGTGAACCGCGCGCCGCGCTGGCCCGCGTCGCCGACGGCTCGCACACCATCAAGCTCGACCTCGGCGACACGGTGATCTTCTCGTCGAAGCAGATCCCCGGCAATGAGGTGGCGATCGGCAAGATCCAGAATACGCTGGCGGGCAAGGGCGTGGTGATGATCACCGAGCGTCAGGCGCACGTCCACGTCTCCGGTCACCCGGGCCGCCCGGAACTCGCGCAGATGTACAAGTGGATCCGCCCCGAGGTGCTGATCCCCGTCCACGGCGAGATGCGCCATATGATGGAGCATGCCCGTTTCGCGCTGAGCGAGGGTGTGCCGCAGTCGATTGTGCAGAGCGACGGCGATATCCTGCGCCTGCTGCCGGGCAAGGTCGAGAAGATCGGCAATGCCGGTGTCGGCCGGCTGGTGCTCGACGGCGACGTGATCCTGCCGGCGGACGGCTCGACGATCAACGAGCGGCGCCGTCTGGCGATCAACGGCCAGATCTCGGTCGCGGTGGCGATCGGTCGCGACGGGCGCGCGCTCGGCCGGCCGCAGATCCGCGTCCAGGGCGTGCCGGTCGAGGAGGATCGCGCGGCGTTCGTCGAGGATGCCGCGGAAGCCGCTGCCGAGGCGATGAAGGGTCAGAAGCGCGAGCTCGACCGGCGTCGCGAGGACATCCGCCTCGCGGTACGTCGCGTCGCGACGCGCTGGACCGGCAAGAAGCCGATCGTCGACGTGCTGATCGTCGAGGCCTGATCCCCCGTGCGCTGGACGTCGATGCTGGCGATCTACGTCCTGTTCTGGGCGTTTTCGGTCTTCCTTGTCCTGCCTTGGGGCGTCCGCACGACGCGCGAGGTGGGGGGCGACTATGTCGCCGGTCAGGCCGAAAGCGCCCCGCACGACTTCCGGCTCGGCCGGCTCGCGATCCGCGTGACGATCGTCGCGACCCTGCTGTTCGTCCTGTTCTTCGCCAATTACCGCTTCGGCTGGGTCACGCCGCAGATGCTCGACCTCTTTAATCGCGAGGCGGTGTATAACGCGGTGTGAGCGGGCGAGATGACGCCGATGTCATCTCGCCGCCAGCATTCCGCGTCCCGAATCTGTTATGGTGCGGGACGGTGGCCGCCGGGGCCGCCTGATCGTGGAAGGCCGCGCGCGTGACCCCGACCAGCCTTCAGACGCTCGATCTGCTGACCCGCGCGCTCGTGCTGATGGACGAGGAGGGGCGGCACCATATCGCCGCGCGCATCGCGATGGCGATCGACGATCTCACCGACGATCGATCCTCTCCGGAACATACGACGATCAACTGATCGCCGTGCCTGTGGCTCAGCGCAGGCGCTCGATCGCCTGCGCCAGAGCCACGTACAATTTGCCCATGTCGGACGACAGCAAGGTCACGCTGAGCGGCGAGCCGTCGCGCTGCGCGAGGATATTGCGCAACATGCTCTCGAAGTCGTGGATGTAGCGATTGACCGCCTCGCGGAACGTCTCGTCGTCGTCGTACAGCCGGGCGATGTCGCGGGCGTCGGCGGGGTCGAGCACGCGGACCGCACGGCGGGTGAAGACGCCGCGGTCCCCCTTCAGATAGGCCGCCCAGGCGCTGTCCGAGATTTCGGGTGCGAACGCCTTGGTGATGTCGATCGACGCCGAGTGAAGCGATTCGATCAGCAGCGAGGCGCGACGGGCGAACGTATCGTGTTCGGCTTCGTCGCGCTCGCTGCGCGCCTGATCGATCTTCGCTTCGACCAGCGCGGTCTGTTCGAGGATCTGGCGGACCTGTGCGGACAGCCGCTCGGTCGCGCGGGTCGCCGCCTCGACCGCTTCGCCGGTCGCATCGGCGATGGCGCGAACCTGACGCTCGACGGTGTCGCCGGTGGCGCGGCGCATCGCCTCGGCGCCCGCCTGCTCCCATTGCGCGGCGGCATCGGGGATGACCGCGGAAAGCGTTTCTCGCGCCTTGTCGGCGGCGACCGTCGCGGTTTCGCGGACGCGGAGCAGGGCGTCGACCAGCCGCGGCGCGGCGTCCTCGGCAAAGCGGTGGGTCCGTTCGATCGTCTCGTCGACCATCATGCCGAGCGCATCCGCCTTGGCACGCCCCTCGCTCAACGTCTGCAGCAGGGTGCCCGAAAGCTGATCCAGCGTGCCGCTCTGTTCGGAGATGACGCCGGCGATCGCCTCGATGGCCTCGTGCGTGCTTTCCGCGGCGGCGACCAGCGCCAGCAGTTCGGGCTTGGCGGCGACGACGACCTGCTTGCTGGCGAGGACCTTTGCATCGAGCCGGCCGAGCGCCTCGGGCAGCGTCTCGTCGATCTCACGCGCCGCGGCATCGAGCGCGATCAGCAAGGATTCGGTGGTGGAGATCGTCCGCGATGCCATGACGTCGCCGGCGCGCAACGCCTCGGTCATCGCGTCGGCGGAGCCGCCGAGCGCGCTGATCGACGCGGCGAGCATCTGCGATCGTTCGACGCCGTGCACGTGAAGCTGGTCGAGGCGGGTTTCGACCTGCCCGATGCCGCCGTCGAGTCCGGCGAGCAGTTCCTCGCTCGCCATCCGCTGGTCGTGCAGGCGCAAGGTGACGCGATCGATCACGTCCTCCAGCCCGGCGACCCGCTCGGTGAGCGCATCGACGCTGTCGCGCGCGGCGCTGTCGAGCGCCGCCTGATTGACGCGCAGCATCGCCAGCATCGCCTCGCCCTGCACGGCGATGCCCTTGCGCGCCTCGTCTACGGCATCGGCAGTACGGTCGAGCAGGCCGTCGACCGCGTCCGACATGCTGCCGGTAACGGCTTCGAGCCGTGCGCTCGCGGTTTCGCTGGTCGCCTCCATGCGGGCGATATGTGCGGCGAGCTTCTGCGCCGCGCTACCGGTGACGTTCTCCGCCTCGCGGCCACGTTCGGCGAGCGCGGCGAGCTGCGCCGACAGCGCCGCGGCATGCTCGCTCGCGGCAAGGCCGGTATCGTCGAGCAGATGCTGGATATCGAGGACATCGGCCTGCGCGCGCGGCAAGGAGGCAAGCAGCACGCCGAGGCTCTGCTGTGCATCGGTGGCGGCTTGGGAGAGGGCGTAGGCGTGGGCTTCCGCCTGGTCGATCTGCTGGGCCATGCCCCGGCTGACCGACGTGAGGCGCTCGCTGGCGGTGTCGCCCATGGTCTTGAGCGTCGCTACCTGCTCGGCGAGCTGGCGGCGGTTGCCGTCGAGCGCGTGCGAAAGCATCGCGACGGTGCGTTCGAGGCTCGCGGCCTCGGCGCGCATCGCCGCGGCGGTGGCGCCGAACCGCCGCGCCTCGCGCCGGCTGGTCCGCATCGCGAGAAGGTAGACGATGCCGATCAGCACCGGCACGACCGCGAGCGCGGCGATGAACTGCGCGAGGTCGACGGGCAGCAGGAACGGCAGCTGATCGCGCGCCAGCCACAGCATGCCGCCAAGCCAGAGCAGCGAGACGAGCAGCGCGAGCACCGGCGGCAGCCATGCGGACCGGGGTGACTCCGGCTCGGCCGCGTCCGTCCAGGGAAGCGGCTCGGCCTGCCATTCGCCTTCGTTTTCCGCCATATAGCCGCCGATCCGATCGTGCTCACCAGAGGCGTAAGCGTCGCTGGTGGCGCTGTCTGCCCGCATGTCGATGATCATGGAACCCCCGTTCTTCGATGGCGAACCTACCCGTCTTCGCGACCCTCATAAAGCAAAACCGCAACACTTGGTTAAGCAGCGCTGCGCTACATACCGGCGATGGCTTATGATCCAGGTGCGATCGATGCGGCGCTGGCCGCGGCAGTGGGGGACGAACCGGCGCTGATCGCCGAGTTGCGGCTGGCGTTCGTCGAGAGCGCGCAGCGCGGCCTGGTCGCGCTGGAGGCGGCGCAGGACGACGACGAATGGCGCGGTGCGGCGGCGCGATTGAAGGGATTGGCGGCGAGCTTCGGCGCGGTCCGTCTGATGGCGCTCGCGACGCAGGCGGCCGAACTGCCCCATGATGCGGCGCTGCTCGCCAAACTGCGGCGGTCGATCGACCGGCTCTGAGGCGACGCGCGACAAAGCGCGCGTGGCTCTAGGCAGGGGCGGCATCACCGCCTAACAGCGGCCGGATGCTCGCCGGCCTTCTCTTCGCCATGCACGACGCGGATGATCGGCCCGCGATGCTGACCGCGACGCTGCCGTTCGGCGGCGTGACGCTCATCGAATATCAGGCACGCCTGCTGATCGCGTCGGGCGCGTCGCAGATCGTGATCCTCGTCTCGCGGCTGACGCCGGAATTGCTCGGCGCGATCAGCCGGATCGGCAAGCGCGGCGTCGCGGTCGATACGGTCCGCACCGCGGCCGAGGCGGCGGAGAAGCTCCACCCGCTGGCCCGCGTGCTGATGCTCGCCGACGGCCTGACGACGACCGCGGAGACGCTGGCGGCGCTGGCGCGGGACGGCGGCGACGCCTTGCTGGTGATGCCCGAGGATCAGGCGGCGCTCGGCTATGAGCGGGTCGGCAGCGGCATGGTCTGGGCGGGGGTGGCGCGGCTCGATCCGCGCCGGCTTGCGGAACTGGCCGCGATGCCGCGCGACTATGACGTCCAGTCGACGCTGGTGCGCCTCGCCTCGCAGGCGCATGCGGTCCACGTGCTGCTGCCGCAGGAGGCGATCCGCGGCGGCCACGGCGTCGGCCATGCCGCGGCGGCGCTGGAGGCGCGGGGGCGGACGGTGCTGGCGGCGATGATCTCCGGCCGCAGCGGCTGGTTCGAGCGATTCGTGACGGCGCCGCTCGCGCGCGCGGTGATCCCGTTGCTCGTCCCGCGCACGGTTCCGGCGACCGCGGTGGCGGCGGGCGCGGGAGTCGTCGGCGTGCTCGGGCTGACGTTGATCGCCATCACCTATCCGGGATCGGGGCTGTTGCTGGCCGTGCTCGGCACGCTCGGCCTGTCGCTGGCCGCGACGCTGGCGGACCTGCGCGACGAGCCCGCGGCGGAGCGCTGGTTGCAGCGGCTTGCCGGTGGCCTGCCGGCGCTGGCGGCGTTGTTCTACGGTCGACAGGCTGCGCAGGCACAGGCGGACGGCGCGCCCGAGATCCTGGCGATCGGTCTCGTTCTGCTTGCGGTGCTCGGCGAACGCGCGCTCGGGCACCGACCGCGGCGGAGCTGGTGGGGCAGTGCGCCCGCCTATCTGTTGCTCGTCTGGTGCGGTGCGATCGTCTCGGCGCCCGCCATCGGGCTCGGTCTCGCCGCCGTCTACGCCGCCGCCACGCTTGCCGCTGCAATCGAACGATTGCGGCGGCACCCTTAGCGCTGTCTTAATGATAGAGAGGTAGCGTCAGGCCATGGCGGTCGGACCGGAACAGACGGAGCGGGATGTGCTGGACACCCGTATCAATGCAGCGCGCCGGCTCGCCGCGCGGGCGGACGCGCGCCTGACGGGAGCGATCGCCGACTTCTTCCTCGCCGAAGAGGCGCGACTCGACGAGCGGACGCGGCTGACGCTGGGCCGGGTGCTGAGCGGCGTCGTGCAGGGGATCGAGACGGAGATCCGTCGTCACGCGGCGCGCATCCTGTCCGGACGCGATGCCGAAGCGCGCGCCGAGCATTTGCTGACGGCGCAGGACGACGTGGTGCAGCGACTGTCGCGCGCCGGGCTGCTGCGCGACCGGCTGCTGATCGATGAACTTCTCGCGCAGGTGTCCTGCGATCTGATCGCCGCGCGCCTCGCGCCCAGCGCGGCGACCCCCGAACAGGCGAGCCTGCTGGTCCGGCTCGCCGAGGTCGACGATGGCGTCGTCGCCGCAGCCGCGCGCGCGTTGCTGTCGGCGGAGACGCGGCGCCGCGCCGCTGCCGAGCAGGGCGGGGTGGTGACCGGCATCCTGCCCGCCGAACGCCATCATCAACTGGTCTGGTGGGTCGCGGCCGCGATCCGCGAGGCGCAGGTCGCTGCGGGCGGCGAGGACGGCGGCGTCGACCGCGCGATCGTCGAGGCGGCGCAACGCAATCTCGCCGCACACGACGAGGGGCAGCGGCCCGAAGCTGCCGCGGTGCGGCTGGCGGCGGCGATCGACGCGCGCCCGCACGAGGTCGGCGAACTGCTGATCGAAACGCTGGGCGACCGGCGGCTGTTGCTGTTCATCGCGGTGCTCGGCCGGGCGGTCGATCTCGACTTCGAGGGCGCGCGGACGATCGTCCTCGAACCCGAAGGCGACCGGCTGTGGCTGGCCTTACGTGCGGCCGGGCTCGACCGGAGCGCGATCGCACGGATCGCCCTCGCCTTGGCGGATGCCGACCCGCGCCGCGACATCGAGGCGTTCGCCGACGATCTCGACGCGATCGTCACGGTGTCGGCGGAGGCGGCGCGGTCGGCGCTGGCGCCGTTGACGCTGCACCACGATCTGCGCATGGCGATCGCGGCGCTCACTCGCGAGGCGGTGCGATGAGGGTCGACAGCATTCCCGACATGCCGCTGAGCCATGCCTCGCTCGACGGCGAGGGGCGGTTGATCGCCGCCGACCCGGCGCTGATGGCGCTCAACGATCAGGCCGGCGGGGCGATCGGGGCGGCGCTGGCGATCCCGCAGCTGGCGACGGTGGTGCGGCTCGCGCGGCGACTCGGCATCCTGGTGTCGCGGTCGGTGACGGTCGCCGATCAGGACGCGGACCTCGAACTCTGGGTGCGGGTGCAGCCGGACGGCGAGGGGGTGCGGATGGCGGTGAGCGGCTGGCGCGGCTTGCGCCCGCAGCCTGTCGCGGAACGACCGCTGGCGACGGTGATCGAGGATGGCGCGATGTCGTGGGAGACCGACGCCGGCCTGCGACTGACCTTCGTCTCGATCGATCCGGCGCGGCGGCTGGGGCTCGATGCGCTCGGGCTGCTCGGCCAGCCGCTGACTTCGCTGTTCACGCTCGATGCGACCGAGAGTGGCGCCTTGCCGATCCTCGAGGCGGTGGCGCGGCGGCGCCCGTTCGACGAGCAGCGCGCGCGGCTACGCAGCGGCGATACGCGCATGCTGCTGACCGCGACGGTCAAGGAAGATGCCGCGGGCGATTTCGCCGGGCTGGCCGGCGTGGCGCGCGTCGCGGAAACCGCGCCTGCGCCGGTCGAGGCGACGATCTCGACCGACTTCACCGAGGGGCTCGATCGCGCGTTGCGCTCGCCGCTCGCGCGGATCATCGCGCACGCCGACACGATCCACGCCGAGGCGGAGGGGCCAGTGCAACGCGACTATGTCGATTATGCATCGGATATCGCCAATGCCGGTCGCCATCTGCTCGGACTGGTCGACGACCTCGTCGATCTGCAGGCGGTCGAGCGCGCCGATTTCTCACTGGAAACCGAGGCGATCGATCTTGCCGACGTCGCCCGGCGCGCGGCCGGCCTGCTGTCGGTTCGCGCCGCCAATGCCGGCGTGGCGATCGCGCGCCCCTTGCCGGACCTGCGCGTGCCGGCCTCCGGGGATTTTCGCCGCGCCTTGCAGATCATGGTCAATCTGATCGGCAACGCGCTACGCTATTCGGCCGAGGGTGGCGTGGTCAGCGTCACGGTCAGCCGCAGCGGCGACATGGCCGAAGCGGTCGTCGCGGATCAGGGCAAGGGCATCGCGCCGGAGGATCAGGCGCGCATCTTCGAGAAGTTCGAACGCGTCGATCCGAGCGAGGCGGGCGGCAACGGCCTCGGCCTCTATATCGCGCGGCGGCTGGCGCGGGCGATGGGGGGCGATCTTGGCGTGGAAAGCGTGCCGGGAGACGGTGCGCGGTTCACGCTGTCGCTGCCGGTTTAGGGGCATTGCCGCAGGATGTCGGGGATCGCAGCGTTTGGAACCGGCGGAGTTATACGGGATATTCCTCCCCCGCCAGGGGGAGGTGGCACGGCGAGGCCGTGACGGAGGGGGAGGAAAGGGTGAGAGCCCGCTTGTAAAGCTCCCGCCTTTCCTCCCCCTCCACCATTCGGCTGGCGCCGAACGGTCCCCCTCCCCCTGGCGGGGGAGGAATTAGGCGATCGACGCTTTTACCGCCGCATCCGTCGCGCCACCAGGATCAGCAGCAGCCCTGCGACCGCCAGCGCGACGCCGCGGTCGGCCCACGGCCGCTGGTCGAGCATGAAGCTCGATTCGGGCCAATGGACGTAGCCCAGGCCCTGACCGATCCACAGCATCCCCATCAGCGCCATCAGCACGCCGATGGAGAACAGGACCGGCCGGGCGCGGCGCATCAGCGCTGGTCCACCGGAACGTAGCTACGCTGCGTCGGGCCGGTGTAGAGCTGGCGCGGACGACCGATCTTCTGGTCGGGATCGGTGATCATCTCGTTCCACTGCGCGACCCAGCCGACGGTGCGGGCGAGCGCGAAGAGCACGGTGAACATCGAGGTCGGGAAGCCGATCGCCGACAGGATTACGCCCGAGTAGAAGTCGACGTTCGGGAACAGCTTCTTCTCGATAAAGTAATCGTCGCTGAGCGCCAGTTCCTCGAGCCGCAGCGCGGTGTCGAACAGCGGATCGTTGACCTTTAGCGCGTCGAACACCTCGCGCACCGTCTTCTGCATCACCGTCGCGCGCGGATCGTAATTCTTGTACACGCGATGGCCGAAGCCCATCAGGCGGAACGGATCGTTCTTGTCCTTGGCGCGGGCGATGAACTCGGGGATGCGCTCGGGCGTGCCGATCTCGCGCAGCATGTTGAGCGCCGCCTCGTTGGCGCCGCCATGCGCCGGGCCCCACAGGCAGGCGATGCCCGCCGCCATGCACGCGAATGGATTGGCGCCCGACGAACCGGCGAGACGCACGGTCGAGGTCGACGCGTTCTGCTCGTGGTCGGCGTGGAGGATGAAGATGCGATCCATCGCCTTCTCGACCGCCGGATTCACCTCATAAGGCTCGGCGGGGACGCCGAAGGTCATGCGCAGGAAGTTACCGGTGTAGCTGAGCGAATTGTCCGGATACAGGAACGGCTGGCCGACGCTGTACTTGTACGCCATCGCGGCGATCGTCGGCATCTTGGCGATCAGGCGGTGGCTGGCGATCGTACGCTGCACCGGATCGTGGATGTCGGTCGAATCGTGGTAGAAGGCCGACAGCGCGCCGACGACGCCGCACAGGATCGCCATCGGATGCGCGTCGCGACGGAAGCCGCGGAAGAAGGTCGCGAGCTGCTCGTGCACCATCGTGTGCCGCGAAATCGTATGCTCGAACTGCGCCAGCTCGCCCTTCTCGGGCAACTCGCCGTTGAGCAGTAGGTAGGCGACCTCCATGAAGCTGGAATTTTCCGCCAGCTCGCCGATCGGATAGCCGCGGTGCAGCAGAACGCCTTCGTCACCGTCGATATAGGTCAGCTTCGATTGGCACGACGCCGTCGAGGTGAAGCCCGGATCGTAGGTGAAGTCGCCGGTCTGCGCATAGAACTTCCGGATGTCGACAACATCCGGCCCGACCGTGCCGGACATGACCGGGTAGTCGAAATCCTTACCGTCCACGGATACTTTGGCGGCGTCGGTCATGTCGTTGTCCTTCCTATCAGACTGCCATTCGGTCCGCGATCCGGCCGAGGCTTTCCTCTTTGCCGAGAAGCGCGAGCACGTCGAAGATTCCGGGCGATGTCTTGCGCCCGGTGAGAGCGGCGCGGAGCGGCTGGGCGACCTGCCCGAGCTTGACGCCCTGGGCCTCGGCGACCTGCCGTACCGCTGCTTCGAGAGCCTCCTGATCCCACTGCTGCACCGCGTCAAGCGCGGCGTGCAGCGCAGCGAGAAGCCGGGGTGCGGTGCCGCCGAGCAGGTCCGAAGCTGCCTGATCGAGGTCGAGCGGGCGGTGGGCGAACAGGAAGCGCGCGCCCTCGCTCAATTCGTTGAGGTTGGCGGCGCGCGCCTTGAGCACCGGCATCGCGCGGGTCAGCAACTCCGTGTCGGCATAGCCGCCGATCGGCGCGATCAGCGCGGCAAGACGGGCATCATCGGCGGCGCGGATATAATGACCGTTGAGATTTTCGAGCTTCTTGAGGTCGAAGCGCGACGGGCTCTTGCCGACGCCGGCGAGGTCGAACCATTCGGTCGCCTGCTCGCGGCTGATGATCTCGTCGTCGCCATGGCCCCAGCCGAGGCGCAGGAGGTAATTGTCGAAGGCTTCCGGCAATATGCCCAGTTCGTCGCGATAGGCCTCGATGCCGACCGCGCCGTGGCGCTTCGACAGCTTCGCGCCGTCGGTGCCGTGGATCAGCGGGATATGCGCGTAGACGGGCTCGGGCCAGCCGTTCGCCTTGTAGATCGGCAGCTGGCGGAAGGCGTTGTTGAGATGGTCGTCGCCGCGGATGACGTGCGTCACGCCCATGTCATGGTCGTCGACCACCACCGCGAGCATGTACGTCGGCGTCCCGTCCGAGCGCAGGAGGATCAGATCGTCGAGCTCGGCATTCTGGACGGTCACCGAGCCCTGGACGCGATCCTCGATCGTCGTCGCGCCGTCGCGCGGCGCCTTGAGGCGGACGACGAAGGGCTGGTCTGCGGGTGCCGTCGCCGGATCGGCGTCGCGCCACGGCGAGCGGATGCGCAGCGGCTGCTTCGCCGCCTGCGCCGCTTCGCGCTGCGCGGTGATCTCCTCGGCGGTCATGTAGCAGCGATAGGCGTGGCCGCTGGCGACCATCTGATGCGCGACTTCGGCATGACGGTCGGCGCGGGCGAACTGGAAGACGGCGTCGCCGTCCCAGTCGAGGCCGAGCCATTTCAGCCCGCCGAGGATCGCGTCGATCGCCGGCTGGGTGGAGCGGGCGCGATCGGTGTCCTCGATGCGCAGCAGGAACTTGCCGCCTTGATGGCGCGCGTAGAGCCAGTTGAACAGTGCGGTACGCGCACCGCCGAGATGCAGATAGCCGGTCGGCGACGGCGCGAAGCGCGTGACGATCGTCGCAGGATTATCGTTCGTGGCGCTCAACCGCGCTTGCTCCCAAGGTTCGAGACGTGACGGCCGGAGCGGCCGCCGCGGGCCCTAGCACGCGGCTTCTGCGCCTTCAAATGCCCCGCGCCATGGAACGGTTGCGCGTCGGTATCGAAGAATGGCTGGAGGCGGAACGCGATCAGTTGGTGCTGTGGCTGCCGGTGGCATTCGGTGGCGGGATCGCGGCGTGGTTCGTGCTGCCCGATCCGCGGGCGTGGACGACGACGTTGCTGCTGTGCGCCGCAGCGGCGTTCGCCGCCATCGGGCTGGCACGCGGCGACCGGGCTGCGCGGGTCATCGCCCTCGGAGCCGTGGCCGTCGCCGCCGGTTTGGCGCTGATCTGGTGGCGGGCGGAGCGGGTCGCCGAACCGGTGCTCGCGCGCCCGGTCGTCGCGGTGGTACGCGGCAGCGTCGAGCGGGCCGAGCCGTTGATCGCACGCGGACTGATGCGGCTGACGATCCGCGCCGACGCCGGCCAGGGCCTGCCGACGCGGCTGCGGGTCAATCTCGCCGCAGCGGACGTACCGGCGGACGTGGGGGCGGGTGCGGTCGTCCGGCTGCGGGCGCGACTGATGCCGCCGCCCGACGCCGCGGTGCCCGGCGCCTATGATTTCGCACGGGTGGCGTGGTTCGCGGGTATCGGCGCGAACGGGCGTGGTTTCGCGCCGGTGACGGTGATCCGGCCCGCCCCGGCGGGGGGTGGCCTGCGGACGCGGCTGACCGATCATATCACCGCCCGGCTGGACGGCAGCCGCGGCGGGATCGCGGCCGCGCTCGCCACCGGTGACGAGGGTGCGATCACCCCGGACGATTCGGAAGCGATGCGCCGTGCCGGCCTCGCGCATCTCTTGTCGGTCAGCGGGTTGCACATCACCGCAGCCGTCGGCGCGACGATGCTGCTGGTCATGCGGCTGCTCGCCTTGTGGCCGTGGCTGGCGATCCGCGTCCGGTTGCCGCTGGTCGCGGCGGCGGCAGGAGCGCTGGCGGCGATCGGCTATACCTGGCTCACCGGCAGTCAGGTGCCGACGATCCGATCCTGCGTCGCATCGCTGCTGGTGCTGGGGGCACTGGTGCTCGGGCGCGAGGCGGTGACGTTGCGGCTGGTCGCCGCGGGCGCGATGACGGTGCTGCTCGTCTGGCCGGAGGCGGTGACCGGCGCGAGCTTCCAACTGTCCTTCGCGGCGATCGCGGCGATCGTCGCGCTGCACGAGCAGCCGCGTATCGAATCGTGGTTCGCGCCGCGTGAGGAGGGGCGAATGGCTCGCGTACTGCGGTCGCTGGCGTCGCTGCTGCTCACCGGGCTGGTCGTCGAGGCGGCGCTGATGCCGATCGCGGTCTATCATTTCCACAAAGCGGGGCTCTACGGCGCGGCGGCGAACATCGTCGCGATCCCGCTCACCACCTTCGTGGTGATGCCGCTCGAGGCGCTCGCCCTGCTGCTCGACGCCTTGGGCTGCGGCGGGCCGGTCTGGTGGGCGACCGATATTGCCCTGCGCCTGTTGCTGGTCCTCGCGCATGCGGTCGCCGCGGCGCCGGGATCGTCGCTTGCGCTGCCTTCGATGCCGGCGGCGGCGTTTGCGCTCCTGGTGGCGGGGGGATTGTGGTTGGCTTTGTGGCGGACGCGGTGGCGGCGGCTCGGCGTGGTACCGCTCGTCATCGGTGCGGGCTGGACGTGGCTGACGCCCGCGCCCGACCTGCTGGTGACGGGCGACGGGCGGCATATGGCGGTGCGTGTCGGCGGCGGTCTGGCGCTGCTGCGTGATCGGGCCGGGGACTATACGCGGGACATGCTCGCCGAAAACGGCGGCGCCGACGCGGGGATGCTATTGGGGGAGCAGGCGGCGGCGCGCTGCACGCGCGATGCGTGCGCGGCCGATGTGGATGCGGGCGGGCGGCGCTGGCGGGTGCTGGCGACGCGGAGCCTGTATCCGGTGAACCGCGACGATCTCGCGACGGCCTGTGCGCGTGCGGATGTGGTGGTGAGCGAACGCCATCTGCCGCGGGCGTGCCGGCCGCGCTGGCTCCGGCTGGACGCGCCGATGCTGCGGCGGATCGGCGGGGTCGCGGTGACCTTCGCGGGTGGCGAGGTGCGGACGGTGCGGCGCGACGGGGATGCACATCCGTGGTTCGCTGCCGTGCGGGTCATGCCGGCGGTGACGGGCGAGCACCATAGAAAGCGTCGATGGGGTGCCTCGTGAAAGTCCGCCAGTGCTCCTGCGGACGCAGGAGTCCAGAGCCAAGCAGAACAACGGCGTATGGCGTTCCGGACTCCTGGGCTCCTGCTTTCGCAGGAGCACCGGGATGACGTTCCCAGAGGTCTCGAACAAGTCCGGGGTGACCGAGAGAGGGTGGAAAGCGTTGGGCGTACATGGAGGCCCATATGCGATCCCGCCGGCGGCTCAATCGTAGCGGCGCAGGATGCCCGACAATTTGCCCTGCACGCGGACGTGCGAGGGCACGTAGCGTTGCGGTTCATAGGCGCGGTTGGCCGGATCGAGCCGGACCATCGCGCCCTCGCGACGGAAATATTTGAGCGTCGCCTCGCTGTCGTCGATCAGCGCGACGACGATCTCGCCGTCGCGGGCGACTTCGGTCCGGCGGATCAGCGCATAGTCGCCGTCGAGAATACCCGCCTCGACCATCGAATCGCCCGATACTTCCAGCGCATAATGTTCGCCCGAACCGAGCAGCGCGGCCGGCACCGCGAGCATCGAGCTTCCCTCGAACGCCTCGATCGGCACGCCGGCGGCGATGCGGCCGTGCAGCGGGATCTCGATGACGTCGTTGGCCGGCGTCGCCGTGGGGCGGACGTTGCCGGTCTTGGCAGGGGGCGCGGCCGGAGCGGCCGGCGCGGGCTTGCGTTCCGACCGTTCCGGCATGCGCAGCACTTCGAGCGCGCGGGCGCGGTTGGGCAGGCGGCGGATGAAATGCCGTTCCTCGAGCGCGCTGATCAGGCGGTGGACGCCCGATTTGGATTTCAGGTCGAGCGCTTCCTTCATCTCCTCGAACGAGGGCGAGATGCCGGTTTCTTCCAGCCGGTCGTTGATGAAGCAAACGAGCTCGTGTTGCTTGCGCGTGAGCATGAGCGGACCTTCCCCGTCGGAACAGACGCGGAACTTCTAGGGAACAGGATAGCGCCCGTCAAGCGATGACGAGGATTTCTGCCGAGTCGCCCGCACTGGCGGCAGGCGCGTCCACCGGCCGCACAATCAGGCAGTGCGAGCGGGCGAGCGTGAGGAGCATCGAACTGTCCTGGATGGTCGAGGCAAAGGCGCGACCGTCGCGCAGCTCGGCGCGCAGATAGTCGGTGCGCGGGCCGTTCGCGGGCAGATCCTCGCCGAGGATGGTCATCGTCGTGCGCGGTAGCGGGTCGACGGCGCCGGCGAGGCGCGCGACCAGCGGTTTGACGAACAGCAAGGCGGTGACAAACGCGGACACCGGATTACCGGGCAGGCCGAGCAGGATCGTGTCGCCGAGCCGGCCCGCCATCATCGGCTTGCCGGGGCGCAGCGCGATCCGCCAAAAGTCGATGCTGCCGCCGGCGGCCTCGAGCGCCGGGCGGACGAGATCGTGGTCGCCGACCGAAGCGCCGCCGGTGGTGACGAGCAAATCGGCATCGACACCGGCGAAGGCGTCCCGCAACGTGCCGAGATCGTCGGGGAGGATGCCGAGGTCGATCAACTCGATCGGCAGGTCGGCGAGCAGCGCCGCCAGCATCGCGCGGTTCGATTCGGGGAGCACGTCGGCCGAGGCGCCGCGGCCGGGCTCGACCAATTCGTCGCCGGTCGCGCAGATCGCGACCCGCACGCGGCGGTGGACGGCGATCGTCGCCACCCCGCCGGTCGCCGCGACCGCGATCCGCGCGGCGGTCAGCCGCTCGCCCTGCGCGATCAGCCGGTCACCGGTGGTGAAATCGAGGCCGCGGCGGCGGGTGTTGCGGCCGTGCGTCGGCGGACCTTCGCCGATCAGCAGGATCGCCGTGCCGTCGGCGGCGACTTCCTCCTGGATCATCACCGTGTCGGCGCCCGCGGGCATCGCCGCGCCGGTGAAGATCCGAACCGTTTCGCCCGGGCGGACCGCGCCGGCGAAGGGGCGGCCGGCGGCGCTTTCGCCGATCAGCGTCCAGGGACCGGGGAGGTCGGCGAAGCGGATGGCATAGCCGTCCATCGCCGACAGATCGGTCGCCGGCTGTGTCCGGCGGGCGACGACGTCGGCGGCGGCCCAGCGTCCGTGCGCCTGAGCGAGCGGTACCTCTTCGACGGCGACCGGGGCCGCCGAGGCGAACAGGCGGGCTTGCGCCTCGGCGATCGGCAGCAAGGCCATGGCGTCAGGCGCGCCAGTCGCCGGACTTGCCGCCGGCCTTTTCGAGCAGGCGGATGCCGGTGATCGTCATGCCGCGGTCCATCGCCTTCGCCATGTCGTAGATGGTCAGCAGCGCGACCGAGACGGCGGTGAGCGCCTCCATCTCGACGCCGGTCTTGCCGTCGGTCGCGGCGAGCGCGGTGGCGGTGATGCCGGTGTCGTCGAGCACCAGATCGAGCGTGACGCGGGTGAGGGGGAGGGGATGGCAGAGCGGGATGAGCTCGGCGGTCTTCTTCGCCGCCATGATGCCGGCGACGCGGGCGACGGCGAGCACGTCGCCCTTCTTCGCCGCACCGTCGCGGATCGCGGCGAGCGCATCCGCGGCGACCGCGATATGGCCGGTGGCGACGGCGCGGCGGCTGGTCACCGCCTTGTCGCCGACATCGACCATATGCGCGGCGCCGTCGGCGTCGAGATGGGTGAGGCCGCTCATCCGATCATCGCGCGGGTCGCGGCCTCGACATCGTCGGCGCGCATCAGCGCCTCGCCGATCAGGAAGCAGTGCACGCCGTGTGCGGCCATCGCGTCGAGATCGGCGCGCGTCTCGAGCCCGCTCTCGGCGACGAAGGTGCAGCCCTTGGGCGCCTTGTCGACCAGTTCGTAGGTGCGGGCGAAATCGACGGTGAAATCGCGCAGGTCGCGGTTGTTGACGCCGATCAGTCGCGACTTGAGCTTGAGCGCGCGGTCGAGTTCGTGCGCGTCGTGGACCTCGACCAGTACGTCCATGCCGCAGTCGCGCGCCGATGCCTCGATCTCCGCCATCTGGTTGTCGTCGAGCGCGGCGACGATGATGAGGATCGCGTCGGCGCCGATCGACCGGCTTTCGGTCGCCTGCCACGGATCGACCATGAAATCCTTGCGGATCACCGGCAGGTCGCAGGCGGCGCGCGCGGCGACGAGATAGTCGTCGGAGCCCTGGAACCATTGCTCGTCGGTGAGCACCGACAGGCAGGCGGCGCCGCCCGCCTGATAGGCGCGGGCGTGGGCGGGGGGATCGAAATCGGCGCGGATCAGGCCCTTCGACGGGCTCGCCTTCTTGATCTCGGCGATCAGCGCGTGGCCCGGCCTGGCGTCGAGCGCGGCGCGGAAGCCGCGCGGTTTGGTCACCGCGGCGATGCGTGCGTCGAGATCGGCGAGGCTCGTGGTCGCCTTGCGTGCGGCGACCTCGGCGCGTTTGGTTTCGATGATGCGGGAGAGGATGGTCATCGGTAGGCGATCCAGCGGTCGAGCAGCGCGCCCGCGCGGCCGTCGTCGAGCGCGGCCGCGGCGGCGTGCGCGCCGGCGGTGAGATGGGGACTGTGGCCGGCGACGACCAGCGCGGCGGCGGCGTTGAGCAGCACCGCGTCGCGATAGGCGCCCGCCTCGCCGGCAAGCAGGCGACGCAGCGCGGCGGCGTTATAGGCGGGGTCGCCGCCGCGGATCGCGGCGAGCGGATGGCGCGGCAGGCCGGCATCCTCGGGCGTGATCGTGGCCGGCAATGTCGCGCTGCCGACGTTGACCGCGATGCTCGGGCCGGCGGTGGAGAGTTCGTCGAGCCCCTCCTCGCCCGAGATCACCGCGGCGCGGGCGGTGCCGAGCTGGTCGAGCGCCTCGGCATAGAGGCCGGCATAATCGGGGCGGGCGATGCCGATCAGCTGATGCGTGACATGCGCCGGATTGGCGAGCGGCCCCATCAGGTTGAAGATGGTGCGCTTGCCGATGCGGCGGCGGATCGGGGTGATCCGCGCCATTGCGGGATGATGGTTGGCGGCGAACAGGAAGGCGATGCCGAGATCGGCGAGACTGCCCTCGGCGGTGGCGCCGGCGACCTCCATGTCGAGGCCGATCGCCTCGAGCGTGTCGGCGGCGCCCGCCTTGGACGAGGCGGCGCGGTTGCCGTGCTTGGCGACGGGCACGCCGCAGGCCGCGACGACCAGCGCCACCGCGGTCGAGACGTTGAGCGTGTGATGACCGTCGCCGCCGGTGCCGCAGACGTCGATCGCGCCGGCGGGGGCGGCGATCGGGATGAGGCGGGCGCGGAGGGCGCGCGCGGCCTCGGCGATCTCGATGCTGGTCTCGCCGCGGTCGGACAAAGCGATGAGGAAGGCGGCGATCGCCTCTTCCGACACGCGCGCGTCGAGGATGTCGGCAAAGGCCTGCGCCGCGCTCTCGCGCGACAGCGGCGTCGACGGATCGGGCAGCAGCGTCAGGATCGTCACGCGGGCGCCTTGACCGCGATGCCGGCAATCCGCAGAAAATTGGCGAGCATCGCATGGCCGTGTTCGGTGGCGATGCTTTCGGGATGGAACTGGACGCCGTGGATCGGCAGCGTCGCGTGGCGGAAGCCCATGACGTTGCCGTCGTCGGCGCGCGCATTCACCACCAGCGGCGCGGGCACGTCGTTGACGATCAGGCTGTGGTAGCGCGTCGCGGTGAACGGCGAGGGCAGGCCCTCGAACAGGCCGGTACCGTCGTGGGCGACGGGCGAGGTCTTGCCGTGCATCAGCCCGCCGCGCTCGACACGGCCGCCGAAATGCTGGCCGATCGCCTGATGGCCGAGGCAGACGCCGAGCAACGGACGGCCGGCATCGGCA
This sequence comes from Sphingomonas sp. GW821-FHT04B01, assembly GCF_059420425.1. Taxonomy (NCBI): domain Bacteria; kingdom Pseudomonadati; phylum Pseudomonadota; class Alphaproteobacteria; order Sphingomonadales; family Sphingomonadaceae; genus Sphingomonas; species Sphingomonas sp. GW821-FHT04B01. Next base: position 182,508 of record NZ_JBWKTR010000003.1, on the reverse strand, counting down.
GCGGCGGCGACGAGATCGAGGCTGACCCCCGCTTCGGTCGGCGTGCACGGGCCGGGCGAGATCAGGAACGCCTCGGCCCCCGACGACAGCGCCTGGCCCGCCGAAATGGCATCGTTGCGCACCACCTCCACCTCGCTGCCCAGCTCCATGAGATAATGGACGAGGTTCCAGGTGAAGCTGTCGTAATTGTCGACGACCAAGATCATCGCGCCGCCATAAACGATGCCCGCGCCGGTGCAACGCCTGTTGCGTCCCGGCAATCCTGTAGCATTCTGCGGGCGCTTATAACCGCTCCGTGTCGCGCGCCGGGAGAAACTGCGTCGCCTGCACGTTGAAGTCGCAAAGGAGACGCATGCCATGTTCCGCCCGTTGATGATTGCCGCTTTGATCGCGTTGCCCGCAGTCGCCGGTGCGCAGAGCGCGCCGGTGGCGGATACGGCAGGGTCGGGCACGCCGCCGCAGCGCGTGCGTGCGGTCACGCTCGGCGTCGGCCAGAAATGCCCGCAAAGCAGCGATACCGAGATCGTCATCTGCTCGACGCTCGAACAGCCCTATCGCATCCCCAAGCAGTTCCGCGACAGCGGTCCGATCCCGGCCAAGAACCAGGCATGGGGCAATCGCGCCGCGACGATGGACCAGGTCGGCCGGGCTGCCGGCGGCCTTCCCGACACCTGTTCGCCGGTCGGCACCGGCGGTCAGAGCGGCTGTGCGCTGGCGACCAACCGCCAATGGGCGGCGGAGCGTCGTGCCAAGCAGGATGCCGATGCTTCGGTCCCCTGATCGCTAATCTTCTGCCGCCGCGACTAAACGCGGCGGCGGTTACTGGCCGAAGCCGCCTTCGGCAGCGCGGCTGACCGCATCGCGCGCGGCGGCGAGGATGGCGCCGGCCTTGGCCTCGCATTCGCGCTGTTCCGACGCGGGATCGCTGTCGGCGACGATGCCGGCGCCGGCCTGCGCGTGGATCGTGCCGTCCTTCACCACCGCGGTGCGCAGCACGATGCAACTGTCCATCGAGCCGTCGGGCGAGAAATAGCCGACACCACCGGCATAGGCACCGCGGCGTTCGGGTTCGAGCTCGGCGATGATCTGGCAGGCACGCACCTTGGGGGCGCCGCTGACCGTGCCGGCCGGAAATCCGGCGAGCAGTGCATCGATCGCATCGGCGGTGGGCGACAGGACCCCGACGACGTTCGAGACGATGTGCATGACATGGCTGTACAGCTCGATGCCATAACTCGCCGTCACCCGCACCGAGCCGGGCGCGGAGGACCGGCCGACGTCGTTGCGACCGAGATCGAGCAGCATGAGATGCTCGGCGCGTTCCTTGGGATCGGCGAGCAGGCTGTCGCGGTTGATCTCATCCTCGGCGGCGGTCTTGCCGCGGGGACGGGTGCCGGCGATCGGGCGGATGGTGACCTCGCCGTCGCGGACGCGGACGAGGATCTCCGGGCTCGACCCGATCAGCGCGAAGCCGGGCAGGTCGAGATGGTAGAGGAAAGGCGACGGGTTGATCCGGCGGAGGCTGCGGTACAGCTCGAACGGCGGCAGCGCGAACGGCGCCGAGAAGCGCTGCGCCAGCACCACCTGGAAGATGTCGCCGGCAGCGATATAGGCCTGCGCGCGCTTCACCATGCGGGCGTAATCGGCAGGCGGGATCGCCGGGGTATAAGCGAGATCGTCCGGAACCGCCTGTACCGGTGCGGGCAGCGGCGTATTGGCGAGGCGGGCGGCGACGCCGTCGAGCCGTTCCTCCGCATCGGCGACGAGCTTCGCCGGGTCGCGTGCCGCATCGGGCCACACCGGCGCGACGAGATAAAGCGCGTCGGCGAGCCGGTCGAACACGCAGATCACCGTCGGACGGACGAACAGCATGTCGGGCAGGCCGAGCGGATCGGCGGCGGGCGCTTCGAGCCGTTCGACCAGCCGGATCGTCTCATAACCGAAATAGCCGACGAGGCAGGCGAGCGCCTTGGGCAGTTCGGCGGGCACGTCGCCCCGGCATTCGGCGACCAGCTTGCGCAGCGCCTCTAGCGTCGGGACGCCGGTCGGTACGAAAGCGTCGCGGTCGGTGGCCCAATGTCGGTTGATCTCGGCGGTATCGCCGTGCGCGCGGAAGACGAGGTCGGGGGCGAGGCCGATCAGGCTGTGCCGCCCGCGCGTCGCGCCGCCTTCGACCGATTCGAGCAGATAGTCGCCGCGCCCTGGCTCGATCAGCTTGAGCGCGGCGGCGACCGGCGTTTCGGTGTCGGCGACCTGCCGCCGCCAGACGAACGCCGGGCGACCGGCGGCGAGCGTCTCGACGGCGGCGGTCGTCGCCGTCATCTCAATTGCCGCCGGTGTTGCCGGCGAGATCGGCGCGGACGCGTGCCAGCGCCGCGGCATCGGTCTTGACGCCGACCGCATTGCGGACCGCGCGCGCGAATTGCTCGGCATATTCGCGGCCAACGACGCGGGCGATGCTGCCGCGTGCGCCAGCGACGGCGGCGGGCGTGCCGGCGGCATTGCCGGGAACGATCGTATCGAGCTTGACGATCAGCCAGCCGGCGTTGTTCGGCGCCTCCAGCAGCTTGGCATTGCCCTTCGCCATCGAGAAGAGCAGCGCGAGCGGCGGCTGGACGTTGCCCTGCGCCGCGGCGAGCTGCGCACGGCTGGCGCCGGCGGTCTGCACCGGCGGCAGCGCGCGGCCCGAGGCGGCCATCGCCTGCGCCAAAGGCGTGCCCTTGTTGACCTTGGCGAGGATATCCGTCGCCAGCTTGCGCGCGGCGGTGCGTGCGCGATCGGCGGTGACGTCGGCGATCACCTGCGTCTTCACCTGATCGAGCGGCCGCGGCGCGGCGCGGACGACGCGACCGATCGCGACGACCGCAAAGCCGCCGTCCTGGCCGACCGGCACCAGCTGCGCCGGATCACCCTCCGCCATCTGGAAGGCGGCGGCGACGATCGGCGCCACCGCCGGGTCGGGCCGTGCCGCCGGGGCGTCGGGGTTGGTGCCGTTGGCGAGCAACGGCGGCGTGGTCTGCGCGCTGAGCTTCTGGTCGGCGACGGCCTCGTCGAAGGTGGCGTTCTTGCCGAGCGCGGTGTCGAGCGAATCGTGCACGTCGGCGAGGGCCTGTTGCAGCTTGCGCGTCGACAATTCGGCGACGAGTTCCGGCTTCGCCTGTTCGAGCGTCTTGCCCGGCACCTGTTCGATCTTCTCGACGCGGGCGACGACCCAGCCGAGCGGACCACGCACCGGGCCGATCACCCCGCCGCTGGGCGCGGCGAAGGCGGCATCGGCGATACCCGCGCTGCTCGTGGCGGCATAGGCCGGCTTGGTGAGACCGGTCTGCACCGCGGGCTCCAGCCCGGCGGCGCGTGCGGCATCGGCGATCGGGGTGCCGGCCTTCACCTTGGCGGCGAGCGCATTGGCCCCCGCCTGATCGGCGACGACCACTTGGCTGATGTCGCGCTTCTCGGCGGCGGCGAAGCGGCTGCGCTGCTGGTTGTAGGCGGCGGCGATCTCGGCGTCGGTCGGCACCGCGCGCGCCTTGACCTGCTCCGGCGTCACCACCGCATAGCGGACGACGCGCCGCTCGGGCACGGTGTAGCGCTGGATGTTGCGGCGATAGAAGGCCTGCTGCTCGGCGTCGGTCGGCGCCGGGCCGGTGTCGACCGCCTTGGCCGGGACGAAGGCGACCTGCCCCGAGCGCTTTTCGAGCATCAGCGAGGCGTAGGGCAGCGCGACCTTCATCGGCACCTGCGTCGCGCCCTGCGTCGGCAGCATGAGCTGCTGCGCGATGATGTCGCGGGCGATGTCGGTGCGGACCTGCGCGTCGGTGAGCTTCTGGTCGGCGAGCAGGCGCTGGTAATTGGCGGGATCGAACTGGCCGTTGGGGCCGCGGAGGCCGGGGATGCTGGCGATCACGCCGTCGACCGAGCGCTTGCTGACGATCATATGCTGGCCGCGCCCGAACGCTTCGAGCGCGAGGCCGTTGATCGTCCGGTCGAGTGTCGCCTGCAATCCGCCCTGGTCGAGCAGTTGCTGCATCGTCGGCGCCGGCTGCTGCTGGCGGGCGGCCTCCTGCGATGCCGCCTGCAGCTCGGTCTGGACGCGGCTGCGCAGCTCGGTGGCGGTGACCTTCTGACTGCCGACGGTGGCGACGCTGTTGCCCGACAGGCTGGTGCCATTCCCCGCCAAGCCGGTGATGTCGCCCGCCGCGAAGGCGAGCGCGATCACGCCGAGGACGATGAAGGTGACGACGATGCCGGCCTTGGAATTGATGATCCGGCGGAAAAAGCTGAGCATGAAAAGGCCGATCGTCCCTCTTGAAGTGCAGCGTCTTTAGGGGCGCAGCGGCTTGCCATCAAGCGCGCGGGCGGGCACAGTTTGTTGAACATGTAAAACAGGAGGTCGGATGACGCGGCGCAAGCTGGTGGCGGGCAATTGGAAGATGAACGGATCGCGTGCCGCGCTCGCCGAACTCGACGGCATCGCCGCGGCGGCGGCCGGCGCGCCGAGCGTCGACGTGATGGTCGCGGTGCCGTTCACGCTGATCGCGCCCGCGGCGGAACGGGCACCGGGGCTGCTGATCGGCGCCGAGGACGTGCACGAGGCGGACAGCGGCGCGCATACCGGTTGCGTCTCGGCCGCGATGGTCGCCGAGGCGGGCGCACGCTTCACCATCGTCGGCCACAGCGAGCGACGGATGGACCAGGGCGAGACCAGCCACGACGCCTGGGCGAAGGCGGCGGCGGCGCGGCGGCAGGGGCTGCACGTCATCTCCTGCTGCGGCGAGACCGAGGCGGAGCGCGACGCCGACCGCGCCGAACGCGTGGTGCAGGCGCAGATCGAGAAGTCGGTCCCCGACAATGCCGACGGCAGCTGGTTCACGCTCGCCTACGAACCGCGCTGGGCGATCGGCACGGGCCGCACGCCGACGCTGGAGCAGATCTGCGCGATCCACGCGATCGCCCGCGCCAAGCTGCGCACGCTGATCGGCGATGCCGCCGACGGCGTGCGCATCCTGTACGGTGGATCGGTGACCGGGGAGAATGCCGCGACGATCCTCGCCTGCGACAATGTCGACGGTGCGCTGGTCGGCGGGGCGAGCCTGACCGCCGCGAAGTTCGTGCCGATCATCGAGGCGGCGGCCGGGGTGTAGCGCGCGCGAGCGGTCGCCGAAACCCGGTCAGCGTTGCGAAAGGCGGGGTGCGGCATCATCTTGCCATCGTGATCGCGCCTGCTCCCCTACGCGAACGGCTCGGCGCCGCCGCTCTGACCGCCGTCATCGTCGCGGCGCTCGGCTATGTCCTGTGGCTCGGGCTTGCCTTCCGGGGCGGCGTCACACCGATGCAGAGCGCGCTGGCCACCTTCACCGTCGCGCCCGAGCCGCCGCCGCCGGAGCGCGTCATACCGCCGCCCAAGCGGATCAACCGGCCGAGCGGCCGGGCGGCGCCGCCCAATCTCCGCTCCAAGGCGACCGAGGTCACCGCGCCGGTGCCGATCGTCCAGATCGCGCCACCGCCGCCGATCGTCGTCGCGCCGCTGCCCAATATCGGCGCGCAGGCGACCTCCGGCGCATCCGACCGGGCGGGGCCGGGCACCGGCGCCGGCGGGATCGGCGACGGCAATGGCGCGGGCGGCGACGGCGATGGCGACGGCAGCGGCTGGGAAAAGGTGCCGCGGCTGGTCAGCGGCCGGATCAAGGGATCGGACATCCCCGACGCGATCCTCGACACCGGCTTTCGCGGCGTCGTCGGCGTCCGCTATCGCGTCGAGACCAACGGCCGCGTCACCGGCTGCACGATCGCGCGTTCGAGCGGCAGTGCGCTGATGGATCAGGTGACCTGTGCGGCGATCGAGAAGCGCTTCCGCTACGATCCGTGGCGCGATGCTGCCGGGCGGCCGGTGCGTTCGACGGTGCTGCGCGACCAGCAATGGGACATCGATCCGCCGACGATCGATCGCTAGGCGCGGACGATGCGGGCGGCGTAGCATCCCCGCTTGGCATAATGCGCGTGGAGGCAGGCGACCGCCGGATCCGCCAGCATCCGGTCGATCAGAGGGGCGAGGTGCACGCCATCGACGAGATCGGCATCGGTCATTTCCCCCGCCGCGGTGAAGGCGCGCAGCGATATCGGGCGGCGGCGGAGCGCCTCCGGCACGACATCGACCTGATCGAGCGCCTGCGTCGCGCGTTCGCCGATGAAGATGGCATGGCGTGCGCGATAGGGCGTGTCGGCCGGCTGGTGTTCGTAGTTGAGCAGGATGGCGGTTTTGCCGATCGCCAGATCGCGCACCTCTATCCGGTCGGGGAAGCCGGGGTCCGCATCGACGACATACCGTCGCGCGCCCCGCGCCGCCAGTGCGGCATCGGACAGGCCGACGAGGGGACGGAACGGTGCCGGGTCGAGGCCCAGGATACGGAAGGACATGGATGGCTCCTCTCAAGTGGAGCTGCATCTGCGCCGCGGGCGACCCGTCGGCATCCCGTTGCTTGCGATCAAAATCGGAAGGTCAGTCGGCGACGAAGCCGGCGGCTTCCGCGCGTCCGAGGCTCGATCGGACGACGAGATGGTGGAATGGCGTTATCGCGGCGAGATAGGCACGGCCGAGCCGGTTGCGACAATGGACCACCGTCGTGGCGAACACGGTGGCGGCCCCGTCCGCGCCGCGCTCCGCCAGCAGCGAGAGGCGGAAATCGAGGTGCCGGTCGTCTTCGCCGAGGATGATCTCGTCCGCCGATTGGGCGCGGATCGGGAAGAAGGCGACGCGCGTCTCGGCGGAAACCGCGCGGCGGATATCGCCTGTCGTCTGCAGGCCGGTACTGCGGGCGAAACCGTCGCGTATCCCCAGCAGCGCGCGGAACCACCAGCTCGGCCGATCGAGGATCGCCCGCGCGATCGTGCGGATATCGCCGTCATGCCCGGGCGGCAGCGGCGCGGCATAGCAATCGAGCAGGTCCGCGCCGTCATACCAGTCCGCGATACGGCTCGCGTGGGGCGGATCGCGGCGGGTGACGCTCACCGCGTGCCATAGCGCCGTTTGAGCAGCGCGTAGCAGGCGCGCAGCGCATAGGCGTCGCCGCCTTTCGGACGACCCGGTTTGGCGGAGGGGCGCCAGGCGAAGACGTCCATATGCGCCCAGATCGTGTCCTTCGGCACGAAGCGGCGCAGGAACAGCGCGGCGGTGATCGCGCCGGCGAAGCCACCGTCGGGGGCGTTGACCATGTCGGCGATGTCCGACTTGAGCATCTCGTCATAGCCGTCCCACAGCGGCAATCGCCACAGCGGGTCGTCGAGCGCGGTGCCGGCGGCGAGCAGGTCCGCCGCGAGCGTCTCGTCGTCGGTGAACAGCGGCGGCAAATCGGGGCCGAGCGCGACGCGCGCCGCGCCGGTCAGCGTCGCGAAGTCGAGGATCAGCTCGGGATGCGCCTCCCCGGCGCGGGTGAGCGCATCGGCGAGGATCAGCCGTCCTTCGGCATCGGTGTTGGTGTTCTCGATCGTCGGGCCGAGGCGGCTGCGCAGCACGTCGCCGGGGCGGAAGGCGTTGCCGGCGATCGCATTCTCCACCGCCGGGATCAGCAGGTGCAGGCGCACCGGCAGCCGCGCCGCCATGACGAGGCTGGCGAGCGCCAGCGCATGCGCCGCACCGCCCATATCCTTCTTCATCAGCCGCATGCCGGCCGATGGCTTGATGTCGAGCCCGCCGGTATCGAAGACCACGCCCTTGCCGACCAAGGCGATGCGCGGATGCGCGGGGTCGCCCCATTCGAGCTCGATCAGCCGCGGCGCGCGCTCCTTGACCGCCGCCTGTCCGACGGCGTGGATCAGCGGATAGCCGGTGGCGAGCGCGTCGCCGCGAGTGATGGTGACGCTCGCTTGATGATCGCGCGCCAGCCGTTCGGCGGCGGCTTCCAGCTCGGCGGGGCCGAGGTCGCCCGCGCCGGTGTTGACGAGATCGCGCACCCAGCCGGTCGCGGCGGCTATGCGCAAGGTCTCCTCGATACCTGCGGCGTCCTGCGTCAGGAGGATGCGCGCGCCGGTGTCGTCCGCCTTGCGATAGCGGTCGAAGCGATATTGGCCGAGCAGCCAGCCGAGCGCGGCGGGGCCGATCGCACCGCCGACGCGATAGGTGCCGGCGGGGAGCGCCTCGGCGAGCTTCGCCAGCGTCCAGACGTCGGCTGCGGCGGCGACGACGATCGCCTGCACGTCCTCGTCGGCGTAGATGGCGTGGCTACCGGACTTGCCGGTGAAGCGTTGCGCGGCGAGCGCGGTGCGAACGCGTGGCGGCTGGGCGGCGAGCCATGCGTCATAGGCGTCAGGCGCGATCAGCGCGATGGGGCGGGCGGGCTGGCCGCGGTCGGGCTGGAGCAGGGTGTCGGGCATATCAGGTCGCCGGGCTGACGAGGAATTGCTCGTAGCGCTCGGTGCCGTCGGGCTCGGCGAAGGTGCCGATCGACAGCTTCCGGTCGGGATAGGTCACGGTGTAGCGGCGCTGGACGAAGCCGCCGCGCAATTGCGTCTGTCCCGCTTTCTCGAAGCTGGTCGGTACGCCGAGCGCGGACAGGCTGGTGCGATAGTCGGCGAGCACCTGCGGCGTGAAATAATAAGAGGCGTTGGCGGTGAGCAGCGAGCGGTCGAGGGTGCCGCCGCGCAGTGCGTCGAACATTGCGCGCGCCGCTTTGGTCTTCGCCGCCTCGGTGGCGTCCGCATCGGCGGGAAGGACGACCTTGGCGATGCCCTGCGCGATGCTGACGAAGGCGTTGCCGAAATCGGCGTTGGTCAACACGACGATCGCCGCTTTCTGCTCGGGATAGACGATATTCTCCGACAGGAAACCGACCGCCTCGCCGCTATGCTCGACATAGGGCTGGCCGGCGCGCTTACCGAGGCTGACGCCGAGGCCGTAATTGGTGGTGCTGCCGTCGGCGAGCAGCACCGGCTTCTCCTGCGCTGCCCAGTCGTCGGCGGGGAGCAGGCCGCGGTTCAGACGCGCCACGTCCCATTTGGCGAGGTCGCCGGCGCTCATCGACAGCTCACCCGCGGCATAGAGCCAGCCGTCGGCGGCGGGACGCGCGACGCGGACCGGGCCGAGCGCGTTGCGGTGATAGCCCGAGGGGAAACGGGCGCCGATCGCCTTGTCTTGATCGATCGCGGTGATGCCGAGCGGCTTGAAGACGCGGCGTTCGAGGAGGGTTAGCAACGGCTCGCCCGCGGCCTTTTCGGCGATCAGGCCGGCGACGACATAGCCGGTGTTGGAATATTGCCATTGCGTGCCGGGCGCGAAGTCGAGCGGCTTCTTCGCCCAGCGATCGACGATCGCCTGCGGCGTGGTCGGCGTCTCCATCGCCTTGAAGCTGTAGTCCTGCGGCCAGTAATCCTGCAGGCCCGAGGTGTGGCTTAGCAACTGGCGGATGGTGATCCGATCGCCGCCGCTGATCCCCGGCAGCCATTTGGCGACGGTGTCGTCCAGCGACACTTTGCCGTCGTCCTCGAGCAGCAGCAGCGCGGCGGCGGTGAACTGCTTCGAGATCGAGGCGATCTGATAGGGCGCGTCGGGGCGTGCGGCGTCGCGGTCCGATTGCTTGCCATAGGCCTTGGTCAGCACGATCCGCCCGCCGCGCACGATCGCGACCTGCGCCGAGGGCGTGCCGGTCGTGGCGAGCGCATCGGCGACGACCGTGTCGACCGCGGTCCGTTCGGCGGGGGTGAGCGTCTGGGCGGCGAGGGGGCTGGCGGTGAGGAGGAGAGCGAGCGTCGCGAGCGTCTTTGGAAACATCGCGGAAGGCTGCCACATCCGGGTGGTCTGGCGAAAGTGAAATCGGCGGGCGGGCGTCGAGCGCGGCTGGCGGTGTCCTACGGTGATATCAGGAAGCGGCACCGTCGTGGTTCGAACACCGGCCTTCGATGCCATCTCACGCTGGACTAGCGAAAGGAGGGGTGGCATCTTCGTGCCATGCCTTTCGTCATTCCCATCGCGATTGCGAACAGCGGACGAATTAACCACCCGGCCTGATGCGTCGGGCCGGGTCTATCCGCTTGTGACTATCACGATGCTGCGTGCATCTGCGAAGGGTATCGAACCATGTCTTTGGAACAACCGACGCTGCACCTCATGTGCGGCAAGATCGCTGCCGGGAAATCCACGCTGACGACGGCTTTGGGACAACAGCCCCGCACGATCGTCGTGAAGGAAGATTACTGGCTGGCACGCCTGTATCCGGGCGAGCAGAACAGTCTCGCCGACTATGTTCGGAACGCAGCGCGCCTGCGCGATGCGATGCGCGCGCATCTGGTCGATCTGTTGCGGGCGGGATTATCCGTGGTGTTGGACTTTCCGGCGAATACACCGGCAAGCCGGGCATGGATGCGCGCCGTGTTCGAAGAGGCGGGATGTGCTCACCAACTTCATTATCTCGACGTTCCGGATGACGTCTGCAAATCCCGATTACGCCGGCGGAATGACGACGGCACGCACGAATTTACCGTGAGCGACGACGATTTCGCGCAGATCACGAAGCATTTCGTTCCGCCGGCACCCGAGGAAGGGTTCGACGTCGTTCTGCATCGACCCTAGCCATCCGTCCTCTCCCGCGACGTTAACCGCGCAACGGGAGAGGACCCGAACCGCCTCGCGTCAAACCGGTACGCCGTACAGGTCGTGCTCGTCGGCATCCTCGATCGCCACCGGGACGATGTCGCCGACCGCCAGATGCGCGGCGTCGCGCAGGAAGACCTGGCCGTCGATCTCGGGGGCGTCGGCCTGGCTGCGGCCGGTGGCACCTTCTTCACCCACTTCGTCGATGATGACGGGGAGGGTGCGGCCGATCTTCGCGGCGAGCTTGGCGGCGCTGATCGCGGCGGTCTTCGCCATGATCCGCTGGTAGCGCTCCTCCTTCACCTCCTCCGGCACGTGATCGGGCAGGAGGTTGGCGGCGGCGCCCTCGACCGGCTCGAAGCGGAACGCGCCGACGCGGTCGAGCTGCGCCTCGTCGAGCCAGTCGAGCAGGTATTCGAAGTCCGCCTGGGTCTCGCCGGGGAAGCCGACGACGAAGGTCGAGCGGATCGCGATGTCCGGGCAGATCTCGCGCCACTGGTGGATGCGACTCAGGACCTTGGCGTCGTTGCCGGGGCGCTTCATGCGCTTGAGCACCGACGGCGCGGCATGCTGGAACGGAATGTCGAGATAGGGGAGCACCAGCCCCTCGGCCATCAGCGGGATGACCTGATCGACGTGCGGATAGGGATAGACGTAGTGGAGGCGGACCCAGGGGGCGATCCTGCCGAGCTCGCGGGCGAGGTCGGTCATGTGCGGCACGACCTCCTGCCCCTTCCACAGCCGCGGCTCCTTGCGGATGTCGATGCCGTAGGCGCTGGTGTCCTGGCTGATGACCAGTAGTTCGCGCGTGCCGGCGGCGACGAGCTTTTCCGCCTCGCGCAGGATCGCGTCGGGGCGGCGGCTGACGAGATCGCCGCGCAGGCTCGGGATGATGCAGAACGAACAGCGGTGGTTGCAGCCCTCCGAGATCTTCAGATAGCTGTAATGGCGCGGGGTCAGCTTGAGCCCGGCGTCGGGGATCAGGTCGATATAGGGCGAGAGGTGAGCGGGCGCCGCCTCGTGCACCGCCTCGACGACCTGTTCGTACTGATGCGCGCCGGTAACCGCGAGCACCTGCGGGAAGCGGGCGCGGATCACCTCGGCCTCCTTGCCCATGCAGCCGGTGACGATGACGCGGCCGTTCTCGGCGATCGCCTCGCCGATCGCCTCGAGGCTTTCCTCCTTCGCCGAATCGAGGAAGCCGCAGGTGTTGACCAGCACGACGTCGGCGCCGGCGTAATCGGCGGACATCTGATAGCCGTCGGCGCGCAGCTGCGTGAGGATGCGTTCGCTGTCGACCAGATTCTTGGGACAGCCGAGCGACACCATGCCGACGCGCGGCGGGGAGGGGAGACGAGTTGCCATGAGAGAGGCGCACATAGGCGTTTCGCCGCGCTTTTGCCAGATGGTGCCGTGTCCGGCGTCGTTCGTCGCTCGACACCGGCGGGGGCAGGCGGCACAGCGGCGGCAGGGGAGTGACGTTTGATGCTGGCAATAGGGTTGATGTCCGGAACGTCGCTCGACGGGATCGATGCGGCGCTGATCGAGACCGATGGCGAGGGACAGGTGCGCGCCTTGGCGTTTCGCGGCGAGGCCTATTCGGATGCGGCGCGCGCGCAGCTCGCCGCGGCGACGACGCTGGCGCTGACCTTCGACCGGCCGCGGGCGAGCCCCGATCTGGTCGCGGCGGGCGAGCTGATCGACCGGACGCATGCCTTCGCCGTCCACAAATTGCTACGCGAGGCGGGCGTCGAGGCGGCGGCGGTCGACGTGATCGGCTATCACGGCCAGACGGTGGCGCATCGCCCCGATCGCGGCTGGACGTGGCAGATCGGCGACGGCGCGGTGCTGGCGCGGGCGACGGGCATCGCGGTGGTCAGCGACTTCCGCAGCGCCGACGTCGCCGCGGGCGGGCAGGGGGCGCCGCTGCTACCGGTCTATCATGCCGCGCTGGTCGCGGGGCTGGACAAGCCGGTGGCGGTGCTCAACCTCGGCGGGGTGGGGAACATCACCTTCGTCGGCGCGGACGGGACGCTCGTCGCCTTCGATACCGGGCCGGCGAACGGGCTGATCGACAGCTGGGTCGAGGCGGAGACCGGCGCGCGCTTCGACGCGGACGGTGCGCTGGCGGCGGCGGGGCAGGTCGACGAGGCGGTGCTGACCGGCATGCTCGACCATCCCTTCTTCGAACTGGCACCGCCGAAGAGCCTCGATCGCAATGATTTCACCATCCAGCCGGCGCGCGGGCTTGCGGCGGCGGACGGCGCCGCAACGCTGACCGCCTTCACCGCGGCGAGCGTCAACGAGGCGATCGACCGGCTGCCGGCGCGGCTGCGGCGGCTGATCGTCGCGGGCGGCGGCCGGCATAACCCGACCTTGCTGCGGATGATCGGCGAACGGACCGGGCTGACGCCCGAACCGAGCGATGCGCTGGGCTGGAACGGCGATGCGATGGAGGCGGAGGGCTTCGCCTATATGGCGGTGCGAACGCTGCGCGGTCTGCCGATCAGCTTTCCGGGGACAACCGGGGTGGCGGCACCGCTGCCCGGTGGGGTGGTGAGCCGGCCGTAGCGCGTGCCGCGTTGGACGACATGGACGCTGCAATGGCAGCGATCGGCTCAGCGATGCTCTGCTTGACGCCACCTCCAGTGTCCCCGCGACAGCGGGAACCCACGGTTAAGCAGAGCAACGCCTGATGCCGTTCGTGACTCCTGGGCTCCCGCTTTCGCGGGAGCACTGATAGGGTATCGCCCTTCGCGGAGCATGTGGTCGCGAAGCGTTCCGAGATTTCAGCGTGGGCGAACGCTGACCGGGGTCGGGCAGCCGTCGATCTCCCGGACCACGGTGTAGATCGGCTTGGCCGGCGGCAGTTCGCCGAGCTTGTGGAGGCCGGGCTTGACCGCGCCCGACACCTGGCGGGTGCTCGGCCGTTCGCATCTGTCGACGAGCGGCGGCTTCGGCTTCGTCGGCTGTGCCGCGGCAAGCGTGGGAACGAGTGCGATGAGCAACGGCAGGCAACGCATCATGAGTCTCCCCGATATGGACCTATTCTATCAAAGACGCCGACCGTGCGCTACCGTTTGCGGGTCAGTTCGCGCATCGCGTCGTCGAGTCCGGCGAGCGTCAGCGGGTACATGCGCTCGCTCATCAGCTCGCGGATCATGCGGATCGACGGACTGTAGCCCCATTGCGGTGATGGGAGGGGATTGAGCCACACCGCGGCCGGATAGGTGTTGGTCAGCCGCTGCATCCACGTCGCGCCGGCCTCTTCGTTGTTATGCTCGACCGAGCCGCCCGGATGGCTGATCTCATACGGGCTCATCGATGCGTCGCCGACGAGGACGAGCTTGTAATCGTGGCCGAATTTATGAAGCACGTCCCACAGCGGCGTGCGTTCGGAAAAGCGCCGGCGATTGTCCTTCCACACGCCTTCATAGGGACAATTGTGGAAGTAGAAGAATTCGAGGTTCTTGAACTCGGCGGTGGCGGCGCTGAACAATTCCTCGCACAGCGTCACCCACGGGTCCATCGAGCCGCCGACATCGAGGAACAGCAGCAGCTTGACCGCATTGCGCCGTTCGGGGCGCATCCGCACGTCGAGCCAGCCCTGGCGCGCGGTGCCGTCGATCGTGCCGTCGATATCGAGTTCGTCCGCCGCGCCCTCGCGCGCGAAACGGCGCAGGCGGCGCAGCGCGACCTTGATGTTGCGTGTGCCGAGCTCGCGCGTCGAATCGAGGTTGCGGAATTCGCGCTGGTCCCAGACCTTGATCGCGCGATGGTGGCGGCTCTCGCCGCCGATGCGGACGCCTTCCCGATTGTAGCCGCCGTTGCCGAACGGGCTGGTGCCGCCGGTGCCGATCCATTTGCTGCCGCCCTGATGGCGCCCTTCCTGTTCGGCGAGCCGCTGTTTGAGCGTCGCCATGATCTCGTCCCACGAGCCCAGCGATTCGATCCGCGCCATCTCCTCGGGGGTGAGATATTGCTCGGCGACCGCCTTCAGCCAGTCTTCGGGCAGGTCCGCCGTCTCGGCGCCGTAGCTGGTGGCGATGCCGCGGAAGACCTTGGCGAAAACCTGATCGAAGCGGTCGAGCAGCCCCTCGTCCTTCACATAGGTAGCGCGGGCGAGATAGTAGAAGGCCTCCGGCGTGCGGTCGATCACCTCGGCGTCGAGCGCCTCGAGCAGGACGAGATGCTCCTTGAGGCTGGCCGGGATGCCGGCGGCGCGAAGCTCGTCGAGGAAGGCGAGGAACATGGCGGCATCTTAGGGGTGCCGCGGCGCGTGTCTACCGGCCGGCGCCGGGGACGTAGGCGTCGATCAGCGCGCCGACGTAATCGGGGTTGCGGCTGGTGAGTTGCGGCGAGGGGTGGCCGCCGTAGATGAAGCCCTTGACCGGGTAGATGCCGCCGCCGAGTCCCTCGACATCGCGATACCAGACCTTGACCTCGCTCCAGTCGTTGCCCGGCGATACGTCGTACAGTGTGACGTCCTGTTCGGCATGGCCGCGCTTGCCGTTCTGGCGCGACCAATTGGCGTGGGTGAGCATCAGCACGCGACGCTCGACGACGCGGCTGACCACCGCGACATGACCGAGCGGCAGGCGGCCGGTCTTGGCGAAGACGATCACCGAACCCTGGCGCGGACGATGGCCGCGGTCGTAGCGACCCTCGGCCTGGTTCCACCACGTCCAGGCATCACCGTAGATCTCGATCCCCGATGCGGCACGCGCGAACGGCACGCACTGCCCGACATAGTCGAGCAGCCCGGCCGACGCGCCGAGAGGGGCGGCAAGCATTGCCGCCTGTGCGGCAGCGACCAGCAGGCCGCACCTGGGAAATAAGCCCCGCATTGGGGCGAGTTACGTCATTGCGGATGACTGGCAGATTGGCAGTCATGGTTAACGCGCAATAAAGCGGCAAAAAGTTGCCGGTCGTTGCAGGGGCGGAACGATGGGTGGTGGTATGCGGCTCAGCGCTGCCGCTTGGCCATGAACGCCAGCCGTTCGAACAGCATGATGTCCTGTTCGTTCTTCAGCAGCGCGCCGTGCAGCGGCGGGATCGCCTTGGTCGGGTCGCGGTTCTGGAGGATGTCGAGCGGCATGTCCTCGTGGAGCAGTAGCTTGAGCCAGTCGAGCAATTCGCTGGTACTCGGCTTCTTCTTGAGGCCCGGCACGTCGCGGACCTCGTAGAAGACGTCCATCGCCTTGCTCACCAGGATCTTCTGGATGCCCGGGAAGTGGACGTCGACGATCGCCTGCATCGTCTCGCGATCGGGGAATTTGATGTAATGGAAGAAGCAGCGGCGCAGGAAGGCGTCGGGCAGCTCCTTCTCGTTGTTGCTGGTGATGACGACGATGGGCCGTTCGACCGCGCGCACCGTCTCCTTCGTCTCGTAGACGTGGAATTCCATCCGATCGAGTTCCTGCAACAGGTCGTTGGGGAATTCGATGTCCGCCTTGTCGATCTCGTCGATCAGCAGCACCGGCGGGGTCAGCCGGGAGAACGCCTCCCACAATTTGCCGCGGCGGATGTAATTGGCGATGTCGTGGACGCGTTCGTCGCCGAGCTGGCCGTCGCGCAGCCGGGCGACCGCGTCATATTCGTACAAGCCCTGCTGCGCCTTGGTGGTCGACTTGACGTTCCACTCGATCAGCTCGGCACCGGTCGCCTTGGCGATTTCATAGGCGAGGACGGTCTTGCCGGTGCCCGGTTCGCCCTTGACCAGCAAGGGGCGGCGCAGCGTCACCGCGGCGTTGACCGCGACCTTCAGGTCGTCGGTCGCGACATAGCTTTGCGTGCCTTCGAAGCGCTTCATGGCCGTTCCCGACGGTGGAGTGTCGGGAATCTGGTTGGCGCATCGCGTCGCGCCGCGCAAGCGACGCGAGGGCCGGCTCAGCCGTTGCGCGCGCTGGCGCGGGCTTCGAGCAGGTCCCACAACGCGCGATGCTGCGCGAGCAACTGCTGCGCGCCGAAGCGGACCGCCCGTTCGGTGGCCAGCGTCGCGCCGAGCATCGTGACGCTCGATGCGGTCTCGGCGAGCGACGGGAAGCCGGCGGGGACCGGCTCGACGCCGAACCGTTCGGCGGCGTGATCGAGCAGCAGGCGGATCGTCGTCCAGTCGTGCACCAAAGCGGCGACCGCGCCGGTCGCGCAGCCGCGGCGTTCGGAGCGGGCGAGCGTCTCGAGCGCGTGGCGGCTGGCGATCAGCGCCGCCTCGGTCTCGGCCTGGCCCGGCGTCGAGGGGGTGGGGCCGGCGGCGGCGGCGAGGCGGGCGATATAGCCGCGCTCCCCGACGAAGGCGTCGGCGACCGCGGTCAGCCAGTCGCAGGCGTCGGGCTGGACGCAGAAGGTGCGCGCCTCGACCGCGAGGCCGGGTGGGTCACCGTGGACGGCGCAGAGCGCGTGGACCGCGTCGGACAGATCGCGCGAGGCGGCGGCGGGCGAGATGAGCAGGCTGAGATGCGGATGCGCCACGCTGCCGTCGGCCTCGCCGAGCTCGGTCACCACGTCCCAAGCGCTCGCTTGCCCACCCTTCTGTGCCGTGTCCAACATGCTGTCCCGCTAATCGATATCGTGCCGCCAAGCCGGTCCGACTTGGTCCCTTGTCTACCCACTAACTATACCGAAGCGAGTAAAGAGACGGTTTATGCGTCGGTAACCCTGTCTCATTCCGTCTTTACGCGGGCGGGCCGTGCCGTAAGAACGCCAACTCGTTGTTTTTGGAGAAGGTGGATGCGGGGATGGATCGTGGCCTTGGCGCTCGCGTCGGTGGGAAGCGTGGCGATGACCGTTGAGGCGGGGGCGCAGACCGCCGCGACTCGGCCCGCGGCGGCGCCCGAAGGCGGCGCGCTGACGCTGGCGCGGGTGTTCGGCAGCCCCGATCTGTCGGGCTCGCAGCCGCGTGGCGTGCGGCTGTCGCCCGACGGGACCCTGCTCACCTTCCTGCGTCCGCGCGCCGACGAGAAGGAGCGCACCGATTTGTGGGCGCGCGACACGCGCACCGGCGCCGAGCGGATGCTGGTCGACAGCAAGACGGTCGGCAGCGGCGCCGAGCTGAGCGAGGCGGAGAAGATGCAGCGCGAACGCGCGCGGATCGGCGGGTCGAAGGGCATCGTCGCCTATGATTTCTCGCCCGACGGCAAGGCGATCCTCGTGCCGCTCGACGGCGACCTGTATCTGGCGTCGCTCGACGGGCAGGTACGGCGGCTGACGCAGACGCCGGGCGGCGAACTCAATCCGGTCGTGTCGCCGAAGGGCGGCTATGTCAGCTTCGTGCGCGACCAGAATCTGTTCGCGCAGCCGCTCGCCGGTGGCGCGGCACGCGCGGTGACGCAGGGCGGCGGCGGCACGATCCACTTCGGCGAGGCGGAGTTCGTCGCGCAGGAGGAAATGCATCGCACCACCGGCTATTGGTGGTCGCCCGACGAGCGGTTCATCGCGGTCGAGAAGTTCGACGAAGCGCCGGTCCACGTCTTTACCCGCGCATCGATCGGCGCGGCGGGGACCAAGACCTATGAGCAGCGCTATCCCGCGGCGGGAACGCCCAACGTGCTGGTCGAGCTGTACGTGATGCGGCCGGACGGATCGGGGCAGGTCAAGGTCGATCTCGGCAGCAACCCCGACATCTATCTGGCGCGGGTCGACTGGACGCCCGACGGCAAGACCCTGCTGGTGCAGCGGCAGAGCCGCGACCAGAAGACGCTCGACATGCTGCGCGTCGACCCGGAGACGGGCAAGGCGAGCGTGCTGTTCACCGAAAAGTCGGGCGCAAAGAGCTGGCTCAATTTGTCGGACGACTATCAGCCGATGAAGGACGGCAGCCTGATCTGGCGCTCCGAGCGCGACGGCTACGGCCATCTCTATCGCTGGACGCCGGGCGGCAAGTGGACGCAGCTGACCAAGGGGCCGTGGGTGGTCACCGGGCTGGTCGGCGTCGACGAGCAGAAGGGGCGGCTGTATTTCACCGGGCTGAAGGACGACGTGCTCGAACAGCATCTCTATGCGGTCGACATCGCCAAACCCAATGCGATCGAACGGCTGACCGAGCGCGGCTGGACCAACAGCGCGACGATGGACAAGGCGGCGAGCCGCTTCATCGTGTCGCGGTCCAATTCCTCACAGCCGACGCAGGTCTATATGGCCGACACCAGCGGCAAGCGGATCGCGTGGATCAACGAGAATGCGGTGGTTGCGGGCCATCCCTATTTCCCGTTCCTCGCGCAGCATCAGCCGACCAAGTTCGGGACGATCAAGGCCGCCGACGGCACGACGCTCTATTGGGAGATGATCACGCCGCCGCTCGTCGCCGGCAAAAAATACCCCGTATTCTTCGAACATTACGGCGGCCCCGGCACCGGTCAGCAGGTGACGCGCGGCTGGCAGGGCGCATTGCCGCAATATCTGGTCAGCCAGGGCTGGGTCTATTTCAAGATCGACAATCGCGGTTCGTACAATCGCGGCAAGGCGTTCGAGGATCAGATCTATCACGCGATGGGCACGGTCGAGGTCGAGGATCAGCTCGCCGGGGCGAATTACTTGAAGTCGCTGCCGTTCGTCGATGGCGGCAGGATCGCCACTTATGGCTGGTCGTATGGCGGCTATATGTCGCTCAAGATGCTCGAGAAGACGCCGGGGGTCTATGCCGCGGCGGTATCGGGCGCGCCGGTGACCGACTGGCAGCTGTACGACACGCATTACACCGAACGCTATCTCGGCGATCCGGCGAAGGACCCGCAGAGCTATGCGGGTTCGGCGGCGGTCGAGGAGGCGTCGAAGATCCGCGATCCGCTGCTGCTGATCCACGGCATGGCGGACGACAACGTCTTCCTCGACAATTCGACCAAGGTAGCGGCGCGGATGCAGGCGACCGCGACGCCGTTCGAGATGATGTTCTACCCCGGCTATACGCACCGCGTGGCGGGGCCGGGGGTCAGCCAGCATCTGTGGGGAACGATCCTCGAATTCCTCGACCGGACCGTGAAGAACAAGAAATAGAGGCGCGCCCCTGTTTCTCCGGTGCGAATGCCTCCGTCACCCCGGCCTTGCGCCGGGGTCCCGCTTCTTTCCATCGGTTGGAAGAAGCGGAATGCCGGATCGAGTCCGGCATGACGGGGCAGGCCAGCGCTGACATGATTTCGTCGTTTCGCCCCGCTACACGCGGCCGATGCGTTTCCTGACCCTCTTCCATCTCTGGCCGTTCCTCGACACGCTCGTCAGCTACGTCACCGCCTTCGTCCTCGGCACCGCGATCGGCGCCGAGCGGCAATATCGCCAGCGCACCGCGGGGTTGCGCACCAACGCGCTGGTCGCGATCGGCGCGGCGGCGTTCGTCGACCTCGGCCAGCGGCTCGGCGGCGACGTCGAATCGATCCGGATCATCGCCTATGTTGTGTCGGGGATCGGCTTCCTCGGCGCCGGCGTCATCATGAAGGAGGGGATGAACGTCCGCGGGCTCAACACCGCGGCGACTTTGTGGTGTTCGGCGGCGGTCGGTGCGATCGCGGGATCGGACATGGTCGCCGAGGCGGTGCTGCTCACCGTCGTCGTGCTCGCTGCCAACACGCTGCTGCGGCCGCTGGTCGATGCGATCAACCGCATCCCGCTCGTCGGCCATTCGGTCGAGGCGACCTATACCGTGACGATCACCGTCGATCCGGCGCAGGCGGGGCCGATGGGCGACATGCTCGTCGCGCATCTCGAAAATGCGCAACTGCCCGTCGCCGAGCTGGACAGCGAGGCGCGCGGCGACGATCTGGTCGAGGTGACGGCGACGCTGGTCAGCACCAATGTGCCGGACAAGGAGCTGGACGCGCTGGTCGACCACCTCGCCCGCGTCCACGGCATCGGCCACGCGACGTGGCAGCTCAGCACGTACGATTAGCAAAGCCGATGGACGTGGCCACGCAACCGTATTAGGCGGCGCTGCAACGCAGCGGAGGGTTTCATGGGTTATCGGGTGGTGGTCGCGGGGGCGACGGGCAATGTCGGGCGCGAGATGGTGAACATCCTCGCCGAGCGCGAATTCCCCCTCGACGAGATCGCCGTGCTGGCGTCGAGCCGCAGCCAGGGCGAGCAGATCGAATATGGCGACACCGGCAAGATGCTCAAGGTGCAGAATATCGAGCATTTCGATCCCGCCGGCTGGGACATGGCGCTGTTCGCGATCGGCAGCGAGGCGACCAAGGTCTATGCGCCCAAGTTCGCCGCCGCCGGCTGTACGGTGATCGACAATTCGTCGCTCTACCGGATGGATCCCGACGTGCCGCTGATCGTGCCCGAGGTGAATGCCGCGGCGATCGACGGCTACAAGGCCAGGAACATCATCGCCAATCCGAACTGCTCGACCGCGCAGATGGTGGTGGCGCTGAAGCCGCTGCACGATGCCGCGACGATCACCCGCGTCGTCGTCTCGACCTATCAATCGGTGTCGGGCGCGGGCAAGGTCGGCATGGACGAACTGTTCGAGCAGAGCCGCAACATCTTCGTCGGCGACAGCGCCGAGGCGAAGAAGTTCACCAAGCAGATCGCTTTCAACGTCATCCCCCACATCGACAGCTTCCTCGACGACGGGTCGACCAAGGAAGAGTGGAAGATGGTGGTCGAGACCAAGAAGATCCTCGATTCGAAGATCAAGGTGACCGCGACCTGCGTGCGCGTGCCGGTGTTCGTCGGCCATTCGGAATCGATCAACATCGCATTCGCCAACGAACTGTCCGCCGACGACGCCAAGCGCATCCTGCGCGAGGCGCCCGGCGTCATGCTGATCGATAAGCACGAGGACGGCGGCTATATCACCCCGATCGAGGCGGCGGGCGACGATGCCACCTATGTCAGCCGCGTCCGCGAGGATCCGACGATCGAGAACGGCCTCAACCTGTGGTGCGTCAGCGACAATCTGCGCAAGGGCGCGGCACTGAATGCGGTGCAGATCGCCGAGCTGCTTGGCCGGCGGCACCTCAAGAAGGACGGTTGAGGGGCGACTTTCGCGTGCCTGTCCGTTCATGATAGAGTCCGGACATGCATGACGGTTTCGCCACCCGTATCGACGCCATCTCCGCCGACGCGATCGCCGAGCGCGCCGCTGCGCTCGGGCATACCGTCGAGCAGGAGGTCTTGGCGTTGCGCGAAGACTTGAGGCCGCTCACCGTGGACGAGAAACTGGCGCTGTCCGCGCAGCAACGTGCCATGGCACCAACCGACTGCCTGTCGGACGACAGCACGCTGATCATCCGTTGGTATCGCGACACTTCCGGCGGTCGCAACACGGACGATGGCTGGGCGGATGACGACGGTCGTTGACGCCAGTGTGGCGGTCAAATTCTCGGTCGAGGAATTGGGATCGGCGGCGGCATCGGATCCGTTCCGAGCCGCGGCTGGTGGCGCCCGACCTTATCCTCACGGAGGCGGCCAATGCCTATTGGGCGATGGTGCGAGGCAGCCGCTTGCTGATGATCCATGCCGAGCGCAATCTCGATGAATTACCCCGGTATTTCAGTCGCCTCTATCCGACCGGGACCTTGATCCAGCAGGCGTTGAAGATCGCCTTCCACCTTTGCCATCCGGTGTACGATTGCGTGTATTTGGCGCTTGCGACGAAACTCGAATGCCGGTTGATCACGGCGGATCGCAAGTTCCACCTCAAGGCCGTCGATTATTACCCGATCGACCTGCTACCGTTCGACACCGACTGAGGATCAATGCCCGATATAGCGCCCCGGTCGGTGCCAGGCGATCAGAATGAGGCTCATCGCGGCGGCGCTGAGCGCCGACCAGGCGAGCTGCGTGCCGGTGATGACAGGTGCGGAGACGGCCAGGATCACCACGTCGATCGCGATCTGCGAGCGGCCGGCGTTCCAGCCGCGCGTGCGTTGCAGCCATAAGGTCAGCACGCCGGTGCCCCCGACGCCGGCCTGATGCCGGGCGAGCGACAATATCCCCATGCCGATCACCGTGCCGCCGACAACCGCGGCGAAGGCGGGGTGGATGTCGACGACGTGGATCGACGCGCGCGCGAGGGCGGACAGACCGGCGATACCGAGATTGACCAGCACCGACTTCACCGCGAAGCGCGCGCCCATCACCTTGTGCGCGAAGGCGAAGAACGGGATGTTGATCAGCGTGAACAGCACGCCCGCGGGCAACGGCACCTTGTAGGAGATCAACAGCGCGATACCGGCGACACCGCCGGTGACGAGACCGGCGGCCTTCAGGAAGATCAGCCCGACGACGATCAGGATACACCCGATCAGCAGAGCATAGGCGTCTTCGGCGACGCTGTGCGGGCGGCCGTGGGAGAAGGCAATGTCGCGGGACTGCATCGGACCTCATGCGTGATGGGTCAGGCGCCTCTCCCGGCGATACCGCTCTCGGGGACGGTATCGTGCGCTATACAGTTTCGGGCGGTGAACGGAAGACGGTCAGATCCGGCGGTGCTTGCCGCCATAGCGATGGCCGACGTAATCGCCGATCCGCGCCATCTCGCGCGCCGCGCCCTGCGTCGCCTCGGAACAGCAGGGCAGGGGATCGCGCTCCGCCTGTGCGGCCCGCATCGCGACGCGGTCGGTCAGTTCCTCGATATCGGCGCGGCTGAGCACGTTCTTCTCGCGCAACAGGCACAACAGGCTCTGGAGGATCACCAGGCTCTCGTCGCCCGCCGGCGTCATGCCGTGGGTTTGCAGACCATTGTCCATCATCGCTCTCCTACAAGCTTTGAAGGCAGAGTATGCCTGTTTCACCCCTTTGGAAAGATCGATTTTCGACGGTCTCGTCCGGCAATCCCGGTGCCCTCCGACCGCACCGGCGGCGATCGAGGCTGGACATCGCGTCGCCCGCAACCCAACGGGTATCGCCATTCCGTATCCGCAGCAGCAGGACCCTAGATCGTGGCCGACTCGCCGACCGACCCGCAGTATTTCGAAAGCTTCGACGGCACCAGCATCGCCTGGCGCGAGCTGGGCGAGGGGCGGCCCGCCGTACTGATCCATGGCTATTTCTCGACTGCCGAGGTCAATTGGCTGAAATACGGTCATGCCGCCAAGCTCGCCGCGCGCGGCTTCCGGGTCATCATGCCCGATCTGCGCGGTCACGGCCTCAGCGACCGGCCGCATAACGTCGCCGCCTATCCGCCGGACGCGCTGATGCGCGACGGCATGGCACTGATCGCGCATCTCGGCCTCACCGATTACGATCTCGGCGGCTATTCGCTCGGCGGGCGGACGACGATGCGGATGCTGGTCAATGGCGCGACGCCGCGGCGGGCGGTGATGGCCGGCATGGGGCTGACCGGCATCCTCACCACCTCGGGTCGCGGCGACTATTTCCGCAAGGTGCTGACCAACCTCGGCAGTTTCGAGCGCGGCAGCAACGAATGGATGACCGAGGCCTTCCTTAAGACGACCAAGGGCGATCCCGTCGCGCTGCTCAACGTGCTCGAGACGTTCGTCGATACGCCGCTCAACGCGGTGGAGGCGATCGACGTGCCGGTCGCGGTCATCACCGGCGCGGAGGACGACGACAATGGTTCGGGCGCGGCGCTGGCCGATGCGATCCCGCAGGCGGTGTATCGCGAGATCCCCGGCGGCCATATGAGCGCGGTCGCCAAGCCGGAACTGGGGCAGGCGATCGCCGACTATCTCGCCGGCTGAGCGATGGCTTGACCCGCGGACGATGACGCGGCCATCCTGACGACAATCACAGGATCGTCAGGGGGTTTCATCCATGCGTCTCGTTTCCACCGCCGCGCTCGCCGCGGCCCTGTTCGTCATGCCCGCCGCCGCCCAGACCGGCGCCAAGCCGACCGCGGCGGAGGCCGACGCCTATGTCGCCGCGGCCGAAAAAGAGGCTGCCGACCTCTCGGTGCCGGCGCAGCAGACCGCTTGGGTCAACGCCACGTACATCACCGACGACACAGACGCGCTCGCTGCCAAATCCGGTGCCGAACTGACCGAGAAGGCGGTGCAATGGGCGAAGGGGGCGGCGCGGTTCAACGGCGTGTCCGGCGTGTCGTTCGACACGCGGCGCAAGCTCGACCTGCTCAAGAACGGTGTCGGCCTGCCCGCGCCGACCACGCCGGGCGCCGCCACCGAACTCGCCACGCTGACCACCCGGATGTCGTCGAGCTACGGCAAGGGCAAGGGCACGCTCGACGGCAAGCCGATCAACGGCTCGGACATCGAGGCGGCGATGGGCACGTCGCGCGATCCCGCCAAGCTCAAGGAGATGTGGGTCAGCTGGAACGACAATGTCGGCGCGCCGATGCGCAAGGACTATACGCGAATGACCGCGATCTCCAACGCCGGTGCCAAGGAACTGGGCTTCGGCGACGTCGGCGCGATGTGGCGTTCGGGCTATGACATGACGCCCGCGCAGTTCGAGGCGCTGACCGACCAGATCTGGAAGGAGGTCGAGCCGCTCTATCTGTCGCTGCACACCTATGTCCGCTGGAAGCTCAACGCAAAATACGGCGATGCGGTGCAGCCCAAGACGGGGCCGATCCGCAGCGACCTGCTCGGCAATATGTGGGCGCAGGAATGGGGCAATATCTACGACATCGTCGCGCCGAAGGGGGCGGGCGACGTCGGCTACGACACCGGCGAGCTGCTCACGGCCAAGGGCTATGACCCGACGCGGATGGTGAAACAGGGCGAGGCCTTCTATTCGTCGCTCGGCTTCGCGCCGCTGCCCAAGACCTTCTGGGAGCGGTCGCAGATCGTCAAGCCGGCCGACCGCGAGGTGATCTGCCACGCCTCCGCCTGGGATATCGACAATGCCGACGATATCCGCATCAAGATGTGCACCAAGGTGAACGGCGACGATTTCGTCACCATCCACCACGAACTCGGCCACAATTACTATCAGCGCGCGTACAAGGCGCAGCCCTATCTCTACAAGAACGGCGCCAACGACGGCTTCCACGAGGCGATCGGCGATACCGTCGCGCTGTCGATCACGCCCGATTACCTCGTCAAGATCGGCCTGCTCGCACCGGCGCAGGTGCCGAGCGCGGACAAGGATATCGGTCTGCTGCTGCGGCAGGCGATGGACAAGGTGGCGTTCCTGCCGTTCGGCCTGCTGGTCGACAAATGGCGCTGGAACGTCTTTTCGGGCAGGATCGGCAGCGGTGATTACCAGAAGGGCTGGGACGCGCTGCGCCTGCAATATCAGGGTATCACGCCGCCGGTGGCGCGCGACGAGACCAAGTTCGATGCCGGCGCAAAATATCATATCCCGGCGACGGTGCCCTATACGCGCTACTTCCTCGCGCGGGTGCTCCAGTTCCAGTTCTACAAGGCGGCGTGCGATCAGGCCGGCTGGAAGGGACCGCTGCACCGCTGTTCCTTCTACGACAACAAGGCGGTGGGGACGAAGCTCAACGCGATGCTGGCGATGGGCCAGTCCAAGCCCTGGCCCGATGCGCTGCAGGTGATGACCGGATCGCGGCAGATGTCGGGCAAGGCGCTGGTCGACTATTTCGCGCCGCTCAAGACGTGGCTCGACCAGCAGAACAGGGGCAAGCCGTCGGGCTGGTGAGGGGCGAGCATTGTCCTCCCCGCGAGGGCGGGGCTATCGCATCGGATCGATCGGAATGTCGCGACGGCGCCTACATCCCGTCATGCCGAACTTGATCCGGCATCCCGCTTCTTCTCGCCGTCCGAAGAAGCGGGACCCCGGCGCAAGGCCGGGGTGACGGAGCGGGGTTGGCCACCCGCATACTCGGACCCTCGTTTGCGATAGGCCTCCCCCACAAAGGGGAGGAATCGGATCAAGTCTTGTCCGGGATCGTATTCTCGTCGGCGATGCCGGCTTCGAACGACTTGGAGGCGTCTTCGCCCGTCGGGCCGTGCGCCTTCTTGCCGTCCTTGGGCGTGCTGCCGCGCAGCGACAGCAGCGCCGCCGCCGCCACCGCGCCGACCGTCGCGACGCCTGCACCGATCGCGGCGATACCCCATTTGCTGGTGCCGTCGGAGTCGCGCTTCTTGGCTGCGGGCTTCTTCGTCGCGGCGCGCGGCGTGGCGCGCTTGGTCGAACGGGGCTTCACCGTCTTGGCGGCGGCGGAGACCGCGCCTTCGGCCTTGGTCACCGCGGCCTTGGCGCGGCGCGTCGTCTTGGCGGCGGCGTCGCTCACCGCAGTCTCGACCTTCTCGACCGTCGAGGGTTCGGCGGGCTTGGCACGCGGCCCGCGCGGCTTTGCCGGAGCCTTGGTCGCGGCCGCGCGCGTCGTGGTCGTCTTGCGCGGCGCACGGCGGCGCGGCGTCACCGCGGGCGTGTCGGACTTCGGCGTGTCGTCGGTTTCATCGGCCACGGCAGCAACTCCCTGATTGGTTCGCAAGCGTAACGCATTAGCCCGGGTTGGTTTCCGAGTCCGGTGACGACCCTGCTCGACTCAGCGGAACGGCGGCTCGTCGAAGGCGCGCAGCTTGCGGCTGTGCAGCTTGGCGCCCTCCAGCCGCAATTGCTCGCAGGTCTCGATGCCGATCCGCATATGCTCGCTGATCGCCCGCTCGTAGAAGCGGTTGGCCTGACCGGGCAGCTTGAGTTCGCCGTGCAATGGCTTGTCCGAGACGCACAGCAACGTGCCGTAGGGCACGCGGAAGCGATAGCCCTGCGCCGCGATCGTCGCCGATTCCATGTCGATGCCGACCGCGCGCGACAGCGAGAAGCGCAGCGCCGAGGCGGAATAGCGCAACTCCCAGTTGCGATCGTCGGTGGTGACGATCGTACCGGTGCGCAGCCGGCGCTTGAGTTCCTCGCCCGACTGGCCGCTGACGATCTCCGATGCGCGGGCGAGCGCCTGCTGCACCTCGGCGATCGCGGGGACGGGGATTTCAGGCGGCAGCACGTCGTCGAGGACGTGGTCGTCGCGCAGATAGGCATGGGCGAGGACATAATCGCCGATCCGCTGGGAGGGACGCAGGCCGCCGCAATGGCCGATCATCAGCCACGCCTCGGGGCGCATCACCGCGAGATGGTCGCAGATCGTCTTGGCGTTGGACGGGCCGACGCCGATGTTGACGAGCGTGATGCCGGTGCGATCGTCGGCCATGAGGTGATAGGCGGGCATCTGGTGCCGCCGCCACGCGCTGTCGTTGACCAGTTTGTCGACGTCGCCGGGATGATCGATGACGATATTGCCGGCGCCGGACAGCGCGGTGAAGCGGCTTTCCGGCCCGAGCTGCGACGCGCCCCAGCGGACGAATTCGTCGACGTAGCGGTGATAGTTGGTGAACAGCACGAAGCGCTGCGTATGTTCCGACGGTGTCCCCATATAATGGCGCAGCCGCGCGAGGCTGAAGTCGGTGCGCAAGGCGTCGAACAGCGCGAGCGGGCGCGTGCCGCCGTCCGAGATCCAGAGGCCGTCGGCGATCTCGTCGCCGATATGCGCGAGCTCGGTGGCGGGGAAGTGACGCGACAATTCGGTCGCCGAGACGGTGTCGAGGCTCAGCGCATGACCCGGATCGAGGACATAGGGGAAGGGGATTTCCTGCCGGCCGGGGACGGCCTCGACCTCGACGTCATAGTCCTCGAGCAGCAGCGTCAGCTGTTCGGTGAGATAGTCGGCGAACAGCGCCGGCTTGGTGACGCTGATCGTATAGTCGCCGGGCGAGACGAGCCGGCCGAACGAGCGCAGCGGTGCCGGCCGGTCGCCGACGCTGGCGTAGCGCAGATGGATGACGGGATAGGCGAACGACCCGTCGACCCGGCTTTCGGGCGAGGGCGGCGTACCGTCGGTCAGATAGGCGTTGAGTGCGGTCTGCAACCGTTCGACGGAGGCGCGGTAGAGGGTGTCGAGGTCGGCGACGATCCGGGATGCGAGTGTCATCCCGGATGGTTACGCGGCGGTGGTGACGCTGGCAAGACAATGGCATGCCCGCAGGCCCTCCCCCCTTGCGGGAGAGGACGACGGGATCAGAGCTCGCCGAGCAGATATTCCGCGCTGCTCACCTTGAACTCGCCGGGGGCCTCGACGTGGAGCTGCTTCACGACGCCGTCCTCGACCAGCATCGTGTAGCGCTGGCTGCGCTTGCCCATCGCGAACTTGCTGCCGTCCATCGTCAGGCCGATCGCCTCGGCGAAATCGGCGTTGCCGTCGGCGAGCATCGTGATGCCCTCCGCATTCGCAGACTTCGCCCAGGCGCCCATCACGAAGGGGTCGTTGACCGAGATGCAGGCGATCTCGTCGATGCCCTTGGCGGCCAGTTCCTCGCGCTTGTCGACGAAGCCGGGCAGGTGCTTGGCCGAGCAGGTCGGGGTGAAGGCGCCGGGCACGGCGAACAGCGCGACGGTGCGGCCGTCGAACAACGCGTTGGTCGTGATCTGATCCGGGCCATCGGAGGTGACCTTGGTCAGGGTGGCGGCCGGTATCTTGTCGCCGACGGTGATCGTCATCTTGGGTCTCCGATGCTGGAATGCGGGTGGTCGCCGGACGGCGCCACGCCGCGGGAGGTCGGGCATGACGGCGTTGATTTCAAGCATGGCAGAAGCCGTGGCGCAGCTTATGTTCGCCGCGATGCACTATCGACCCTTCCTTGCCGGCCAGTTCCTTCTCGCGATGCCGGGTATGCGCGACCCCAGCTTCGACCATGCGGTGATCGCGATGTGCGCGCACGACGCCGATGGCGCGATCGGCATCGGCGTCGGCGCGACGATCGAGGGGCTGAGCCTGCACGATCTGCTCGACCAGTTCGAGATCCCGCATGGCGTCGCGCCGGATGCGCCGGTGCATTTCGGCGGCCCGGTCGATCCGCGGCGTGGCTTCGTCGTCCATTCGAGCGACTGGAGCGGACAGGATACGATCGACGTCGCCGGCCGCTGGTCGCTGTCGAGCACCGTCGACGTGCTGCGCGCGATCGCCGAGGGCAGCGGTCCGACGCGCTATCTCGTCGCGCTCGGCTATGCCGGCTGGGGCGACGGTCAGCTCGAAGGCGAGCTGACCCGGCCGGGCTGGTTCCATGTCGCTGGCGACGAGGATCTGCTGTTCGACACCCCCGCCGGACGGCGCTGGACCGCGGCCTTCGGCAAGGCGGGGATCGACGCGCGACTGCTCGTCCCCGACGCCGGCACCGCCTGACCGCGCCGCGGCCGACGACATATAAAGATATCTTTATATTTGATCCGCGCGGCCGGAGCGGCTAAGGGGCCGGCATCCATCTTCTTCAGGAGCATGACACGTGGCTACTGCGCTCGCGGTCGAACAGAACGATTACGTCATCAAGGACATCGGCCTCGCCGATTTCGGCCGCGCCGAGATCCGCATCGCCGAGACCGAGATGCCCGGCCTGATGGCGCTGCGCGACGAGTTCGGCGCGAGCCAGCCGCTCAAGGGCGCGCGGATCACCGGTTCGCTGCACATGACCATCCAGACCGCGGTGCTGATCGAGACGCTGACCGCGCTCGGCGCCGACGTGCGCTGGGCGACCTGCAACATCTTCTCGACGCAGGATCATGCCGCCGCCGCGATCGCCGCGACCGGCGTGCCGGTGTTCGCGGTGAAGGGCGAGAGCCTGGCCGAATATTGGGATTATGTCGGCGACATCTTCTCGTGGGATCGCGATGTCGAGGGCCAGACCGCCAACATCATCCTCGACGACGGCGGCGACGCCACGATGTTCGCGCTCTGGGGTGCGAAGCTCGAGGCCGGCGCGACGCTCGGCGAGCCGGAGAATGAAGAAGAGGTCGAGTTCCAGCGCGCGCTCAAGGCGTTCATCGCCAAGAAGCCGGGCTATCTGACCGAGACGGTCAAGAACCTGAAGGGCGTGTCGGAAGAGACGACGACCGGCGTGCACCGTCTGTACGAGATCGCCAAGAAGGGCGAGCTGCCGTTCCCGGCGATCAACGTCAACGACAGCGTCACCAAGTCGAAGTTCGACAACCTCTACGGCTGCAAGGAATCGCTGGTCGACGCGATCCGTCGCGCCACCGACGTGATGCTCGCCGGCAAGGTCGCCGCCGTCGCCGGTTTCGGTGACGTCGGCAAGGGCTCGGCGCAGTCGCTGCGCAACGGCGGCGCCCGCGTCATGGTCACCGAGATCGATCCGATCTGCGCGCTGCAGGCGGCGATGGAGGGCTTCGAGGTCGTGACGATGGACGAGGCGGTCAAGCGCGCCGACATCTTCGTCACCGCGACCGGCAACGCCGACGTCATCACCGCCGATCACATGAAGGCGATGAAGCCGATGTCGATCGTCTGCAACATCGGCCATTTCGACAGCGAGATCCAGATCGCCGCGCTGTCGAATTACAAGTGGAGCGAAGTGAAGCCGGGCACCGACCTGGTTGAATTTCCCGACGGCAAGCAGATCATCGTCCTCGCCAAGGGCCGCCTGGTCAACCTCGGCTGCGCGACCGGCCACCCGTCGTTCGTGATGAGCGCGAGCTTCACCAACCAGACGCTCGCGCAGATCGAGCTGTGGACCGCGGGCGAGAAGTACAAGAACGAAGTGTACGTCCTGCCCAAGCATCTCGACGAAAAGGTGGCCGCGCTCCACCTCGAGAAACTCGGCGTCAAGCTGTCGAAGCTGTCCGAGAAGCAGGCGAGCTACATCGGCGTGCCGGTCGAGGGGCCGTTCAAGCCGGATCATTATCGCTATTGATCGTCCGCGATCGTGGTGGGAAGGGGCGGTGCCGAAAGGCGCCGCCTTTTTCTTTGCACGCGCCCCGGCGGAGACGCTGCCACCAACTCTCATTGCTGCTGCCGTAGGTTGCGTTCTACACTCGGGCCGTGCACGCCGTGTCGGGCGTGACGAGGGGTAAGCGTTGATCCAGCTTTCGGTGATGGCGGCAGTCCTGTGTGGCGCGGTGCTGGCGGCGCTGGTCGCCGCCGGCGGCTTCGCGCTGTTCGTCGGCTGGCGGCTGCGCGGCGAGGCCGCCGCGGTGATCGCGCGCAGCCGCGAGGCCGAGGTGTTGCGCAGCGTCTCGCCGGCGATGGCGATGCTGGTGCGCGCCGATGGGCGAATCGAGATGCCGCCGCGACTGGTGGAATGGCTGGGACTGTCCGTCGCGCCGCGCTTCCTGGGCGATCTTGCCGCGGAAGGGGCGGGGCTGCCCGCCGAGGAGGCCGAGGCGCTCGCCACCGACGTGCAGGCGGCGCAGCGCGCGGGACGCGGCTTCGTCCGGGCGCTGCATCCGATCGGCTCGGGCCGGGCGATCACGATCCGCGGCAGCCGTGCGCCGGGCGAACTCGGCGCGACCGGGGCGGTGGTCATCTGGACGCTCGACGCCACCGACAGCGAGGCGGAGATCACCCATCTGCGCGATCAGGTCGAGCAATTGTCGATCGCCTTCGAGGCGCTGACCGGGCTGATCGAGGCGGCGCCGTTGCCGATGTGGTATCGCAGCGGCGACATGCGGTTGGCGATGGTCAACAGTGCCTATGTCCGCGCGGTCGACGGCGTCGACGCCGCCGACGTCATCGGTCGCCAGCTCGAGCTGGTCGAGGGATCGGGGCGCGGCGGTCCGCGCGCCGGCGCCCATGCCGCGCGGGCATCGGGAGCGCCGCAACGCGAGGTCCTGCCCGCGACCATCGGTGGCGAGCGCCGCTCGCTCGAAGTGCACGACGTGCCCTTGCCGACCGGCGGGGTGGCGAGCTTCGCGGTCGACATCGAGGACCTCGAACAGTCGCGCGCGGGCGCCAAGCGCTTCGCCGACGCGCAGCGCGCCCTGCTCGACCGCCTCTCGGCCGGTGTCGCGCAATTCGGCCCCGACCGCGGCCTCGTCTTCTGCAACCAGCCGTTCCGGCGGATGTTCGCGATGCGCGCCGAATGGCTCGCCGATCGGCCCGAATTCGACCGCGTGCTCGAACGGATGCGCGAGGCGAGCCGCGTGCCCGAGGTGCGCGACTTCCCGAGCTGGAAGGCGGAGCGGCGCGGCTGGTTCGTCCCCGGCGAGACGGCGAGCGAGGAGAATTGGCATTTGCCCGGCGGCACCCATCTGCGCGTCGTCGCGCAGCCGCTACCCGACGGCGGCCTGCTGACGATCTTCGAGGATCGTACCGAGGAGGTGCAGCTCGCCAGCGCGCGCGACACGCTGCTGCGCGTGCGCACCGCGACCTTCGACAATCTGTTCGAGGCGCTGGCGGTGTTCGCCGCCGACGGCAAGTTGCAGCTTTGGAACAACCGCTTGCGCGCGGTCTGGGGGTTCGAGGAGGAATTCCTCGCCGGTCATCCGCGCGTCGATGCCTTCGCGGCGGCGGCGGCGTCGAAGCTCGCGACGCCCAATCGCGCCGCGCTGATCCCCGAGCTGGTCCGCTCCGCCACCACCGAACGCCAGCAGCGCGGCGGTCGCGTCGCCTTCGCCGACGGACGGCATTTCGCCTTCGCCGCGGTACCGCTGCCCGACGGCAATGCGTTGCTGACGATGCTCGACATCACCGACAGCCGGCGCGCCGAGCAGGCGTTGCGCGACCGCGCCAATGCGCTGGAGGCGGCGGACCGGGTCAAGACGCAATTCGTCGCCAATATGAGCTACGAATTGCGCACCCCGCTGACCTCGATCAGCGGCTTCGCCGAGATGCTGCACGCGGGCTTCGCCGGCAAGCTGACCGCGGACGCGGACGGCTATGTCGAGGCGATCCTGCAATCGGTCGAGCGGCTCGGGCTGCTGATCGACGATGTGCTCGATCTGACGCAGGGCGGCGACGATGCCGAAATCGAGCGGGTCGACGTCGACCTCGCCGCCACCGCGCGCGCCGCGGCGGAGACGATCCGGCCGGCGGCGAAGCGGCGCAAGCTCGACTTCGCGGTGGAGCTGGCGCGCTCGACCGGCCGGGTGCGCGGCGATCCCAAACGGCTGAAGGAAGTGGTCGAGCATCTGTTGCGTCATGCGGTCGCCTCGACGCCGGAGGGCGGGCGCATCCTGCTGCACGCCGACGGCAGCGCGACGGGCGCGCGGATCGTCGTCTCGGACAACGGGTTCGGCATGGATGCGGAGAGTATCGCGCGCGCGTTCGACCGGTTCGGCGAGCCCGGCATGCAACCGACCGGCGAGCGTGCGCTGGGGTTGGGCCTGCCGCTCGCGCGCCAGTTCGTCGAGGCGCATGGTGGGCGGATCGAGCTGGTCTCGCAGCCCGGTGAGGGCACGCTGGTGACGGTGGAGTTGCCGCGGCGATGAGTGGGCTGGGCGTGAGCACGACTGGTATCCGGTTTGCCGATCCGGCCGCGATGGAAGCGTTCGATGCGTCGTTTGCGGCTACCGTGTTCCTGCTGATGCAGGAACCCAGGGCCAAGCAGAGCGACGGCCGGCAGGTCGCGGGACTCCTGGGCTCCTGCGTTCGCAGGAGCACGGTGGGGTGGCGTGCGACCCGCCGCGGTGCATTCCGGAGGTCGGCATGACCGGCATCCGGCTTCCCGACCCCGCCGCTACCGAGGCGTTCGGCGCCTCGCTCGCCGCGCGCGTCCGGCCCGGGGACGTCATCACGTTGCAAGGCGATCTCGGCATGGGCAAGACGAGCGTCGCGCGCGGCCTGCTCGCCGCGCTCGGCCTCGCCGGCGAGGCGCCGAGCCCCAGCTTCGCGATCGTCCAGCCCTACGAGCCGCCCGAGGTCAATCTGCCAGTGCTGCACGTCGATCTCTACCGGATCGAGGATGCGGAGGAACTGGAGGAACTCGGCCTCGCCGAGGCGCTGACCGATACGCTGCTGCTGGTCGAATGGCCCGAGCGGGCGCCGGGCTATTGGCCGCAGGCGCTGGCGCTCACCTTGCAGCCGGGGCCGGACGGCGGACGAATCTTGACAGCCGACGTCCCGGCGTCATGGAAGCCGCGATGGCCGATATGACCCCGCCCGCCGGCGCGCCGGCATTTCTCGCTACGCATGGCTGGTCGGGGGACATCTCCCCCGTCGCCGGCGACGCCTCGTTCCGCCGCTATTTCCGCGTCGCCAGCGCCGGGCGCAGCGCGATCCTGATGGACGCGCCGCCGCCGCACGAGGACCCGCGGCCGTTCATCCGCATCGCGCAATGGCTGACCGACCACGGCTTCGCCGCGCCCGCGATCCACGCCGCCGACCTTTCCCAGGGCCTCGTCCTGCTCGAGGATTTCGGCGACGTGCGGCTGCGCGAGACCGCCGATGCCGGCGAGGCGGCGGCGTTGCCGCATTATGCCGCGGCGATCGACCTGCTGGTGGCGCTGCGCGCGCATCCCGCCGGCGACCTACCGCCATATGATCGCGCGGTGCTGCATCGCGAGGCAGGCCTGTTCGTCGACTGGTATTGCCCCGCGGTCGGGCTCACCGTCGACGAGCCGGGCTATCGCGCCGCCTGGGACGCGGTGTTCGACCACGCGCTGACCGAGTCGCCGGTCACCGTGCTGCGCGACTATCATGCCGAGAATCTGATGCTGGTCGGCGCGGAGCGGCGGCTCGGGCTGCTCGACTTCCAGGACGCGCTCGCCGGGCATCCCGCTTATGACCTCGTGTCGCTGCTGCAGGACGCGCGGCGCGACGTCGATCCGATGCTGGAGGCGGCGATGCTGGCGCGCTACCGGAGCGCGACGGGGGCGGGCGACGATTTCCTCGCCGCCTATCACGTGCTCGGCGCGCAGCGGAACGCCAAGATCATCGGCATCTTCACCCGGCTGTGGAAGCGCGACGGCAAGCCGCGCTATCCGACCTTATGCCCGCGCGTCTGGCGCTATCTGGAGCGCGACCTGGCGCAACCGGCGCTGGCACCGGTGGCGCGCTGGTTCGATGCCAACGTGCCACCTGCCTTGCGCGGCGATCCGGCGGCGTTGAGCGCATGACGCGGCAGCGCATCCTGCGTCCCGATCCCGGCGGCGTCGTGCCGGCGACCGCGATGGTGATGGCCGCGGGCCTCGGCAAACGGATGCGGCCGCTGACCGCGACGCGGCCCAAGCCGTTGGTCGAGGTCGCGGGCAAGCCGCTGATCGATCACGTTTTCGACCGGCTCGCCGCCGCCGGGGTGCAACGCGCCGTGGTCAACGTCCATTATCTCGCCGATACGCTCGAGGCGCATGTCACCAACCGCGACGACGGCATCGCGGTGGCGATCAGCGACGAGCGCGCGCAATTGATGGAGACCGGCGGCGGGCTGGTGCAGGCGCGCGGCCTGCTCGGCGACGATCCGGTGCTGGTGATCAACAGTGACAATCTGTGGTTCGACGGACCGGTCGACACGTTGAAATTGCTCGCGTCGCGCTGGGACGATGCGACGATGGACGCCTTGCTGCTGGTGGTGCCCTATGCGCGCGCCAACAATCATCGGGGGCAGGGCGATTTCCGGATCGGCGCGGACGGCCGGATCATCGCGCGGCGCAAGGCGGCGACGGTCGCGCCCTTCGTCTATACCGGCATCCAGATCCTCCATCCGCGCCTGTTGCGCGACTGGCCGGAGGGGCCGTTCTCCACCAACCTGTTCTGGAACCGCGCGATCGAGGCGGGACGCGCCTATGCGCAGGTCCATCAGGGGCTGTGGTTCGACGTCGGCACGCCCGCGGCGATCCCGAAGACCGAAGCGCTGATCGCCAATGGCTGAGGCGCGCAGGCCGCAGCTCTATTCGATTCCCTCGCACAAGGCGTTCGCCGACACGCTCGTCGCCGGGTTGCTGCGGCGGGCGGGTGGCGATGCAATGACATTGGCCCGCGGGCTGGTGCTGCTGCCCAACAATCGTGCGGTGCGCGCGGTGACGAGCGCCTTCGTCCGCGCGAGCGGTGGCGGGTTGCTGCTGCCGCGGTTGGTGACGCTCGGCAGTCCCGATCTCGGCGAGGCGGT
Source organism: Sphingomonas sp. GW821-FHT04B01 (assembly GCF_059420425.1). Lineage (NCBI taxonomy): Bacteria > Pseudomonadati > Pseudomonadota > Alphaproteobacteria > Sphingomonadales > Sphingomonadaceae > Sphingomonas > Sphingomonas sp. GW821-FHT04B01. Next base: position 146,214 of record NZ_JBWKTR010000003.1, on the reverse strand, counting down.
CGGCGCGGCGCTCGATCCGGCGGACGAGGGCGCGCCGCCGCCGCCCGCGGTCGCGCCGATGCAGCGGCGGATGATTCTCGCGCGGCTCGTCTTCGAGGAGCGCGCGCGCGCCGGTGCGGCGATCGACGCGGCGGAGGCGGTGCGGCTGGCGGGCGAACTCTGCCATACGCTCGACCAGTTGCTGGTCGAGGAGGTCCCGCCGACGGCGCTGCGCGATATCGACCTCGCCCCCGAACTGACCGAACATTGGCAGCGCGCACTGTCGACCTTCACGATCGTGCTCGAACGCTGGCCCGCGGAGCTGGCTCGGCTCGGGCTGATCGACGCGGCGACGCGGCGACGGATACTGCTCGACCGGGTCGCCGAGCGGTGGCGCCAGCAACCGCCGCAGGGGATCGTCTGCGCCGCCGGCGTCACCGATCCGGCGCCGGCGGTGGCGCGGCTGCTGCGCTGCGTCGCCGAGGCGCCACAGGGCATGACGGTGTTCGCGGGGCTCGACCTGGCGATGCCGCAGGAGGAATGGGATGCGCTCGGGCCGCACCGGCCCGATCCCGTCACCGGCCACATCCGACGGTCGCTCGAGACGCATCCGCAATATCACCTGAAGCTGATGCTGGAGCGGATGAGCGTTGGCCGCGGCGAGGTGGCCAATTGGCCCGGCACCGCGGGGCCGGATGCCGGCGCGGTGCGCGGGCGGGCGATCGCCAATGCGCTCGCGCCCGCCGCCTTCACCGGCAAATGGACCGAGCTGAAGGCGGAGGACCGGCGGCTGACCGGCGTCGCCGCTGCCGAACTGGCGACACCGGCGGAAGAGGCGCAGACGATCGCGCTCGCGCTGCGCGGCGCGCTGGAAGAAGAGGGCCGAACCGCGGCCTTGGTCACGCCCGATCGCGCGCTGGCGCGGCGGGTGGCGGTACATCTGCGCCGCTGGAACATCGAGGCCAACGACTCGGCTGGCCGCCCCTTGTCGATCCTGCCGCCGGGAACGCTGCTGCTCGCGCTCGCCGAGGCGGCGGCGCAGCGCTTCGCGCCGATGGCGTTGCTCGCGCTGCTCAAACATCCGCTGGTGCGCAACGTGCCGGGCGACCGCGCCATCCGCGGCGCGTGGCTCGACGGCGTGCGCGGGCTCGACCGGGGGCTGCGCGGCCCGCGGCCGGCGGCGGGGCTCGACGGGATCATGGGCCATCTGCTGACCAACAAACGCGATCGCGCCGCGGCGTGGTTCGCCGAGCCGGTCGGGTTGCTCAAGCCGATCGAGCTGGTCTTCGAACAGGGTATGCAGCCGCTGCCCGGCTTGCTCGCGGTGCTTCGCGAGACGGCGCAGGCGCTGTGCGGAGACGACCTGTGGTCGGGGCCGGCGGGGCGTGCTGCCGCGGAGTTCCTCGACGCGCTCGAAGCCGATGCGCCCGCCGGGCCGCCGCGGATCGCGCCCGATGGACTGGCGCCGCTGCTGCGCGGGTTGCTCGATGAGGTCGCGGTGCGGCCTGGGTCGGGGGTCGGCCATCCGCGTATCGCCATCTACGGCCTGATCGAGGCGCGGTTGCAGACCGCCGATCTCATGGTGCTGGGCGGGCTCAACGAGGGCGTATGGCCGGGGCGGCCGGCGCCCGACCCGTGGCTGGCGCCGCGTATCCGTGCGACATTGGGGCTGCCGGGGCTTGAGCGCGCGGTCGGCGTCGCGGCGCATGAATTCGGCCAGGCGCTCGGCGCGCCGCAGGCGATCGTGACGCGCGCGCGGCGCGATGCCGCCTCGCCGGCGCTGGCGTCCCGCCTTTGGCTGCGCCTCCAGGCGATGGCGGGCGAGCGGTTCGTTCGCGCGCACGATCTCGAACGCTGGGCGCATGCGCTCGACGATCCGCGCGAGCACGTCCCCGCCGACCGGCCGGCGCCGCTGCCCGATCCGGCGCGCCGCCCCAAGGCGATTTCGGTGACCGAGATCGACCGGCTCAAGGCCGACCCTTACGCCTTTTATGCACGGCGCGTGCTCGGGCTGATGCCGCTCGATCCGGTCGATGCCGACCCGAGTGCGGCGTGGCGCGGCACCGCGGTGCACGACATCCTCGAACAATGGTGGAAGCTCGACCGATGTGCCGCCGACGCATTGCTGCCGCGCGCGACCGCGATGCTCGACGACGAGCGGACGCATCCGATGATGCGCGCGCTCTGGCGGCCGCGGCTGGTCGAGGCGATCGACTGGATCGCCAAGACGGTCGCCGCGCAGGACGCCGAAGGCCGCAAGGTCGCCTCCGCCGAGGGCAAGGGGCATATCGAGGTGGCGGGGGTGAAGCTGTCCGGCCGCTACGACCGCGTCGATCGCCTGCCCGACGGCAGCCTCGCGATCGTCGACTATAAGACTGGCAAGCCGCCGTCCGCCGCCGCGGTCAAGGCCGGGTACAGCCTTCAGCTCGGCCTGCTCGGCGCGATCGCCGAGCGTGGCGGGTTCGGCGACGTCTCGGGCCGTGCGGGCGGTTTCGAATATTGGTCGCTCGGCAAGAAGCGCGATCAGTTCGGCTATATCGAAACCCCGGTCGACGCCGAGGGCAAGCGCGACCGGATCGTCACCACCGACTTCACCACGATCGCGATGAGCAATTTCATCGAGGCGGCGAGCCACTGGTTGACCGGCAGTGCGCCGTTCACTGCCAAACTGGTGCCGGAATATGCGCCTTATGCCGAGTACGACCAACTGATGCGCCGGGACGAATGGTATGGCCGGGACTGACCTCGCCACTTTGCCGCGGTTGAAGGGCGCGCAGGCGGCGGCGAGCGATCCGCACGCGCACGTTTGGCTGTCCGCCTCCGCCGGCACCGGCAAGACGCAGGTGCTCGCCGCGCGCGTGTTCCGGCTGCTGCTGGGCGGGACGCAGCCGGCTGCGATCCTGTGCCTGACCTTCACCAAGGCGGGCGCGGCGGAGATGGCGCAGCGGATCAGCAACCGGCTCGCCGCCTGGGTGCGGATGCCGGGGCCGCAGCTCGCCGCCGATCTCGAAGCGCTCGGCGAGCGCGCGACGCCCGACTTGCAGGCGCGCGCGCGCACCTTGTTCGCCGGCGTGCTCGACGCGCCGGGCGGCGGCCTGCGCATCCAGACGATCCACGGCTTCTGCCAGAGCCTGCTTGCCGCCTTTCCGGTCGAGGCGGGATTGACCCCCGGCTTCCGTCCGCTCGAAGCGCGCGAGGAGGCGGTGCTGGCGCGCGAGACGCTGGCGACTTTGCTGGTCGAGGCGGAGCGCGACGGCCGCCTCCGCCCGATCGAGACGATCGGCGCGCTGTCGCTCCGCTTGGGCGAAGGCGGGGCGGAGAGCTTCCTGCTCGCCTGCGCGCGCTCGCTGATCGCGCTGGAGGCGCTGCCGAGCGGCATCCAGCCGTGGCTGCGCCGAGCGCTCGACCTGCCGCAGGGCGATATCGGCGAGGCGCTGGCGTCCGGCTGCGACGCGATCGACGTCGATCTGGTCGAGCGGCTGGCGGCGGCGAACAAGGCGTGGGGCGCGGCGACGGGCCTCGGCCATGCCGAGACGCTCGACCGCTGGCTCGCCGCCGCGCCCGAGGCGCGTGCGGCGACCTTGCAGGAATTGGCCGGCGTGGTGCTGACCGGCAAGAACGAACCGCGCAAGGCGTCGAAGAAGCTGGTCGATGCCGAACCCGATTATCCCGAGCTTGCCGCTGCGCTCGGCGACCATTGCCTCGATCTGCTGTCGCTGACGCAACGCGCGGCCTATGCCGATCTGCTCGCCGACGCGCTCGACGTCGGTCGCGATTATGCGCGCGCCTATGCCGCAGCGAAGCGGCGCAGCGGCGCGGTCGATTTCGACGATCTGATCGGCGTTACGGTGCGGCTGCTCGAACAGCCCGGCATCGGCGAATGGGTGCGCTACAAGCTGGATCAGGCGACCGAGCATGTGCTGATCGACGAGGCGCAGGACACCAACCTCAACCAGTGGCGGATCGTCACCGCGCTGGCGGGCGAGTTCTTCGTCGGCCGCGGCGTCCATGCGCCCTCGACTCGCACGCTGTTCACCGTCGGCGATTTTAAACAGGCGATCTTCGGCTTCCAGGGCACCGACCCGATCAACTTCCGCTGGGCGGAGGGCCATTTCGCCACCCGCGCCGCCGAGGTGGAGGGGACCGAGGACTGGCCCGAGTCCGAACGCGGCCTGCCGTTCCAGCGCCTGTCGCTGACCCATTCCTTCCGCTCGACGCGGCCGATCCTCGAATTCGTCGATGCCGCGGTCGCCGCGGCGGGCGAGCCCGGCCTCGGCGCGATCGGCGCGCTGGAGGATCATGCCAGCGAGGTGCCCGGCCCCGGCACGGTCGAGCTATGGCCGCCGGTGGTGGCGGGCGGCAGCGACGAGGACGAGGAAGCGTGGATCGACGACGCCGTCCGCGAACAGGCGGTGCGGATCGCCCGCGCGGTGCGCGACTGGATCGACGGCGGGCTGATGCTGGAGAGCAAGGGCCGGCCGCTGCGCCCCGAGGATGTGATGATCCTCGTCAAGCGGCGCGGCGATCTCGCCTCGCTGATCGTCGCGCGCCTCTATGCCGAGGGCGTGCCGGTCGCCGGCGTCGACCGGTTGCGGCTCAACGCGCCGCTGGCGGTGCAGGATCTGCTCGCCGCGGTGCGCTTCGCGTTGCAGCCTGAGGATGACCTGTCGCTCGCGTCGCTGCTGGTGTCGCCGCTGATCGGCTGGACGCAGGACGAGCTGATGCACGCCGCGCCGCGCGATCACGGCAGCCTGTGGCGGCATCTGACACTCACCCAGTCGGACGAACGGCTGGCGCCGTTGCGGTCGATGCTGCTGCGTGCGGATATCGCCACGCCCTATCAGTTCCTCGAAGAGCTGTTGTCCGGTCCGCTCGACGGACGGCGCAGGCTGCTGCGTCGGCTGGGTGCCGAGGCGCGCGATCCGATCGAGGAACTGCTCAACGCCGCGCTCGCCTTCGAGACGACCTCGACGCCGTCGATGCAGCGTTTCCTCGACTGGTTCGATCGCGGCGATGTCGAAATCGTCCGCGATCCCTCCGCCCCGCTCGACGCGGTGCGGGTGATGACCGCGCACGGCGCCAAGGGCTTGCAGGCGCCGCTGGTGATCCTCGCCGATGCGACGGTCGATCCAACCGCCGCGCCGCGCGCGCTGGTGCGCTGGTCGCCCGAGCCCGGCGCGCAGCCGATCCCGATCTTCCGCCCGCGCTCTGCCGAGCGCGGCGGGCCGCTCGACGTGGCGATCGGCGAGGTCGAGCGGCGCGAGCTGGAGGAACATTGGCGGCTGTTCTACGTCGCCGCGACGCGTGCCGAGGAACGGCTGGTGATCGGCGGCGCGCTCGGCCCGCGCGCCAAGGGCGAGCCGCCGGTGGCGAGCTGGTATGCCGCCGCGTCGCGCGCCTTCGATGCGCTGGGCGTCGCGGGGGAGGGGCCACGCATCTTCATCGGCCGCATCCCGCAGCCGCCGGTGAAGACGCGTCCCGCGGCAAAGGCGCAGCGCGTCGAGACCGTCGTCCTGCCCGAATGGGCGCAGCGCCCCGCGCCGATCGAGAGCCGGCCGTCGCGGCCGCTTGCGCCGTCTGCGATCGGCGAAGACGAGGTAAGCGATCCGCCGCCCGGTCCGGCGCTGCGCGCCGCCGCGGAGCGCGGGCGGCTGTTCCACGCGCTGTTCGAGCGTCTTCCGGCGGTCGCGCCCGATGCGCGCGCCGCCAGTGCCGAACGCTGGCTCGCGACCGCGGGCGGCGTCACCGACCCTGCGGTACGCGCGGAGATCGCCGCCGGCGTGCTCGCCGTGCTCGACGATGCGCGTTTCGCCGATCTGTTCGGCGGCGACGCACTGACGGAGGCGCCGATCGCCGCGACGCTCCCGAACGGCTTGGTCGTGTCGGGGACGGTCGACCGGCTGCTGATCGCGCCGGATCATATCCGCGTCGTCGACTTCAAGACCGGCCGGCGCGTCCCGGGGGCGGTGGCCGATATCCCGCCCTATCACCTCGACCAGATGGCCGCCTATGCCGCGGCGCTTGCGACGATCTTTCCGGAGCGGCGGATCGAGGCGGCGTTGCTCTACACCGGCGGGCCCCGTCTGTTCGTGCTCGAGCCGGCGCTGCTCGACGCGCACAAGCCGCGCTTTCGCCTCCGGGAGCAAAGCTAGGGCGCCGACGGTTGAGCCGGGGTCCGCGCCATCCTAGATGGGCTGCAAAGGAGATTGAAATGGCTACCAAGGCGATTACCGACGCGAGCTTCGACACCGACGTGCTCAAGGCCGACGGTCCGGTGCTGGTCGACTTCTGGGCGGAATGGTGCGGGCCGTGCAAGATGATCGGGCCGAGCCTCGAGGAACTGTCGGAAGAGCTCGGTGAGCAGGTGACGATCGCCAAGCTCAACATCGACGAGAATCCGGATGCGCCCGGCAAATATGGCGTGCGCGGCATCCCGACGATGATCCTGTTCAAGGGCGGCGCCCCGGCGGCGACCAAGGTCGGCGCCGAGCCGAAGGGCCGGCTGAAGGCCTGGCTGGAAGGCGCGCTGGCGTAAGCGATGCAAGTCCCTCCCCTTTGGGGGAGGGGTAGGGTTTGTATCACGGAGGCCTGTTCCCAGTGTCCTCCACCCCACCCCCTCCTCTGAAGAGGAGGGGCTTTTGCTATCCGAACAGCAGCTTCGCCGCCTGGTCCCACAAGGCGGGCGATGCGGCGGCGAGCATGCCGCGACGCTGATCGCCGACGTGATAGTCCTCGCCATCCGGCCAGCGGACCACACCGCCCGCCTCGCGCAGGAACAGCGAGCCGGGCGCATGATCCCACGGCAGCGTCTTCTGGAACAAGGCGACGTCGTTCGTCCCCAGCACCAGTCGCGGATATTGCTCCGCCGCGCAGCGCGGCATCGGCGCGACGGTGAACGCGCGCTCGGCGCGGGCGTAGAGTGCCGCGATCTCCGCCTCGCTCATACAATAGGTGGCGAGCACCGCCGACGGGCGCTCGCCGCCGCTCGGCCGCGCCTGCACGCGTACGTCGTCGATATAGGCGCCGCCGCCGCGCACGGCGTGGCAGAGCCGGTCGGCGACGGGATCGAGGATCCACCCCGCCTGCGTCTCGCCACCCTCGACCAGCGCGATCATGATTCCGAAGGTGGCGATGCCGCTCGCGTAATTGTTGGTGCCGTCGATCGGATCGATGATCCACACCCGGCCGTGCTCGATGCCGTCGACCAGCGACGCATCCGCCGCCACCGCTTCCTCGCCGACGACGCGGATGCCGGGATCGAGCGCCGCCAGCCCGGCGGTCAGCGCCGCCTCGCTCTCGCGATCGGCGACGGTCACCATATCGTCCGCGGCCTTCTCCTCGATCTCGTCGGCAGCGAGGTTGCGGAAGCGCGGCAGGACGATCTCCGCCGCCACCCGGCGCATCAGGGTGACGACCGCGTCGTGGTGCGGATGGTGCATGTCAGCTCCGATAGTCGGCGTTGATCGAGATATAGCCGTGGGTGAGGTCGCAGGTCCAAACCGTCGCCACGCCGTCGCCGAGGCCGAGGTCGACGCCGATTTCGATCTCCTGCCCTTTCAGATGCGCGGCGACCGGCGCCTCGTCATACCCCTCGACCGCGAGGCCTTCGCGCGCAACCTGCGTCTCGCCGAAGCGGATCGACAATTTGTCGCGCTCGGCGGGTTCGCCGGCCTTGCCGACCGCCATGACGACGCGGCCCCAATTGGCGTCCTCGCCGGCGATCGCGGTTTTCACCAGCGGCGAATTGGCGATCGACATAGCGATGCGATGCGCCGAGGCGTCGTTCTCCGCGCCGGTGACCGCGATCTCGATCAGCTTGGTCGCGCCCTCGCCGTCGCGCACGACCAGCAGCGCGAGCTGCGCGCACAGGTCGGCGAGCGCCGCGGCGAAGGCGTCCGCCCCATCGCTGTCGGCGTCGCCGAGCGGCGCATTGCCGGCCGCGCCGGTGGCGAAGGCGAGCACCGTGTCGCTGGTCGAGGTGTCGCCGTCGACGGTGATGCACGAGAAGGTGTTGCGGTTGGCGGCGTTGAGCGAGGCCTGCAGGAAGCCGGGCGTCACCGCCGCATCGGTGAAGACGAAGCCAAGCATCGTCGCCATGTCGGGCGCAATCATCCCAGAACCCTTGATGATGCCGACCAAAGTCACCGTGCGACCATCGACGATGGCGGTCGTCGTCGCGCCCTTGGGGTAGGTGTCGGTAGTGCCGATCGTCTCCGCCGCGGCGCGCCAGTCGCACGGCGTTGCGGCGAAGGCGGCATCGAGCCCGGCCTCCGCCTTGTCGATCGGCAGCGGCACGCCGATCACCCCGGTCGAGGCGACGAACACGTCCGATGGCTGGCAACCGAGATGCTGCGCGGTGCGCGCCGCGATCGCCTCGACCGCGGCGCGGCCGCGATGCCCGGTGAAGGCATTGGAATTGCCCGCGTTGACCACCAGCGCGCGCGCCGTGCCGAGGGTCAGCGCCTTGCGGCACCATTCGACCTCGGGCGACGGGCATTTGCTCTGCGTGACGACGCCGGCGACGCTGGTCCCTTCGGCGAGCGTGACGAAGGTGAGATCGCAGCGGTCCCACGTCTTGTACTGCGCTCGGGCGACGTGCGGCACCACGCCGGCGATCACGGGCAGGGCGGGGAAGGGGGTGGCGAGCGGGGAGATGGACGAAGACATGGCGCTGCCATAGGCTGCTTCCAAGACAGGGCAAAGACGGATGATCGACGAACCCTCACCGGCACGAATAACCGTCCTTGGCGCCGCTGCGCATCCCGGCAGGAAGGGCTCCCGCTTCGCGGGCGACGGACGCAATCTGCGGCTCGCCGTGCTGGTTGCGCTCGCCGTTGTTCTGCTGGCCAGTATCCTCGCGATCGCCTTCGCCGTGAACGCCGGTATGGACGCCGCACGGCGGGAGATCGCGTTGCGCCGGGCGGAGGATCAGGCACGCCATCGACGGACCGTCGACGCTGCGGTGCGCGAGGATCGCGCTCGCGTCACCAGACCGCCCGTTTCGACAAATCCGGCGGACTGGATCACCTCCGACGACTATCCGATGGCGGCGTTGCGCAATAACGAGGAGGGCGCCGTCACCATTACCTGGGTGGTGGATGGGAATGGCAGCGTGGGAGACTGCAAGACGCTGCATACCAGTGGTCATGCCGATCTCGATCGCGCCGCCTGTGACGCGATCATGCGCCGCGCACGCTATCCGGCCGTACCGGCGGACACAGCGCCGCGCGTCTTCACGCGTCGCGTCGTCTGGCAAATTCCCGGTTGATCGCGACGGAAGGGCAGGTTGCCGCGCGACTTACGGTGGACGCGGCGGCAGTGGCCGCTTATGGCTCGTCGCGTGAATCTGCTGCTTCTCCTGTCTGCATTGCTGTCCGCCCTGACGGGCGGGACGTCGGCGATGCGCACGCCGGCAGCGGCACATGCGGTCGCAAGCGCGGCAGCTATGGTGGAGACGCGTGCGGTTCCTGCCCGGGTTGCCAGCCGGCCGCAGCAGGCGCTGCCGACGCTGGTCGCGTCCGCGGCCTGGGGCCTCGCCGCCGCCGCTCCGGCCGTAACGCCGGGCGAACCGCTCTACGCCCGCCGCCGGCGCGAATAGCGCCCGTTGCAGCCCGGGCTGCGACCCACATCTTCGTGACCAACGACGCTGCGCACCCCCGCATCCCTGGGGCCGCGCGCGCTTATCCAGGAACCATCCCTATGTTCGGCGGCTTCGCTAAATCGCTCTTCGGCTCGTCCAACGACCGCTACGTCAAATCGCTCAACCCGATCGTCCAGAAGATCGCCGCGTTCGAGTCGACGCTCCAGGCGCTCTCCGACGAGCAGCTCGCCGCGCAGACCGCCAAGTTCCGCGAGCAGCTCGCCAATGGGGCCAAGCTCGACGACCTGCTGCCCGAGGCGTTCGCGACGGTGCGCGAATCGGCGGTACGCGTGCTCGGCATGCGCCATTTCGACGTGCAGATGATCGGCGGCATCGTCCTCCACCGCGGCGAGATCGCCGAAATGCGCACCGGCGAGGGCAAGACGCTCGTCGCGACGCTGGCGACCTATCTCAACGCGCTGCCCGGCGACGGCGTCCACGTCATCACCGTCAACGACTATCTCGCCGCGCGCGACGCCGAGTGGATGGGCCAGGTCTATCGCTTCCTCGGCCTCACCGTCGGCACGATCATCCCCAACCTGACCGACGAACAGCGCCGCGCCGCCTACAACAGCGACATCACCTACGGCACCAACAACGAATTCGGCTTCGATTACCTTCGCGACAACATGAAGTATGAGCGAAGCTCGATGGTGCAGCGCGCCTTCAGCATGGCGATCGTCGACGAGGTCGATTCGGTGCTGATCGACGAGGCGCGCACGCCGCTCATCATCTCCGGCCCGACCGACGACAAGTCGGAGCTGTACATGAGCGTCGACGCGATCGTGAAGCAGCTTGAGGCGGACGATTACGAGAAGGACGAGAAGCAGAAGTCGATCATCCTGACCGAGAGCGGTACCGAGCGGATCGAGCGGATGCTCGAGGCGGCGGGCCTGCTGGAGGGCGCCAACCTCTACGATTTCGAGAACACGCAGGTCGTCCACCACGTCAACCAGTCGCTGCGCGCGAACATGATGTTCAAGGCGGACACCGATTACATCGTCAAGGATGGCAAGGTCATCATCATCGACGAATTCACCGGCCGCATGATGGACGGGCGCCGCTGGTCCGACGGCCTGCACCAGGCGGTCGAGGCGAAGGAGGGCGTGACGATCGAGCCCGAGAACCAGACGATGGCGTCGATCACCTTCCAGAATTATTTCCGCATGTACCCGAAGCTGTCGGGCATGACCGGCACCGCGGCGACCGAGGCGGCCGAATTCTACGACATCTACAAGATGAACGTCGTCACCATCCCGACCAACGTCGGCGTCCGCCGCGTCGATGAGGAGGACGAATTCTACAAGGACACCACCGACAAGTTCCGCGCGATCGCCAAGAAGATCCGCGAACATGCCGCGCTCGGCCAGCCGGTCCTGGTCGGCACCGTGTCGATCGAGAAGTCCGAGCTGCTCAGCGAATTCCTCACGCAGGAAGGCGTCGATCACAAGGTGCTCAACGCGCGCTACCACGAGATGGAGGCGCATATCGTCGCGCAGGCCGGTCGCAAGGCGGCGGTGACGATCGCCACCAACATGGCGGGCCGCGGCACCGACATCAAACTCGGCGGCAACCTCGAATTCCGCATGCTCGACGAGCATCCCGAACTCGTCGAGGGCACGCCCGAATATGAGGCTGAGGCGGCACGGATCCGCGCCGAGATCGAGGTCGAGAAGCAGGAGGTGCTCGCCGCCGGCGGTCTGTTCGTGCTCGGCACCGAGCGGCACGAGAGCCGCCGCATCGACAACCAGCTCCGCGGCCGTTCGGGCCGTCAGGGCGATCCAGGCCTGTCGCGCTTCTACCTCAGCCTCGACGACGATCTGCTCCGCATCTTCGGCCCGGACACGCTGTTCGCCAAGATGATGCGCAACAATATCGAGGACGGCGAGGCGATCGGCAGCAAGTGGCTGTCGAAGGCGATCGAGACCGCGCAGAAGAAGGTCGAGGCGCGCAACTACGACATCCGCAAGCAGGTCGTCGAATATGACGATGTGATGAACGACCAGCGCAAGGTCATCTACGAACAGCGTGCCGACATCATGGACGCCGATGCGGTCGGCGATGTGGTCAGCGACATGCGTACCGAGACGGTCAACGTCATCGTCGGCGGTGCCTGCCCGCCCAATTCCTATCCCGAGCAATGGGATATCGCGGGCATGAAGGCGGGGCTGACCGAGATCCTCAATCTCGACCTGCCGGTCGACGACTGGCTGACCGAAGAGGCGATCGATCCCGAGATCGTCGAGGAGCGCGTCCGCGAGGCCGCCGATGCGGCGATCGCCACCAAGGCTGCCGAGCTCGAGCCGGAGACCTGGACGCAGGTCGAGAAGTCGATCCTGCTCCAGAACCTCGACCATCACTGGAAGGAGCATCTCGCGACGCTCGACGCGCTGCGTCAGGTCGTCCATCTGCGCGCCTATGCGCAGAAGACGCCGATCAACGAGTATAAGCAGGAGGCGTTCTCGCTGTTCCAGCGCATGCTCGACTCGATCCAAGAGGACGTCACCAAGACGATCGCGCACGCGCAGTTCCAGATGCAGGAAGCGCCGGACCTGCCCGAGCTGCCCGACTTCATCACGACGCACTTCGACCCGTTCACCGGCGAGGACAATTCGAACGATATCGACGCCGGCACGCTGGGCCGGATCACGACGCAGATCCCGCCGCTGCAGATGATGCAGCCGGATGCGGAGGCGATCCTCGGCGACAATCCGGAACATTGGGAAGGCCGCGTCAACCGCAACGCGCCATGCCCGTGCGGCTCGGGCCGGAAATATAAGCATTGCCACGGTGCCGTCACCGCCTGACGCTCCGGCGGCATTCCCCCCCCCCCCGTCACCCCGGCCTTGCGCCGGGGTCCCGCTTCGTCTCCGCGACGGCTGACGAAGCGGGATGCCGGAGAGCGCGGCAGCCGTCGCTGTCACCATCTCACGAAAAAGGCCGGATCACCGCAGGGTGACCCGGCCTTTTGCCGCAACGCGAACGGTACGTTACTTCGGCAGCACTACCGTCGGGCCGATGCTGTCGACCACCGCGCGGGCGTTGAACGCGCGCAAATTGTCGCGCGGGATCGGTCCCTTGCGCATCACGATCTCCGCGGTCGCCTCGTAGCGATCGATCGTGCGGATGTCGAAATCATTGCCCCACGGGCCGCCGCCGAAGCCGCCGCCGAACCACGGGTCCCAGCTGCGCCAGCCGAAACCGCGGCCGTAATAGCGCCACGACGGACCCCAATAGCCGCCGAAGCCGCCATAGCCCCAGCCGCCGCCGACTCCGGGCGTGCTGTACGTGCGCGACTGCAAATCGGTGTCGCGATTGGCCATGACGAAATAATCATAGCCGTTCTGCAACGTCAGTTCGGCGGCGCGGAACAGCAGATAGCGTTCCACCGTATCGCGCGAGGTGACGCTGTTGCCGGCGAAGCTGACGAGATAGCGGTCGGGTTCGATCCGGCGATCGCTGTAGCCGGTGCGGTTGAAGCCCTGCCCGGTGGCGGGGCGATAGGTGGTCTCGGTCGCGCAGCCGGCGACCATCAGCGTGGAGGCGGCGAGTGCCGCGACCACGGCCTTGCGGCCCAGATGACTCATGACTCCAATACTCCATTCGCTCGCGGATGCGGCGAACCGTGCCGCCTATACATCGTCCCAGTGGAACGAGCGATGAACGACTTGGCTCCCGTCTGCAACGCTTCGCCGCGGCTCACGCGCCGATCAGGTGCAGCGCCAGGCTGCGCCGATGCGGACTGGTGCGATGTTCGAACAGATAGATGCCCTGCCACGTCCCCAGCGCAGGCGCGCCCTCGATGACCGGGATCGACAGCTGCACGCCGGTCAGTGCGGTGCGGAGATGCGCGGGCATGTCGTCCGGCCCCTCGTCGTCATGGTCATAATCGCGGCTTTCCGGCGCGAGGCGGGCGAAATAGGCCTCCATGTCGCGGCGCACCGCCGGCGCGGCATTTTCCTGGATCACGAGCGACGCCGACGTATGCCGGCAGAAAACCGTGAGCAGCCCGGTATCGATGTCCTGCGCCGCCACCCAGCGGATGACCTCGCCGGTCACGTCCAGCAGGCCCTGCCGCCGCGTCTCGACGCGCAGGATGGTCGTGGCTTGCCGCATGTCAGCTCCCGTTCCGGTTCGGGCCACGCGGCCCGGCCGCCGCCCGCTCAGGCAAGCTTGGCGATCTCGGCGGCGTTGAGCGTGCGGCGGAGGTTGGGCTCGGGCCCCTCAAGCACGAGATAGGCCGACTCGCGTGCCGTCGAGTCGAGGCGCAGCCAGCGGTCGAGGCATTCGCGCACCGATGCGCGCCAAGGCTGGTGGATCGAGGCGACGAGCTGGGCGGTAACGGGGCAGGGCGAATCCACGATGAGGTCCTGTGCCAGGGTGGTGCGGTAGCGACCATCCTAGACCCAATTCGCGACGCATGCATTAACGCTGGTGACCCCGCCGCCGCGGGGCGGCGCTTATTCCGGTCTGGTCATCTTGCGCTTGTCGGCCAGCGCGATGAAGACAGGCGTCGTCAGCAGTGCGAGGCCAAGGGCGCCGATCGCGACTTCCAGGAAGATCATCATGCATCTCTCTCCGGCGGGAACGTGTCGTTCCTCGTTGGGCTGGATGATGTCGTCTTCGTAATGGAGGCGCAAGCGCTATTATTGCCGTTGCACGTGGTGCGCTGCAATATAATTGCTTGGTATGACTGCTCCGACACATTTCTTGTAGCGAAGATGGCAGGGACGCTGACCGGACTGAATTGCCCCCGATCGCCTATCTGCCGTAACGCTCACCGGTCGTGACGGACCAGCCAGTCTCGCACCCCTTGCAGGGTTCGGAACTGATCGACGGCGCGGACGCGCGCGTCGGGCATCGCGGCGGATGCCATCTCGGCGAGGGCGGAGCCCGGGCCGAGGTCGAGGACCTGATCGACGCCGCGCTCGGCCAAAGCGTCGAGCAGTGCGGCCCAGTCGATCGTCGCCATGACCTGTCCGGCGAGGCCCGCGGTGGCGCGGGCGGGCAGGCTGACGAGGCTCTGGTCCGTCGCGGTCATCAGGCGGAGCGTCGGCCGGGCCATCGCGGTGGCGGCGAGCGTCTGCGCGAGCGGCGCGACGGCGGCGACGAGACGCGGCGTGTGCGAGGCGACGTGAACCGGCAGCGGGGCGGCGCTCACCGCACCATCGGCCAGTGCCGCCGTGCATAACGCGGCGATAGCGTCGCGCGTGCCGCCGCAGACGAACAGGCGGCCGGGATTGACGATCGCGACGGCGCAGCCGAACCGGTCGGCCAGCGCGGCGACATCGTCATGCGGCAGGCCACGGATATAGCCGAGCCCGTCATCCGGCCCGCTCGCGGCGTCCATCGCGACGGCGCGCGCATCGACGACGGCGAAGGTGTCCGCCGGCGACCAGACGCGCGCGATCCCCCATGCCGCGATCTCCCCGACGCTATACCCCGCGACGATCGTAGCCGGCGGTGCGCCATCCGGAAACAGCGCCTCTGCCACCGCCATCGCGCCGGCGACGCAGACGATCTGGCCGGCGCGATTGGCATGCAGATCGGCATCCGACGCGGTCCGCACGAAATCGCGGACGTCGGTCCCCAATGTCGCCGATGCGGCGGCCAGAACCGGAGTCGCCGCATCGGCGACGAGGTCGAATATCGCGCGATGTTGCCGTCCCTGACCCGAACAGAGCAGCGCGAGGCTCATCGCTCGACCGCCGCGACGAACAGCGCCATCGCGAGCAGATCGGCGCAGCCGCCGGGGCTCAGCCGGCGCGCGACGAACGCCGCATGGATCGCGGCGGCACGGGCGCGCCAGCCGGCGGCGCCGACCCCGCCATCGGCGAGAAAGGCGCTTGCCTGCCGCTGCGCGAAGGCGAGGCCGGCGGGGCCGCCGCGATAGAGGAGGTTGCTGTCCGCGACCCCGGCGATCAGCGCCATGCACGCCTGCACGCGGGCGGCTTCGTCTCCGTCGGCGATCCGGCGCGCGTCGGCGAGCGCGGGCAGGGCGACGTCATAGACGGCGGGGAAGCCGGCCGCCGCTTCGGCGCGCGCGCCGCCCGCGCGATAGCGGCGCGCGACGACGCTGCCATGGCTGTGCAGATCGACGGGACCGCCGAGAATGCCCGTACCCCAGCGCGCCGCGACGATCCGTCCGAGCGGTGCCGCGACGCCGTACCGCATGCGGAACCCTGCCGCTGCCGCGAGCAGGCCGAGCCCGAAGATCGCGCCGCGATGCGTGTTCACCCCGGCGGTCGCGGCCAGCATCGCCGCCTCCGCCGTCATGCCGATCGCGCGCAGCCGGTCCATCTCGGCCCCGGCCGCCCCGGCGGCGGCGAGATCGGCGAAATAGGGCGCGAGGACGCGGGCGCTGCGGCGGAGCAAATCGGCGTTCATGTCGTCGTGCGCGCCCTGGTCGACGTGGCTGACCAGTCCGGGCTTGGGCCAGGTCTCGACCTCACGGATCAGGCAGTCTGCGGCGGTGTCGCCGATCGCCGCGGCGCTGCGGTCCTCGCCGTGGCGGACGAGGGCGATCATAAGAAGACCGCCGCACGATCGACGAGGCGCGCCGCGTCAGGCGATTTCGCGAGCACGTCGGGCGCACCCGACCGCCATTCGCGCCATTGCACGGCGGCGCCGTCGGTCGCGACCAGTTCGGCGTCGACGCGCATCGGTGCGTCGGCGGCGATCACCGCGAGTTGCGCCGCGCGGGCGTCCGCCTCCGCAGCGCCGGCGCAGGCGAGGATGAGGTCGATGTCCGAGCTTTCGCTGAGATAGGCTAGCCCGGTCAGATGCTGCCACGCGAGGCTGCCGAAACAGCGCATCGCCGGATCGCACAGCAGCAGTGCGGCGATCGTCACCTGCCATTCGCGCGGCGCGGCGGCGGCCGCGTCGCGGAGCAGCGGCGGCGGCGCGGTGCGCAGGATCGCGTGCGGCGGGCAGCGCAGCGCCACGCGCCGCTTGCCGAGCGCGGGTGGCAGCGGCACGCCGAGCGGCACCGCGCCACCGTCGTCGCATAAGGCGCGCCGGACGATCGCCGGCCGACCCGCCGCGGCCCAGTCGCGCAGTGCCGCCGGCTCGTCGGCGCCGATCATCGTCGCCCAGGCTTCGGGCGCGACATAAGCGAGCATATGGCGCGCCAGCTCAGCCATGCGCCAGCGCCAGCCGCTCCACCTCCGCCGCGATCGCCGCGGCCTTGGGTCGGCCGCCACGCGCGGCGCCGAGCGTGGCGCGCGCGTCGCCGGCCGGCGGTTCGGCGAGCAAGGCGGCGAGCTGGTCCGACAGCGGCCGGTTCGGGTCCCAGACCGCGGCGATGCCACCGGTCGCGACGATATTGTCGAGCCCCGGCGCGAACACCGGGGTCGCCGCCGCCTTCTCCTCCAGCACCGCGAGCGGCAGCTTGGTGACGCGCGCCATCGACGGCAGGTCCATCACCGCGGGATGCGCGCCGGGCAGCGCGACCAGCGTGTCGCAGGCGAGCGCGGTGGCGATGAACGCGCCCGCCGCGGTGCCGCCATAGAGCAGCCCGATCGTGCGATGGCCGCGCGCCGCCGCCAGCCGCAGCGCCTTGGCGAGATGTGCCAGCGTCTCGCTGAGCCCGAGCAGCTCGTCGCGGCGGCTCATCCGCTGGCTGCCCGAATCGAGCAGGAACAGGATCGGCGCGCCGTCGTCGTGCGCGGCGATCGCGAGGACGTCACCGGCGAGCGCGACCGCCTCGTCGAAGCCGGGAAAGGCGCCGTCGACGATGCCGAGGACGTGGATGCCATCACCCGTGCCGCGCAGCAGCGCGCCGGTCGCCGTGACGTCATGGCCGGCGGGGAAGAGCGAGGCGAGGATATCAGCGGGCGTCATCGGCACTCTCCCGGTGGCCGGCGGCAGCGGCGAGGAAATCGGTGGTCGCCAGATCGGGGACGGTCGCCGCATCGGCAACGCCGAGCGCTGCCCACAGGTCACGGCCGTCGGGCGCGTCGCCGAAGCGCGCCAGCCGGCGTTCGAGCCGCGCCTGTTCGGCCGCGAGTACGGCGGCGTCCAGCGTCGCGGGGCGATGCAGCGCGTCGAGCGTCGCGGTGCGAAAGGCGGCGGCATCGTCGTCGACGTACAGGTCGACCCCGCCGATCAGATAGCGATGCTTGCCGCCCATCGTCCGCCACACCAGCGCGCGGTCGCGCGAGTCGAATTCCTCGACGCCGCGATTGGTTTCGATCACCTCCGGCCCCGAGACGCTGAGCCGCCCCTGTTCGGAGATGACCAGCGCCGAGCAGCAGCCGGCGATCAGGCTGCCGCCGCCATAGCAGCCGGAGCGCCCGCCGATCAGCCCGACGACGCGTACGCCCGCCAGCCGTGCGTCGAGCACGGCGCGCATGATCTCGGCGATGGCGAGTTCGCCGGCATTGGCCTCCTGCAACCGCACGCCGCCGGTGTCGAAGGCGATCACCACGTCGCGGCGCAGCGTCGCGGCGGCGCGGAGCAGGCCGGTGAGCTTGGCGCCGTGCACCTCGCCGAACGCGCCGCCCATGAAGCGGCCCTCCTGCGCGGCGACCAGTATCGCCTTGCCGTCGATCGTCGCCGCGCCGACCGCGATGCCGTCGTCGAACTGGCGCGGCAGGTCGAAGATCGGCAGGTGCGGGCTGGTCTCGCGCCGCTCGGGACCGACGAACTCGACGAAACTGCCGGGGTCGACCAGCGCGTCGAGGCGTGCGCGGGCGCTTGCCTCATACCAGCTTTGGCGGAGATGGCTCATGCGACCGGCTCCTCGATCAGGCGAATGCCCTGCGCCAGCCGCAGCGCGACGGTATCGGGCCGCGCGCCGCCATCGTTGATCGCGATGCGCAGGCCGCCGCCGCCGCGCGCCGCGACCACGTCGGCGGTCACCGCCGCCCATAGCTCGGCGAAGCCATGCGCCGCGGTCGCGATCTCGATCGTGCAGCGATCGGGTGCGCCGCCGCGTTCGAGCAGCACTTCGAGATTGCCCGAGGCGACGACGCCGACCAGCGCGGTCTGCCGGTCGCCGCCGGCGGCGCGCGGCGCGGCGATATCGTAGCGAAGCGTTTCCATGTCCCGCGTCCCCTTACCAGTTCCGGAACCGGCTCGGTGGCCGGTAGAGCCCACCCGAGGCGAGCATCAGATCCTTGATCGAATGTGCGGCGAGCAGGCTGCGATCGGCGTCGAGCGGATCGATGCCGAGATCCTGCGGCCGCTGAATGATCCGGCGCTCGCGCAGCCGCTCGACCATCGCCTTGTCGCGGCCGCGACCGATGTCGGTATAGCCCGCCACGCCGCGGATCGCCTGTTCGCGCTCGTCCTTCGTCCGGCACAGCAGCAGATTGGCAATGCCCTCCTCGGTGACGATATGCGTGACGTCGTCGGCATAGACCATCACCGGCGCCAGATCGAGATCGAGCTTCTCGGCAAGGTCGAGCGCGGCCAGCCGCTCGACGAACATCGGCGTGTTGCCGTCGCCGAACGTCTCGCCGATCTGGACGACCAGCTTGCGCCCACGGCGCAGCGGGGCGGGGCCGTCGGGATCGGCCTCCGCCCCGGCGCGCAGCCAGGGTTCGCTCGGATGCCGCCGCCCGCGCGCGTCCGATCCCATGTTGGGCGCGCCGCCGAAACCGGCGATGCGATTGGCGGTGACGGTCGAGCTATGTCCCATCAGGTCGATCTGCAGCGTCGAGCCGATGAACATGTCGCAGGCATAGAGGCCGGCGGTCTGGCAGAAGGCACGGTTCGAACGTAGCGAGCCGTCCGGGCCGGTGAAGAAGATATCGGGCCGGGCGCGGAGATAGTCCTCCATCCCGACTTCCGAGCCGAAGCAATGGACCTGCTCGACCCAGCCCGCCTCGATCGCCGGGATCAGCGTCGGATGCGGATTGAGCGCCCAATGGGTGCACACCTTGCCTTTGAGGCCGAGCCGTTCGCCATAAGTCGGGAGCAGCAATTCGATCGCGGCGGTGTTGAAGCCGATGCCGTGGTTGAGCCGGCGGATGCCATAGGGTTCGTACAGCCCCTTGATCGCCAGCATCGCGGTGAGGATCTGCGTCTCGGTGATCGCCGCCGGGTCGCGGGTGAAGAGCGGCTCGACGTAGAAGGGCTTGGCGGCGTCGACGATGAAATGGACCTGGTCGCCGGGAATGTCGACGCGCGGCACCTTGTCGACGATCTCGCCGACCTGCGCGATCACCAGCCCGTTGCCGAAGGTCGTTGCCTCCACCACGGTCGGCGTGTCCTCGGTATTGGGGCCGGTGTAGAGATTGCCGTCGCGATCGGCGCTGACCGCGGCGATCAGCGCGACCTGCGGCGTCAGGTCGATGAAATAGCGCGCGAACAGTTCGAGATAGGTGTGGACCGCGCCGAGCTCGATCGTCCCGCCGAACAGCATCTTGGCGATCCGCGCCGATTGCGGCCCCGAATAGGAGAAATCGAGCCGCCGCGCGATGCCGCTGTCGAACAGGTCGAGATGTTCGGGCAGCACCACCCCCGACTGGACCATGTGCAGATCGTGGATCCGCGCCGGATCGACCGCGGCGAGCGCGCGGGCGATGACATCGGCCTGTTTCTGGTTGTCGCCCTCCAGGCAGACGCGGTCGCCGGGACGCAGCACCGCCTCGAGGAACGGCGTCAGGTCGGCGGGGGTGACCAGCTTGCCCGTGGCGAAACGGCTGCCCGCTTCGATCCGCGCCGTGCGCGCCGCTTGTTTGCTGTTCCAGTCGCGCATCGCCCGTCCGTATCCAAACATTGCTCCGAATGCCCTCTTTGTATTGCCTATTGCGTCGAATGCAAGAGTTTGCATACAATGCAATGTGCCGACGACAGATCGGCGTACATGGAAGGATGCGAAGCGTGACGATGCATACGCATGGGCCGATCTGCGCGTTCCCGCAGGTGCCGGCATGACGATTTCCGGCGTGGCGCTCCTCGCCATTTGCACGCTGATCGGCGTGTTCCTCGGCGATCTTCTCGGGGTCGCGCTCGGCGTGAAGGCCAATGTCGGCGGGGTCGGCATCGCGATGATCCTGTTGATCGCGGCGCGGCTGTGGCTCGGCGCACGCGCGCTGATGAGCCATGGCCTCAAGCTCGGCGTCGAATTCTGGGGTGCGCTCTACATCCCGATCGTCGTGGCGATGGCGGCGCAGCAGAATGTCGTCGCCGCCGCCGAGGGCGGCCCGGTGGTGGTGATCGCCGCGGTCGGCGCGCTGCTGCTCTGCTTCGGCATGGTCGCGATCCTCAGCCGGCTGGGCGGCACCAACGAGACGATGGACGAGATCGGGGCGAGGAGCGCCACCGCGCGCGAGGCGGCGCGCGTCGCCGCGGGAGACCCCGCATGACCGCGATGCTCACCCATGTCTTCGTCGCCAATGCGCTGCTCACCGCCTTTGCGATCGTCGGGCTGGTCATGTGGCTGTCCAATGCACTGTCGAAACATCTGACCCGTGGTCGCGTCCACGGCTCGGCGATCGCGATCATCATCGGTCTGGCCGGCGCCTTCGCCGCCGG
The DNA here is from genome assembly GCF_059420425.1 of Sphingomonas sp. GW821-FHT04B01. Classification (NCBI taxonomy): domain Bacteria; kingdom Pseudomonadati; phylum Pseudomonadota; class Alphaproteobacteria; order Sphingomonadales; family Sphingomonadaceae; genus Sphingomonas; species Sphingomonas sp. GW821-FHT04B01. Next base: position 125,111 of record NZ_JBWKTR010000003.1, on the reverse strand, counting down.
ACTGTGGACCGGCGGCGAGAAGGGCGTCGCCGACATCCCGATCCTCGCCGGCATCGGCCTGATGGGCGGCGCGATGCTGCGCGACTTCGCGATCGTCGCCACCGCGTTCGAGGTCGATGTCGTGCAGGCGAAGAAGGCCGGGCTGATCGGCGCGGTCGCCCTGGGGCTCGGCACGGTGATCCCGTTCGTGTTCGGTGCGCTGGTCGCGGCGGCGTTCGGCTATACCGATGCGGTGTCGATGACGACGATCGGCGCGGGCGCGGTCACCTATATCGTCGGTCCGGTCACCGGCGCGGCGCTGGGCGCCAGTTCGGCGGTGATCGCGCTGTCGATCGCCACCGGCGTGCTGAAGGCCGTGCTGGTGATGATCGGCACGCCGCTGGTGGCGCGCTTCATCGGCCTCGACAATCCGCGCAGCGCAATGGTGTTCGGCGGGCTGATGGGCACCGTCAGCGGCGTTTCGGGCGGGCTTGCCGCCACTGACCGGCGGCTCGTGCCTTATGGCGCCTTGACCGCGACCTTCCACACCGGTCTTGGCTGTCTGGTCGCGCCGTCGATCCTCTATCTGGCGGTGCGCGGGATCGTGGGGGGCTGACGATGGCGAGCGACGTGGACGAGCTGGGCGAGGAGCGGACGTTGCTGTCCGACCGGATCCGCAACGCGCTGACCGACGAGATCGCCAGCGGCGCGCTGCGTGCCGGTACACAGCTCGACGAGCAGCAGCTCGCCGACCGGTTCGGCGCGTCGCGGACGCCAGTGCGCGAGGCGCTGCGCCAGCTTGCGGTCAGCGGCCTCGCCGAGATGCGCCCGCGCCGCGGCGTCGTCGTCACCCGGCTGACCCCCGAGCGGATCATGGACATGTTCGAGGCGATGGCGGAGATCGAGGCGATGTGCGTGCGGCTCGCCACCAACCGCATGACGCCGCTTGAGCGCAGCCGGCTGATCCAGCTTCACGATTCGTCGCTGGCGATGGTCGAGGCGGACGATGTCGACGCCTATGACGCGTTCAACCGCGCCTTTCACGAGACGCTCTATCACGCGACGCACAACGCCTTCCTCGCCGAACAGGCGATGGCGACGCGCACCCGGCTCAACGCCTTCCGCCGCACGCAATTGCGCCAGGGCCGCCGCATCCTCCGCTCGCGCGAGGAGCATGACGGCGTGATGGCGGCGATCGCCGAGGGCGATGGCGAGACCGCGGCGCGCCGGATGCGCGCGCACATGCTCAACGCGGCGAGCGCGCTCGACCGCTATATCGCCGATCACGACGCGATCGGCTGAACGCCAAGGAGAGATGCCATGTCGACCGCCACCCCGCTCGCCGACCGTCAGGCCGTCCACGCCCGCTCGCTCGCCGATCCCGATGGCTTCTGGCTGGAGGCGGCGACCCGGCTCGACTGGATGACGGCGCCGACGCGTGCGGGCGACTGGTCGTTCGACCGCGACGATTTCCATATCCGCTGGTTCGAGGACGGCGTGCTCAACGTCGCCGCCAATTGCATCGACCGCCATCTCGCGACGCGCGGCGATCAGGTCGCGATCCTGTGGGAGGGCGACGATCCCGCCACCGAACCGCGCCGCATCACCTATGCCGAACTGCACCGCGAGGTGTCGCGCTTCGCCAACGTGCTCAAGGGGCTCGGCGCGGGGAAGGGCGACCGCATCACCCTCTATATGCCGATGGTCCCCGAGGCGGCGTTCGCGATGCTTGCCTGCGCGCGTATCGGCGCGGTCCATTCGGTGGTGTTCGCCGGTTTTTCCGCCGAGGCGCTCGCCGGCCGGATCGCCGATTGCGACAGCCGGATCGTCATCACCGCCGACCAGGGCCGCCGCGGCGGCCGCACGATCGCGCTCAAGGCCTGCGTCGACGAGGCGCTGGCGATCGCGGGCGCCGTCGACCACGTCCTCGTCGTCCGCGCGACCGGCGCCGCGGTGCCGATGACCGCGGGCCGCGACGTCTGGTATCACGAGGCTGCCGCGGGCGTCGCCGCCGACTGCCCGCCCGAGCCGATGGCGGCGGAGGACCCTTTGTTCATCCTCTACACCAGCGGTTCGACCGGCAAGCCCAAGGGCGTCGTCCATAGCACCGGCGGCTATCTGCTGTGGGCGGCGATGACGCACGCGACGGTGTTCGATTACACCGCGCCCGACGTCTATTGGTGCGCCGCCGATATCGGCTGGGTCACCGGCCACAGCTATATCGTCTACGGCCCGCTCGCCAATGGCGCGACGACGCTGATGTACGAGGGCGTTCCCAACTGGCCGACCCCGGCGCGGATCTGGGAGGTGGTCGACCGGCATCGGGTGACGACCCTCTATACCGCGCCGACCGCGCTGCGCGCGCTGATGAAGGAGGGGGACGCCTATGTCACCGGCACCAGCCGCGCCTCGCTCAAGATGCTGGGATCGGTCGGCGAGCCGATCAATCCCGAAGCGTGGCGCTGGTATCACGACGTCGTCGGCGGCGGCCGTTGCCCGGTGATGGACACCTGGTGGCAGACCGAGACCGGCGGCCATATGATCACGCCGCTGCCCGGTACGCCGGCCAAGCCCGGCTCGGCGAGCCTGCCCTTTCACGGCGTCGATCCGCGCCTGCTCGACGCCGAGGGTCACGAACTCGATGGCGTGGCGGAGGGCAATCTGGTCATCGCCGCTTCCTGGCCCGGGCAGATGCGCGGCCTGTGGGGCGATCCCGCGCGCTTCTTCGACGCCTATTTCAGCCTCTATCCGGGCGTCTACACCACCGGCGACGGTGCGCGGCGCGATGCCGACGGCTATTGGTGGATCACCGGCCGCGTCGATGACGTCATCAACGTCAGCGGTCATCGCATGGGGACCGCCGAGGTCGAGAGCGCGCTCGTCCTCCACGCCGATGTCGCCGAGGCGGCGGTGGTCGGCTTCCCGCACGACGTGAAGGGGCAGGGGATCTATGCCTATGTCACGCTGAACGCCGGCGTGGCCGCCGACGAGACGCTGCGCGCGGCCTTGCGCGACTGGGTGCGGCGCGAGATCGGCCCGATCGCGACCCCCGATGCGATCCAGTTCGCCCCCGGCCTGCCCAAGACCCGCTCGGGCAAGATCATGCGCCGCATCCTGCGCAAGATCGCCGAGGGGGATACGGCAAGCCTCGGCGATACCTCGACGCTCGCCGATCCGGGCGTGGTGAAGGCCCTCCTCTCCGAATCGCAGGCCAGAGTGCCCGGCTAGAGCCGCGTTCGGATCATCGGCGTCGATCGCAGGCCCCGCCTTTCGCCCGTCGCTATTTCTCGCGAACGACGAGCGCACGGCCACCATAATCGGCGATGCGAATGTTCGCGCGACGCTGAACGACCCGTTTTCCATGGCGCAAATACGTCACCTCGACCGTCACGGTACGCGCCTCGGCAACGCCGAAATGCACCGGCTGCGCGCTTTGCGTGTTATAGCCATCGCCGGTGCCGACCTGGCGCGTCGCGAGGATGCGTCCGTCGCCGCCGCGCAGCCGCACTTCGGCACCGGGTCGCGTAAAATGCCCCTTCGCGTCGAGCACCAGCACCGACAGGCTGCGGGCGGCGGCGCTCTTCGCCAGCCCGTTGCGGAACAGGAAGTGACCGCCGACCGGGCCGTATCCATCGGTCACCGACAGATCGAGCGCGCCGTCGCGATCATAGTCGACCCATTGCACGCCATGGTCACCGGCGTTCATCAGGCTGTCGCCGGGCAGGACGTTGACGAACCGCCGGCCGCCCTTGCCATCGGGTTCGTTGTGGAGCAGCGCGTTGGTCGGCTGCTGATTCCCGACCGGCCCTTCATAGGCCATGATCGACAGATCGAGCCAGCCGTCATTGTCGTAATCGCCCCAAGCGGCGCCGACGCCGTGATTGTCGAAGCCGACCCCGGCGGCGACCGACACATTGTCGAACGTGCCATCGCCGCGATTGCGATAGAGTGCGTTCGGCCCGTAATTGGGCACGAACAGGTCGAGCCGCCCGTCATTGTCGTAGTCGCCGATCGCGCAGCCGACGCCGCCCTCGTCCTTGGTCCGCTTCGGTCCGGCGACGCCGGCCGCGACGGCGACGTCGACGAAACGCGCGCCGTCGTTGCGCCACAAAGCGTCGGCGGCACCGGATTGATTGGCAAGGAACAGATCGAGGTCGCCGTCCTCGTCATAGTCGAACCAGCAGGCGCCGACGGTGGGACGCGGATCGGAGACGCCCGTTCCGGCAAACACCTGTGTGAAGCGACCGCCATCGTTCCGCATCAGCCGGTTGGCACCGATCCGGTCGGCCGCATAGAGATCGACATCGCCGTCGTTGTCATAGTCGACCCAGCTGGTCTGCCGCGCCGAGCGTCCGGAGAAGCCGAGCCCGATCGCCGCGCCGACCTCCTCGAACCCCTTGCCCTTGCGGTTGTGAAAGACGAGCGTCGGCTGTTTCGGATCGGTCGCGCCGCCGAGCAGGTCGAGCCAGCCGTCGCCGTCGTAATCGCCCCAGCTGAGCCCGCGCAATTCGTGTCCCGTCGTCGGCAGGCCCATCGCCGCGCCGACGCTGACGAAGGTGCCGCCGTCGTTGCGATAGAGGCGCAGCTCGCCGCTCTTCAGCGACACCGCAAAGTCTAGATCGCCGTCATTGTCCATGTCGGCCCAGGCGTTGGACAGCGAGCCGGCGACGCCGAACAGGTCTGATTGGATCGGCTGGAAGGCCGGCGGGGTAAGGCCGGTCGCGGGTAGCGGCACGCCGTGGCCCCCTTTGCCGTCCGTCTCCACCGCCGCCTGCGGCGCGGCGGCAACGAGGAGCGCGAGGGGGAGCAATCGGACGATCGGACGACGGAACATAAGCTTCCCCTGTTGTATGGGCGGGGCGGGTTGATCGGACTGCGGGTCCGCGTCGGGACGTTCGACGCCCGCCTCTCTCCGTGCCAAACGGGTGGGCCGCGCGTTTCTGCTATCCGTCGCCTGCCGGAACCAGAAGCAGGGAACCGTCGGCTCCTTCGATTGCGCGGATGCCGAAGCTCTGTTCGAGCGCGCGGGCGAAATCACCCGACCGATCGGACCGGAAGGTACCGCCGATCCGGATGCCGGCCAGCGTCGGATCGCCGATCACGATCGGCACGGTGCGATAGCGATTGAACTCGTCGACCGCCTGTTCCAGCGTATCGCCGTCGAAGCTCAGCCGCCCGTCCTGCCACGCGAGACGTCGCTGGATATCGCCGTGCGCCAGCGGCGTCACCGCGATCGTCCCGCGTCGCATCGCCGCGGCATTGCCCGCCGCGACCGGGCGCTCGGTCCGGCCGCCGTCGCGCACGCCGACGACACCCTCGCTCACGGTCACCTCGGTCAGATCGGGGCGCAGCCGCACCGTGAAGGCGGTGCCGACCGCACGGACGCGCGCCTCGTCGGCCGCGACCACGAACGGACGGCTTGTGTCGTGCGCGACGTCGAAGCTCGCTTCGCCGCGCAGCAGCCGGATCGAACGGCGTTCGGGTGCCAGATCGACGATGACCGCGGTATCGGTGTTGAGCCGCATCAGGCTGCCGTCGGCAAGCGTCACGGCGCGCCGTTCGCCGATTCCGGTCGTATAATGGCCGTCCCGATTGCCGCGACGCCAGGCGATCGCGCCGATCGCCGCGATCAGGGCGGCGGCGATTCCGCCCATCGCGCGGCGCCGGCTGACCGGAGGTGCCGGATCTTGCCGCGCTGTGGCGATCGACACCGGGGCCGGGGGCGTCGCCGGGATCGACTGCTCGGGCGGGGCGTCGCGCAACCGGGCGGCAAGCGCCCAACCCGCCTCGACCTTGGCGAAGGCATAGCCGTGCGCGGGGTCCTGCTCGATCCAGCGATAGGCGGCGTCCCAATCGGCGTCAGCCTCGCTGGCGCGGGCCGCCAGGAACAGTCGCGTGGCTTCCGCGTCGATCGCCTGTCTTATCGTTGCGCTTGTGCAGGGACCATCCAAAACCCGAACCCTCGTACTCGCCGATCGCCTGCATGATCTTCAGCGCGGCACGTGCTAAATGCTTGTCTACGGTAGAAACGGACAGGCCCATCTCGTCTGCTATCGCACCCGTCGGCCAATCATACACCCGCCGCAAGACGAAAGCGCGCCGGCATTGCGGGGGAAGGGTGTCGAGGATCGACTGAAGATGCCGCAATTCATCGCGTGCCTCCAGCCGGGCCTGCGCGCTGTCGTCGACGCCGATCAGGTCGAGATCGGAAATGAGATCGAACGACACGATCTTGCTGCGTCGGGCCGCGTCGATGACGAGATTGCGGGCGATCTGGTACAGATAGGCGCGGCCGGACTGCACGCGTTCGATGTCGCCGGTCGCATAGGCCCGCGTCATCGCCTCTGCCACGACGTCATCGACGTCGGCGCCATCGGGCAGCACCCGTCGCAGGCGCGACCTGAGCGCGCCCTCATGCGGCAGAATGGCCTGTTTGTACCATTCGAGCCTGGCCCTGACCGACCCGTTGCCCGTGCTTGAATCCACCGGAACCTCCCCGAACGTGACGAAGGCGTTCCTCTCCCGCGGACTTGATGTTGCGACGATACGACCAGCCTTTGCCCCGGCTGTCCAGCCATCATGAAATAAAAATGCCATGATGATTAGCAGATTGTGTCGCAGCGAACGTCTTCCCCCAACGAGACACCATTGCCGGGGGGCTGACGATGACTAGAGCTTTGATATTCGGCGCGCTGTTGACCGGCACTGCCATCATGCCGTTGGCGCCGGCCGCGGCGGCGCAGTCGGCGACGACCGCCCCGGCGACGATCACCTTCGCCATCGAGGCGCAATCGGTGCAGAGCGCACTCGCCCGTTTCGCCGAACAATCGGGGGTGCAGATCCTCTTTCCCTACGACCGCGTCGCCGGTCTGCGTACCGGCGGCGTGAAGGGGCGCATGTCGGCAGAGGCCGCACTCGGGCGTCTGCTCTCCGGCACCGGTCTGCGCGTCAACCGCAGCGGCGGTGGCGTGATCGCATTGTCGCTGCCGGCGTCGGCGAAGCCGCCGCAACCGATGCGTACCGCCGCGCTGCGCACGGTCGCACTCACCCCGGCGTTCCAGCAGGCGCAGGTCAGCGATGCGCAGGATCCGACCGCCCCGACCGCAGACCAGGTCGACGAGCCGGCGAGCGACATCGTCGTCACCGGCAGCCGTGGCCAGCCGCGTACCGTCGTCGACAGCCCGACGCCGATCGACGTCATCAGCGGTGCCGAGCTCCAGCGGACCGGCAAGTCCGGTGTGTTCGCCGCGCTCAACACCTTGGTGCCCTCGTTCAACCTGCCGACACGGGCGGGGGGCGGCACATCGACCGTGATCGCGACCGGCGGCTTGCGCGGCCTCAATCCGGACCAGACGCTGATCCTGGTCAACGGCAAGCGTCGGCACAAAACCTCGCTCATCAACGCCGTTTCCAATTACTATAACGGTTCGGTCCCGGCCGACCTCGACATGATCCCCACCGCTGCGGTCGATCACATCGAGGTGCTGCGCGACGGTGCCGCCGCCCAATATGGCTCGGACGCGATCGCCGGCGTCATCAACGTGATCCTGAAGGACGATGCGAAGGGCGGCTTTGGCGCGCTGACCGCGGGCCAGAACATGGATCGTAGCGACGGCGAGCTGTTTCAGGCCGATCTGAACCTCGGGCTGCCGCTGGGCGAGCATGGGTTCGTCAACCTTTCGGCCGGCGCGAAAAAGCAGCAGGCGTCGAACCGCGCCGAACCGATCGCCTCGAACATCCGGCTGTATCCGCTGGTGAACGGCGCGCTCGACCCGCGCGAGGCGACGATCGACCGGCTGGTCACGTCCAATTACGGATCGATGCCGCAGGAAAGCATCACCACGGCGTTGAACGCCGGCTATGATATCGGCACCGTCGAACTCTATGCGTTCGGCACCTATGGGCAGCGCAAGTCGGACCTCAATTACACCTATCGTCCCGCGACCAACGCCAATTCGCTGCCGCAGGTCTATCCCAACGGCTTCTATCCCCGTGTTGTCATCAGCGAGGAGGATTACGAGGTCGCGGTGGGCGCACGGGGCGTCATTGCCGGATGGAAGTGGGATTTCAGCTCGACGCTCGGGCGCAACCGCTCGCGCCAGCGCGCGGACCGCACGATCAACGCCTCGCTGGGACCGACCAGTCCGACGGAATTCTATGTCGGGTCGCTGATCTCGAAAGAGGCGGTGAACTCGCTCGACCTTACCCGCTCCTACCCGGTCGGGGCGGGAACGTTGCAGGTGTCGGGCGGCCTCCAGCACCGCATCGAAAGCTACCAGGTCGTGCAGGGCGAGCCGGCGAGCTATGCGGCCGGGACCTATACGTCCAGCCTCGGCCGGCCGACGCCGGGCGCCTCGGGCGCAGCCGGTTTCCAGCCGTCCGACGCCGGCTTCGTCAAGCGCAACAACCTCGCGGCCTATGCCGATATCGCCTGGGACCCGTCGCGCGACGTGACGATCGGCGGCGCGTTGCGCTATGAACATTATGACGACGACAGCGGCGACACGCTGATCGGCAAGGTCAACGCGCGCTATGCCGTCGCGCCCTGGATCGCCCTGCGTGGCGCGGCGAGCACGGGCTTCCGCGCGCCGGCGCTGGCGCAGCAAATCTATGCGTCGACCACCGGACAGTTCCGTACGATCGGCACGCCGCCGACGCTCAACCTGTTGCAGATCAAGACGCTGCCGGTCGGATCGCCCGCCGCCCTGGCGCTGGGGGCACAACCGCTGACACCGGAGAAATCGACCAATTTCAGCGCCGGACTGGTGCTGACGCCGCTGCCGCGGCTCAGCGTCACGGTCGATGGCTATCAGATCAAGGTCGAGGACCGCATCGCGATCACCTCGACGCTCACCGGCAATGCCGTGTCGGCGATCTTGGTCGCCAATGGCCAGTCGCCCGATATCAGCGCGCAATATTACACCAACGCGATCGATACCCGCACACGCGGCGTCGACGTCGTTGCAACCTATCGTCATCCGGTCGGCACGATCGCCAACCTCGCGTGGAACCTCGGCTATAATTACAACAAGACGATCATCACCGGCGTGAAGGCGAATCCGCCGCAGCTGGCCGCATTGGGCGCGGATTACGTGCTGTTCGACCGGCTGTCGCGCAACAACCTGACGGTCAACCTGCCGCGCACCAAGCTGTTCATCGGTAACGTCGCGACGATCGACGCTTTCACCCTGTCGACCCGTGTCGTCCGCTATGGCAGCTTCAAATCGTTCGGCAATGCCGTGATCAACGACCGTACCTTTGGCGCGAAGTGGATCACCGATCTCGAGTTGTCGTGGAGGACGACCGAAAGCCTGACGGTGGCGGTCGGTGCGAACAACCTGTTCAACGTCTACCCGGATCGCAACGACACGCTGACCAACGTCAACACCGGGGCGGGCTTCTACGCGACCAGCGGCGCCTACGGCTTCACCGGCGGTTATTATTACGGCCGCGTCGCGGTCAATTTCTGATGGGGAACAGGGCGATGCGCGCGACGATCATCTGGGCTGCGGCCCTCGGGCTGGCAGCAGCGGCGCCGGCCGCGACGCCGAAGAGCAATGCCGGAGGCGGCGAGATCCTGTGGGACACGTTCGGCGTGCCGCACGTCTATGCCAAGACCGAGGCAGGCGCCTTCTGGGGCTTCGGCTATGCGCAGGCGCAGAGCCACGGCAATCTGCTGCTCAAGCTGTTCGGTGAGGCGCGGGGACGCGCCGCCGAATATTGGGGCGGCGCGGACAACGAGACGCAGGACCGCTGGCTCGTCGCCAACGACGTGCCGACCCGCGCGGTGACGTGGTTCCGCCAGCAGACGCCGCAGATGCGGGCGGATCTCGACGCGTTCGCCGCGGGGATCAACGCCTATGCCGCCGCGCATCCCGATGCGATCGCCCCGGCGATGCGGCGCGTGCTGCCGGTCAGCGGCACCGACGTGATGGCGCACGCCCACCGGCTGATGAACTACGTCTACATCGCGTCGGATCGCAAGGTGCTCGCCGATCCGACCACGAACGAGGCGGGCGGGTCCAACGCCTGGGCGGTGGCGCCGTCACGCTCGGCGAGCGGCAAGGCGATGCTGCTCGCCAACCCGCATCTCCCCTGGGCACCGAGCATGCTCACTTACTACGAGGCCCATCTGACCGCGCCCGGTTACAGCGTCTATGGCGCGACGCAGGTCGGGCTGCCGGTGCTCCGCTTCGCGTTCAACGACGATCTCGGCTTTACCAACACCGTCAACACGATGCTCGGCTATTCCAGTTACAAGCTGACGCTGGCGGATGGCGGTTATCGCTACGACGGCAAGGTGCTGCCCTTCACCACCGCGCAAAAAAGATACAAGGTGCGCCAGCCCGACGGGACGTTGAAGACGGTCGCCTTTACGCAGCGCTATGCGACCCAGGGGCCGGTGTTCGACCTGCCCAACAACACCGGTACGATCGCGCTGAAGGTCGCCGGTCTTGATCGCCCGGGCGTGCTCCAGCAATATCTCGACATGGGCAAGGCGCACGACTTCGCGGCATTCCAGCGAGCACTTGGGCGGATGCAGGTGCCCATGTTCAACATTGTCTATGCCGATCGCGCCGGGCATATCATGTACATCGACAACGGGATCCTGCCGCGCCACGCGGACGGCGACGTATCGACCTGGTCGAAGCCGGTGGCGGGCGACACGCCGGCGACCGTGTGGCGCGACGTGCATGGCTATGACGACCTGCCCAAGGTGGTCGACCCGGCGAGCGGCTTCGTCCAGAACGCCAACGATCCGCCCTGGCTGGCGACCTGGCCGCGCCAGCTCGATCCCAAGGCGTTCCCCGCCTATGTCGCGCCGGTCGGCCCGGTCAGCCAGCGCGCGCAGCATTCGGTCATGCTGATGACCGCGACGCCGAAGCTGTCGTTCGACGATTTCGTCACGCGCAAGCTGGAAACCCGGTCCCTGATGGCGGACCGGCTGCTGCCCGATCTGCTCGCCGCAGCGAAAGGCCATAAGGATCCGGACATCGTCGCGGCATCGGCATTGCTCGCGAGCTGGGACCACAGATTCGAGGGCGATGCCCGCGGCGCGCTGCTGTTCGAGACCTGGGCGGCGCTGTTCACCCCGCGCAATTTCGTCGACCAAAGCAATTACGCGGTGAAGTGGACGCTCGACGATCCGCTCGCCACGCCGCGCGGGCTGAAGGACCCGGCCGCGGCGGTCGCGATGCTGAAGGTGGCGGCGGCGAAGACCCGGCAATTGTACGGCTCACTCGACCGCCCGTTCGGCGAAGCCTCGCGCTTCCATCTCGGCGACGTCAGCGTGCCGGGCAACGGCGGCTTCGGCAATACCGGCGTGTTCCGGACGATCACCTGGGGACCGATGAAGAACGGCGAACGCACGCCGGTCCATGGCGAGACCTGGGTGTCGATGATCGAATTCTCCACACCGATGAAGGCGGTGGGCATGATGAGCTATGGCAATGCGAGCCAGCCCGGATCGAAGCACAACAGCGACCAGCTGCGCTTCCTGACGACCAAGACCTTCCGCACCTTATGGCGGGACCGCGCCGAGGTGGAACGTCACGTCGAAGAGAGGACGGCGTTCTGATGCGCGCCGCATGGCTTGCGCCGCTGGCGCTGTTCGCGCTCGCCGCCTCTGCGCAGGACGCACGGCAGGTGCATGAGGCGGCGATCGTGCTCGACACGCATTTCGACACCCCCGCCAATCTCGGCCGCCCCGGCTGGAGCATCATGGACCGCCACAGCCGGGCCGACACTGGCGATCAGGTCGATTACCCGCGGATGGTCGAGGGCGGGATCGACGGTGGGATCTTCGCGATCTTCACCGCGCAAGGCCCCCGCACGTCGGAAGGAGATCGCGATGCGCGCGATGCGGCGCTGGTGCGTGCGGTGCAGATCCGCGAGATGGTCGCGCGGCATTCCGACGCCTTCCGGCTGGTAACCACCTCGGCGGAAGCCCGCGCTGCCGTTGCCGCCAAGAAGCGGTTCGTCTTCATGAGTATGGAGAACGGCTATCCGTTCGAGGGCGACCTGTCGCTGATGCGCGGCTTCCAGCGGCTGGGCGTCACGATGATGAGCCCGGTCCACTTCAGGAACGACGACCTCGCCGACAGCGCGACCGACACGCCCGAATGGCACGGGCTCAGTCCCAAAGGCAGGATGTTCGTCGCGGAGGCCAATCGGCTCGGCATCCTCATCGACTGCAGTCACGCTTCCGACGACGTGCTTCGTCAGACGATCGCCTTGTCGAAGGCGCCGATCATTCTGTCGCATTCGGGCGTGCGTGCGATGTTTGATCATCCGCGCAACGTCACCGACGCCGATCTGCGCGCGCTGGCGGCCAAGGGCGGCGTGGTGCAGATCAACGCCTTCGACGGCTATATGATCGCACAGCCCAAAATTCCGGCGCGCGAGACGGCGTTGGCGGCGCTGATGGCGAAGCTGCCGCCGCGCGCGACGATGACCGAGGCGGATCGCAAAGCGTTTCTGGCAGAGCGCAAGGCGATCGACGTCCGTTGGCCGGTGCCGCGTGCGACCTTCGACGACGTGATGAAGCATCTGCTGCATGCGATCGCGGTGGCCGGGATCGATCACGTCGGCATCAGCGGCGATTTCGACGGCGGCGGCGGGGTCGAGGGGTTCGACGACATCACCGCCTTTCCGAAGATCACCGCGGCGCTGCTCGCACGCGGCTATAGCGCGGCGGACGTCGCCAAGGTGTGGGGCGGCAACGCGCTGCGCGTGCTCGATGCGGCGCAGGCCGCGGGCGATCCGGCCGCGCGCCCGACCATTCCCGTCACCGCATGAGCCGCATACGGTTCATGCGCCAACGGGATCAGCGCACCAGCTCGAACGTGCCGTGCACGCCGTCGGCTTGTGCCGAGGGCGCGATCCATACGTCGAACGTGCCGGGTTCGACCGTGGGCCGCAGGTCGCCGCCGAGGAATTCGAGCTGCGCGCGGGTCAGCCTGAAGCGCACCGTCTCGCTCGCGCCCGGCGCCAGCGCGAGTCTGCGGAACGCCTTGAGCTCGCGCACCGGCCGGGTGATGCTGGCGACGCGGTCGCGGATGTAGAGCTGGACCAGCTCCTCGCAGGCGCGGGCGCCGGTGTTGCTGATCGTCGCCGATACCTCGATCCGCCCGTCCCACGCCAGCGTCGCCGGTACGTTCGCGGCGGCATAGCCGACCTTGCCGTAGGTGAGGCCATGGCCGAACGGATAGAGGGCGGCATTGGGCGACGTCCGCCATTGCGCCTTGTACGGCTGGCGCGGGCCGTCGGGCGCGGGGCGGCCAGTCGCCTTGTGCGCATAATAATAGGGTTCCTGTCCGCTCTCGTGCGGGAAGCTCAGCGGCAGGCGTCCGGACGGGCCGACCTTGCCGAACAACACGTCGGCGATGGCATGGCCGGTTTCCGACCCGAGGAACCAGGTGACGACGATCGCCGGTGCCGCCTTGACCGCGCCGTCCAGCGCGAGCCCGCGGCCGTTCTTGAGCAGCACGACGATCGGCTTGCCCGTCGCGGCGACCGCTTCGGCCAGCGCCATCTGCGGCGCGGGCACGGTGATCGACGTGCGCGACTGCGCCTCGCCCGACATCGTCTCGCTCTCGCCGATCGCCAGCACGACGACATCCGCGACACGCGCCGCCGCGACGGCCGCGTCGATCCCGCCGACGAGCGGCTCCTCGACACCCGAACCGGGCGTCACGCTGACGGTACGCGCGCCCGCCGCCTTGACGCCGGTGGCCAGATCGATCGCCTGGTTGTTGTCGCCATAGACCACCCATGGCCCGTTGAGGTCGTGCTGGCCGCTCGCGAACGGACCGATCAGCGCGATGCGCTGCGCCGGGTCGAGCGGCAGCAGGTCGCCGTCGTTCCTGAGCAGCACGATCGATTTCTGCGCCGCCTCGCGCGACAGCGCGAGCGCCGCCTTGGTGCGCGACCGCGCCGTCTCGCGCTTGGCATCGATGCGGCGGAACGGATCGTCGAACAGGCCGAGCCGGTGCTTGACCATCAGCACGCGCCGCACCGACCGGTCGAGCGTCGCCTGCGGCACCGCGCCTTCGCGGACGAGGTCGGCGAGGTGCAGCGCATAGAGATTCGACTGCATGCTCATGTCGACCCCGGCCAGAAAGGCGAGGCGCGCGGCATCCTTGCCGTCCTTGGCGAAGCCGGCGGCGATCATCTCCTCGTCGCCGGTGTAATCGGAGACGATGATGCCGGGGAATTTCCATTCGTCGCGCAGCACCTGCTGCATCAGCCAGGCATTGCCGGTCGCGGGGACGCCGTTGATCTCGTTGAACGAGGCCATGCCGCTCATCGCGCCGGCGTCGAACCCCGCCTTGTACGGCGGCAGATAGACTTCGCGCAGCGTCCGCTCCGACAGGTCGACGCTGTTGTAATCGAGCCCGCTCTCGGCCGCGCCATAAGCGGCGAAATGCTTGATGCAGGCCATCACCGCGTCGATGTCGCCGAGCTGCTTGCCCTGGAAGCCGCGGACGCGCGCGGTGGCGAACATCTGGCCGAGCAGCGTGTCCTCGCCCGCGCCTTCCATCGTCCGGCCCCAGCGCTGGTCGCGGGCGATGTCGACCATCGGGAAGAAGGTCCAGTCGATCCCCGCCGCCGCGGCTTCATAGGCGGCCATGCGTGCGGTGCGCATCGCCAGATCGGGATCGAAACTCGCCGCCTCGGCCACCGGCACCGGGAAGATGGTGCGGTGGCCGTGGATCACGTCGGCGGCGAAGAGCAAGGGGATCTTCAGCCGCGATTCCCGCATCACCGCCTGCTGCATCCGCCGCGCCATCACCGCGCCATTGCCGTTGAACACGCCGGTGAGCTTGCCCGCGACCGCGTCGGCGAGCTGGCCTTCGAAACTCGGGCCGCCGGTCGTCGGCGGGTTGAGCCCGGTGGCGATGCCGCCGCTCCACGCTGCGGCGTTGAGCTGCAACTGGCCCGCCTTCTCCTCCAGCGTCATCCGGGCGAGGATCGCCTCGATCCCGGCGGGCAAGGCGTCGTCCGCCGCCGCGGCGAGCAGCGCACGCGCCGGACTGGCGGCCCAGGCGGCGATCGTCCCGGCGCCGAGCAGCGCCGCACGCCGCGAGATGGTGATGTCGGTCATATCCAGGTCGTCCCCTCATCGCCGTCGTCGCGCGTGCCCGGGGTGACCCGCGAAGGACCCGGTGCTTTTCGCGTTGACGCTATCCTGTAACCGGTTACACAGCTCACCGGCGTCGCACAAGATGTGTCGCGACGATAGAAGGTCGGGGATGGCACGCAAGGGGAGGGCATGAAACAGGCATCCGCCACGGTCCGCGACGTCGCGCGCGTCGCCGAGGTATCGGTCGCGTCGGTATCGCGCGCGCTCAACGGGCATAGCAGCGTCCGCCCCGACATGCGTGCGCGCGTGCTCGCGGCGGCCAAGGCGCTCGGCTATGTGCCGCACGCCGGCGCGCGCAGTCTGTCGCTGGCCCGCAGCCATGCGATCGGTGTCGTCCTGCCCGACCTCTACGGCGAATTCTTCTCGGAGATCGTCCGCGGCATGGATCGCGAGGTTACGGCGCGCGGCTATCACCTTCTGCTGTCGAACATGCACGCCGATGCGGCGCTGGCGGCGCAGGCGATGCGATCGATGCGCGGGCGCGTCGACGGGCTGATCGTGATGGCGCCGCAGCTCGATGTCGCCGAGCTCGACGAGGCGCTGCCACGCGACGTACCCGCGGTGCTGGTCAATTGCCGCGAGACGACCGGCCGCGCCGCCTATCGGATCGACAATGCCGCCGGGATCAGGGCAGCGGTCGCGCACCTCGCCGCGACCGGCCGCCGCCGGCTCCTGCACATCAGCGGCCCGGACGGCAATATCGATGGACGCGAACGCCGCGACGCCTTCCTCGCCGCGATGGCGGTGCACGCACCCGATAGCGACCCGATCGTCATCGAAGGCGATTTCCGCGAGGAATCGGGCGTCGCGGCGGTGCGCCGGCTGATCGCCACGGGCGAGGCGTGCGACGGCATCGTCGCCGCCAACGACATGATGGCTTTGGGGGCGATGAGCGCGCTGCGCGAGGCGGGGGCGGCGGTCCCCGGCGACATCGCGGTCACCGGTTTCGACGACGTTCCGCTCGCCCGCTATCTCGGCCTGACGACGGTGCGGATCAACCTCGCCGAAATGGGGGCGAGCGCCACCGCGCGGCTGATCGATGCGCTCGACGGCGGTGCGCTGTCGCCGGACACGGAAATCGTCGCGACCGAGCTCGTCATCCGCTCCACCACCGGACCCCTGCCGACATGATGCGTACCCCGATCGACCGCCGCGCGCTGCTGGTTCGCGCCCCGCTCGCCACCGCCGCCGCCTGCCTGCCCGCTCTGGCCGGGGCGGCGCCGCGCGTCGCGCTGCCCGGCTGGTTCGATGATCTGGAGCAGCGGACCTTCCGCTTCTTCTGGGATCTCGCCAATCGCGACAACGGGCT
This sequence comes from Sphingomonas sp. GW821-FHT04B01, assembly GCF_059420425.1. NCBI lineage: Bacteria > Pseudomonadati > Pseudomonadota > Alphaproteobacteria > Sphingomonadales > Sphingomonadaceae > Sphingomonas > Sphingomonas sp. GW821-FHT04B01. The sequence continues at coordinate 108,678 of NZ_JBWKTR010000003.1, read as the reverse complement.
GGTGCCGGATCGCTGGCCGACCCCGTCTTTCGCCAGCATCGCCGCGGTCGGCTTCGCGCTGACCGCCTATCCCGTCGGGGTGACGCGCGGCTGGATCAGGCGCGAAGCCGCGCGCGACCTGACGCTCGCCACGCTGCGCTTCTTCGCTGCCGCGCCGCAGGGCGACGCGCCGGCGGGAATGAGCGGGCACAAGGGCTTCTTCTATCACTTCCTCGACATGAAGACCGGCCAGCGCTTCCGCGATACCGAGCTGTCGAGCGTCGACACCACGCTCCTCTTCCTCGGCATCCTGTTCGCCGGCGCCTGGTACGATCGCGCCGACCCGGCGGAGGCGGAGATCCGGCGGCTGGCGCAGCAAATCACCGATCGCGCCGACTGGCCGTGGTTCACCAACGCGCGTGGCAGCGTATCGATGGGCTGGCACCCGGGGCAGGGCTTCATCGAGCGGCCGTGGGAGGGGTATAACGAGGGGATGATGGTCTACATCGTCGGCCTCGGCAGCCGGGGCAAGCCGCTCGCCGACGGGGCGTGGGATGCGTGGACGAAAACCTATCCGGGCTTCTGGCGCGGCCGGGGGACGACGCGGCACCTCGCCTTCGCGCCGCTGTTCGGCCATCAGTACAGCCAGATGTGGATCGACTTCCGCGGCATCCGCGATGCGACGATGCGGCAGGCGGGCTTCGACTATTTCGAGAACAGCCGCCGCGCGACCTATGCCAATCGCGCCTATTGCATCGCCAACCCGATGCGCTGGGACGGCTATGGCCGCGATATCTGGGGACTGACCGCCTGCGACGGACCGGGCAATTTCCGCTTGCCGTTCAAGGGACGGACCGCGGAGTTCTTCGGCTATTCGGCGCGGGGCCCGCTCGGCCAGCCGGACGAGCGTGACGATGGGACGCTGGCGCCGACCGCCGCGCTGGGCAGCCTCGCCTTCGCGCCGGAGATCGTCGTTCCCGCCGCCAATGCGATGAAGGCATGGCCCGGGCTCTACGGCAAATATGGCTTCCTCGACAGCTTCAACCCGTCGTTCCGCTATACCGACGTCAAGCTGGAGGCGGGGTCGGTGGATGCGACGAGCGGCTGGATCGACGGGGATTATCTGGGCATCGATCAGGGCGCGATCCTCGGCGCGATCGCCAATATGCGCGACGAGGGCGTGTGGCGGGCGATGCGCCGCTCGCCGACGATCCGGCGCGGGCTGACGCGGGCAGGGTTCGCCGGCGGATGGCTGGGGTGAGCGGGAGCCATCCCAATCCGCCGCTCAAGACGATCACGATCGTCGGCGGGGGCACCGCCGGCTGGATGACCGCGGCGCTGCTGTCGCGGCTCTTGCTCGGCGTCTATACGATCCGGCTGATCGAATCGGCGGAGATCGGCACGATCGGCGTCGGCGAAGCGACGATCCCCGCTATCCGGACCTTCAACGGCCTCGCCGGCATAGACGAATTCGAGTTCGTCCGCGCGACGCAGGCGACGTTCAAGCTCGGCATCGAGTTCCGCAACTGGGGCGGCGTCGGCGACAGCTACATCCATGGGTTCGGCAAGATCGGTCAGGACCTCTACTGGCTGCACTGCCACCAATTCTGGCTCAAGGCGCGGGCGACGGGGGAGGCCCGACCACTCGATCATTATGCGCTCAACACGCTGGCGGCACGGATGAACCGTTTCGCCTTGCCCGATCCGGCGCATCCAAATTCGCCGATCGCCGACCTCGATTACGCCTATCACTTCGACGCCGCGCTTTACGCCACCTTCCTGCGTGGCCGCGCCGAGGCGGCGGGCGTCGAGCGGATCGAGGGGCGGATCGTCGCCGCCAACCGGCGCGGGCAGGACGGCTTCCTAGACCATGTCGTGCTCGCCGACGGACGGACGGTCGACGGCGACCTGTTCGTCGACTGTTCGGGCATGCGCGGGCTGCTGATCGGCGATGCGATGGGGGTCGGTTACGAGGAATGGGACCATTGGCTGCTCTGCGACCGCGCGCTGGCGGTGCCGAGCGCACGGCAGGGGCCGCTGACGCCCTATACCCGCTCGATCGCGCATGATGCCGGCTGGCAATGGCGGATCCCGCTGCAGCATCGCACCGGCAACGGCCACGTCTATGCCAGCCGCTTCGTTTCGGACGAGGCGGCCGCGCGGACGTTGCTCGCCAATCTCGACTCCCCGGCGATCGGTGATCCACGGCCGGTGCGCTTCCGTCCCGGCAAGCGGCGGCGCGCATGGGAAAAAAATGTTGTCGCGCTCGGACTTGCCGGCGGTTTTCTCGAACCGCTCGAATCGACCAGCATCCATCTGATCCAGACCGGCATCCTCCGACTGATCGCATTGTTCCCCGGGCGCGGCTTTCAGGATGCCGACATCGCCGAATACAATCGCCAGACCGACTTCGAATATCGCGACGTGCGCGATTTCATCATTGCGCATTACAAGGTCACCGACCGCGAAGACACGGAATTCTGGCGCTACGTCAAGCATATGGACGTGCCCGACAGCCTCACCGAACGGCTTGCGCTGTTCGCGGCGTCGGCGCGGTTCTTCATGCACGGCAAGGCCGAGCTGTTCCGCGAGGAAAGCTGGGTGCAGGTGCTGCTCGGCCAGCGCCTGCGCGTGGCCTATGATCCGATGGTCGACATGATCCCTGCCGCACAGGCCGCCGCCTTTCTCGGCGATGTCGAGGAGGTGATCGCCGAGGTCGCCGCCGGGATGCCGACGCACGAAGCGTTCATCGCCCGCCACTGCCAGGCCTGACTGTTGCCGGAGCGCAACGGTCCAAGTCTTTAGCGCGAGCCGTGTTGTAACCGGTTACGGAGGCGAGTAACCGGTTTCATATGCCCAGCGCGATCCGCTGCCGTCGCTCGTCGACGCGCCGGTGGAAGCAAAGATCGGGTGACAGACGGAGGGGTTTGCAATGGCAGCAGGGTATCAGGCCGCACGGTTCCGTCGCGGCATGTCGGCCGCGGCGCTTGCCATGGCGCTCGCCGTCGGCGCGCCGGCGCTGGCCCAGTCGACGTCGACGCTGCGCGGCAAGGTCGCGGGCGCCGCACCCGGTACCGCCGTCGTCATCACCGATCTCACCACCGGGCAGGTCATCCGCGGTCGCACCGACGATGCGGGCACCTATACCATCCCCGGCATTCGCCCGAGCACCTATCGCGTCGCCGTCGACGGTCAGCAGCCGCAGCAGGTCGTCGTGCCGGTCGGCCAGACGATCACGCTCGACATCAACACCCCCGCCGCGGCGACCGAGGCCGGCGCGACCGAGACGACGACCTCCGCCGACGCGGGCAGTGGCACGGGCAGCGACATCGTCGTCACCGGCCGCCGCACGCAGGAGGTGCGCACCGCCGAAATCTCCACCAACGTCTCGCAACAGCAGATCGAGAGCCTGCCGCAGAGCGACCGGAACTTCCTCAACTTCGCCGCGCTCGCACCGGGCGTCTCGGTGACGCCGGGGCGCAGCAACCGGCAGGTGCAGGCGGGCGGCATCAGCGCCGACAACGTCAACGTCTTCATCGACGGCCTGAGCCTCAAGAACCAGGTCAATCACGGCGGCGTCGCCGGCCAGAACTTCAGTCAGGGCAACCCGTTCCCGCAGCTCGCGGTGCAGGAGTTCAAGGTCGATACGCAGAACTTCAAGGCCGAGTATGAGCAGGCGGGTTCGGCGATCATCACCGCGGTGACCAAGTCGGGCGGCACCGATTTCCACGGTACGATCTTCGGCGAATGGCAGCCCAAGGGCTTCTACGGCACCAAATATTTCGACCGGCCGGGCAAGGCGAACAACCGCGACGGTTCGCTCAAGCAGGGCGATTACGACCGCAAGCAATATGGCGGCGACTTCGGTGGCCCGATCATCAAGGACGTGCTGCATTTCTACGGCGCGTTCGAAGCGACCGACCAGAAGGCGCCTTCGGCCGCGGTGCTGCTCGGCACCACCAACACCGATCAGCCGTCGCAGGTCGTGCCGCAGGCGATCGCCGATCAATATAACGGCAGCTATGCGCAGGACTTCCACCAGAAGCTGTATTTCGGCAAGCTCACTGCCTTCGTCAGCAACGCCGACACGGTCAATTTCAGCGGCTTCTTCCGTCGCGAGAGCAATCTCGCCGATTTCGGCGGCACGTCGGTGCCGTCGCACGGCCATCTGTTGCAATCGAAGATCGACCTCTATCAGCTCGAGTGGAATCACCGGGGCGACAATTGGCTGAACGAGGCGACGATCGCCTATAACACCGTCTTCAATGGCACGCCGCGCACCGGCAGCGGTCCGGAGATCATCCTCGGCCAGCCGGGTTCGGTCGTCGCTGCGCTCGGCACCAACGGCTTCGAACAGTCGGACAATCAGAAGACCTGGACGTTCAAGAACAACGTCACCTTCTTCAGCAACGCGCACGTTATTAAGGCCGGCGTCAAGGTATCGCTCAACGACTTGTCGCGCGCCGAAGACAATCTCGGCAACGGCTCCTATTATTTCACCCCCTCGACCTACACGACCTTCGATGCGTCGACGCCGCAGCAGGCGGCGGTGTCGGTCGTCCCGGTCCAGGCGGCGAAGGTCAAGGATACGCAGATCGGCCTGTTCATCCAAGACGATTGGACGGTCAACGATCACATCACGGTCAACGCCGGCATCCGCTGGGACTATGAGACCAACGCCAAGAACGACAAGTTCGTCACGCCCGACGCAATCGCCACCGCGCTGCGCAACTATCAGCCGTGGCAGGCGGCGGGGATCAACCCGGAAGACTATATCTCGAACGGCAGCAACCGGAAGCCGTATTGGAAGGCGTTCCAGCCGCGGCTGGGCATTTCGTACGATATCAACGGCGACCGCGACACGGTGCTGTTCGCCGGCGCCGGGCGATATTACGACCGGCCGCTGTTCATCACCGCGGGGATCGAGACGGTCAAGGCGCTGTACCAGCGCACCGTCACGCTCAGCTTCTGCGACGGGCCGGGGCAGCCGACCTGCGCCAGCTTCCGCCAGGGCAATGGCGGCGTCCTGCCGGCGACGACCCTGGTGTGGAACGACAGCTACAAGAACGTCGACAATCTGCGCGCCGCGGCGACGGCGACCGGCGTCGGCGGCGACGTCTGGCTGCTCAACAACGATACGAAGCTGCCTTATTCGGATCAGTTCAACTTCGGCGTGCGCAAGCGGCTGGGCGTCGTGCAGACGTCGATCACCTTCAGCCACATCCGCAGCCACAACATCTTCAAATATGTGCGCGGCAACCGCCTTCCGAGCGGCCAGTACACCAGCCAGGGCGATCAGTGGATCGAGGACAACTTCCCCGCCTCCGGCATCCTGCCGGGCTATAGCGGCAAGCTCAACATCGGTTCGAACGACGGCAAGGCGGAATATAACGCGGTCTATTTCACCGCGGAGAAGCCGTTCGTCACCGGGTCGAAATGGGGCTTCACCGCGACGCTGACCTTGCAGCAGGCGAAGAGCAACGTCGCGCAGGAATTGCAGAGCGACGAATTCTACAACGGTCCGCGCGTCGATGCCTATGGCTGGAATTACGTCGCCGGCGTCGAGAAATGGCGTTTCGTCGGCACCGGCATCGCGCGCGGGCCATGGGACACCAAGCTGTCGCTGACCGGCACGTTCAGTTCGGGGCCGTCGTTCGGGCAAGTCATCTTCCCCGCCAATCCGCCCGAGAACGCCAGCGCCTATGGCAATTTCGGCGGCGTCTTCTGGCCCGACCAGATCGTCGGCTACGCCTCGGTCGACGCGCGGATCTCGAAGACGTTCCGGATGCCGTGGGGGACCGATCTCGAGGTCAATTTCGCCGCGTTCAACCTGTTCGATTCGGTCAACCGCACCTACACCGCCTGGGGCGCCGGGTCGGGCGTCAATCCCACCAAGCGCGAGAACGACACGCAGGGCGTGCCGCGCTCGTTCCAGGTGGGCGCGCGCTACAAGTTCTGAGGACCGGCACGATGACGCCGAGCCTGCTCCGCATCGGGCACGGCGAGAGCCCGGTCGTCGTCGTCGACGATGCGAGCGGCGCGGTCGACCGGATCGTCGATCTCGCGGCGGCGCTGGCGCCTTATCCCGCGGCGGGCGGCCATTACCCCGGGGTTCGCCGCGTCCTCGCTGCCGGCGACGGTGCGGCCTACGATTATGCCACCGCGCTTCTCGACCGCGTCGCGCCGTTCATCGGCGGCGCCTTCGCGATCGACGGCTTCGACTGGATCGAGGCGAGTTTCTCGATCGTCACCGCCGCGCCGGAGACGCTCACGCCGGTGCAACGCGCGCCGCATTTCGACGCGACGGACGAAGGCTATATCGCCGTGCTGCACTATCTGTCCGACCAGCCGGCGGGGACCGCCTTCTACCGGCAGCGCGCCACCGGGATCGAGCGCGTCGATGACGGCAATCGCGCCGCCTTCCTTGCTGCCGCGCGTCGGGACGGTCCGGCGCTCGACGGCTATATCAACGAGAGCACCGCCGCGTTCGAACAGATCGGCCGGGTCGACGCGCGGCGTGATCGCGTCGTCATCTATCAGGGTTGCCTGCTCCATTCGGGGATCATCCCGGACGATCTGCCGCTCAGCGCCGATCCGCGGCAGGGGCGGCTGACCGCGAATCTGTTCGTCCAGGCGCAGCGATGATCGCCTGGCTCGCGCTCGCGCTCGCTGCCGCCGTGCCGGCGCAGACCTATGCCAATCCAATCGACCTCGACTACCGCTACAATTTCGAGCAGGTCAACGAGGGCGTGTCGTATCGCACCGGCGCCGACCCGGTGATCGTGCCGTTCAAGGGCGCCTATTACCTCTTCCTCACGCTGGCGGACGGATATTGGCGCTCGACCGACCTCGTCACCTGGCGCTTCGTCAAACCCAGTCGCTGGCCGGCGGAGGGGATCGTCGCGCCCGCCGTGTCCTCGGACGGCGAGCGGCTGTTGATCATGCCGTCGATGACGACGCAGGGGACGATCTACAGCAGCAGCGATCCGGCGAGCGGGCGCATCGACCTGTTCGTCCGCCGCATGCCGCCGCTGCCGGGCGCGGTACGATCGGGCTTCGAGGAGACGATCAAGCCCGGCGAGGTGCCGCCCGGACCATGGGACCCGGACCTGTTCCGGGACGACGACATGCGCTGGTACCTCTATTGGAACTCGTCGAACGTCTTCCCGATCTACGGCGCGCCCGTCGGCTTCACTGACGGCAGGATGACGTACGGCAGCCCGCGCAAATCCTTCATCCTGCTCGATCCCGACCGTCACGGCTGGGAGCGTTTCGGTCAGGATCACAGCGGCACCACCCCCGACGGCACGCCGGTCAAGCCGTATATGGAGGGCGCGTGGATGACCAAGGTCCGTGGCCGCTACTATCTGCAATATGGCGCTCCGGGCACCGAATATAATGCGTATGCAACCGGCACCTACGTCGGCACCTCGCCGATGGGGCCATTCACCTACGCCGCCTATAATCCCATCGGCTACAAACCCGGCGGCTTCGTGCAGGGCGCCGGGCATGGCAATACGTTCCAGGATCTGCACGGCAATTGGTGGAACACGGGAACGCCGTGGATCGGCTATAACTGGACGTTCGAGCGGCGCGTCGGACTGTGGCCGACCGTGTTCGATGCCGATGGGCAGATGCGGGTATCGACCCGCTTCGGCGACTTCCCGCAGCGGCTGCCGACCGGGCGCGTCACCGATCCCGATATGCTGTTCACCGGCTGGATGCTGCTCTCCTACCGGAAGCGCGCGCAGGCGAGCGGCAGCGTCGCGGGGCATGGACCGGGCGACGCCACCGATGAAAATCCGCGCAGCTTCTGGCTGTCGCCGGACAAGGCGCCCGGCGCGACGCTGACGATCGATCTCGGGGCGGTGAAGACGATACGCGCGGTGCAGGTCGATTTCGCGGATTATCAGGCCGGGCGGTTCGGCGACGCTCCCGACATCTACACCGAATTTCAGCTGCAATCCTCGCGCGACGGGAGGGAATGGCGGCCGCTCGCGCGTACCGAAGCGCCACGGCGCGACCGCCCCAACGCCTATTTCGAACTACCGCGACCGACGGCCGCCCGCTTCGTCCGCTACGTCCACGGTCATATCGGCGGCGCGCATCTCGCGATCGCCGACCTGCGCGTCTTCGGCAGCGCCGGCGGGGTGGCCCCCGCCGCACCCGACCTGGTCGAGGCGACGCGCGCGGCCGATACGCGCGACGCGACGATCCGCTGGCGGCGGATCGCCGGCCGTCGGCTATAACGTGCGTTGGGGGATACGCCCCGACCGGCTCGCTCTGACCTATCAGGTCTTCGCCGACCGCGTCGCGAACGGACCGGCGGCGGTACTGCCGTTGCGCGCGCTGACCAGAGGGCAGGGCTATTACGTCGCGGTCGAGGCGTTCGACGAGAATGGCGTCTCGCCGCTCAGCCGGGTAGCGGCGATGTAGCGCGTCTTGGCGACGGCTTCGCCGATCAGCAGCAGCGACGGGTCGCTATCGCTGATCGTCTCGACCAGAAACGCCAGCGCCGACAATTTGCCGCGCACGATACGCTCGCTCGGCAGCGACACGTTGACCGCGACCATGACCGGCGTGTCGCCGGCGCGGCCGGCGGCGATCAGCTTGCGCGACACTTCGGCGGCGGCGGCGCGGCCCATATAGACCGCGAGCGTCGCATCGGGATCGGCGAGCGCATGCCAGTCGAGGTCGAGCGCTTCGCCGGCGCGGGCGTGCGCGGTAACGAACGTGAGTTTGCGGGCGAGGCCGCGCAGCGTCAGCGAGGCGCCGCCCGATGCGGCGGCGGCGCTCGCCGCGGTGATGCCGGGGCAGATCCGCACCGCGATGTGCTGCGCGGCGAGATGATCGATCTCCTCGGTCGACCGGCCGAAGATCGACGGGTCGCCGCCCTTCAGGCGGACGACGCGCTTGCCGGCCAGCGCCGCCTCGGCGAGCAGCGTGTTGATCGCGGGCTGGTCCTTCGAATGGCGACCCGATCGTTTGCCGACGCCGACCTGTTCGACGTGGCGCGGGATGCGCGCGAGGATGTCCGGGCCGACCAGCGCATCGTAGAAGACGATGTCGGCGGCGGCGAGCAGTCGCTCCGCTTTCCGGGTCAGCAGGTCGGGGTCGCCGGGGCCGGCCCCGACCAGCCAGACCGAACCGGGTGGGAAATCATGCGGCATGCGTCGATCCTTCGGTGGCGAGGAGTTTGGCGAGGGCAGGGCTGCACGACCCGCAATTCGTCCCCGCGCCGAGTGCCGCCCCGATCGCGGGCACGTCGGCGAGATGCTGGTCGGCGATCGCCGCCAGGATGGTCTTGAGGCCGACGTCGAAACAGGCGCAGACGATCGGCCCGCGGTCGACCTGCACGCCCGCGGCCCGCCCGGCGAGCAGCGTCGGGGCGGCGGTCGCCTCGCCCAGTTGCGCGACGAGCCAGTCGCGCGGGGGGAGGCTGCCATCGCGCGTGACGAACAGCACCGCCTGAAGCCGGCCGCCGTCGAGGATCGCGACCCGGCGGCTGCCGCGTGCCGCATCGATCGCCTCGATCCGCTGGCCCTTGGGCAGCGATGCGTCGAGCGCGTCGGCGTCGCCAGTGCCTGCCATATCCCATGCGCTGCCGTGTGGCACTGCAACCCGTGTCGCCCACAGGCAGTCGGGCGGGGTCGCGAGTTCGCCGCGGACGATGAGGAAGCCGCGCCACGTCGTTTCGACGCGGTCGATCCTGGCCGGCGTCGACTTGAAGCCGGGCTGTCCGGACACCGGATCGGCGAGCGGGCGGGGGAGGCGGCCGGCGCGGCCACCCGTCGCGGTGCGATCGGTCCAGTGAATCGGCACGAACACCTCGCCCGCCCGCTGCGACGTGACGACCGTCGCGCGGAACAGGCTGCTGCCTTGCGGCGTCGTCACCCGGGCCAGATCGCCGTCGACGATCCCGCGTGCGGAGGCGTCGTCGGGATGGATCTCGACCAGCGGCTCCTCGCGGTGCCGCGCGAGTCTGGGCGACAGGCCGGTGCGGGTCATCGTGTGCCAGTGATCGCGGTAGCGCCCGGTGTTGAGCGTCATCGGCCATTGGCCGAGCGGCGCCGCCACCGGCTTCTGCGCGACGGGGATCAGCCGCGCCCGGCCGTCCGGTGTCGGGAAGCGCCCGTCGGAAAAGGGCGTGCCGCCCCAACGGAACGGCGCCATCGCGTCATATTCGGCATTGCCCTTGGCGGCATGGCCGGGCAGCGCGAACAGTCGGGTACCGTCGTTTTCATAGGCGGACAGGCGGCAGTGCTCGCGCCAGATCTCGGCGGGGCGATCGTAGGGGAAGGCGGTCTTCCACCCCATCCGGCGCGCGACCTGCGTCACGATCCACCAGTCCGGCCTGGCCTCGCCCGGCGCCGCCATGAACGCGCGCTGGCGGCTGACCGTGCGGTCGGAGTTGGTCACGGTGCCGTCCTTCTCGCCCCAGGCCGCGGCGGGCAGGCGGACGTGCGCGTGGACCGAGGTGTCGGTGGTGTCGACCACGTCGGAGACGACGACGAAGGGGCAATCGGCGAGCGCCTCGCGCACCCGTCCGGCGTCGGGCATCGAGACCGCGGGGTTGGTCGCCATGATCCAGATCGCCTTGATCCGCCCCTGTCCCAGCTCGCGGAACAGGTCGACCGCCTTCAGCCCGGGCCTGGTCGCCATGTTGGGCGCGGCCCAGAAGCGGCCGACCCGCGCGACGTTCGCGGGCGTGAAATCCATGTGCGCGGCAAGGCTCGAGGCGAGCCCGCCGACCTCGCGGCCACCCATCGCATTGGGCTGGCCGGTGATCGAGAAGGGCGCCGCGCCGGGCTTGCCGATCCGCCCGGTGGCAAGATGGAGGTTGATGATCGCATTGACCTGGTCGGTCCCCGCCAGCGACTGGTTCACCCCCTGGCTGAACATCGTCACGGTCTTGGGCGTGGCGGCGAACAGTTCGAAGAACCGCCTGAGCTCCTGCGGCGGCACGTCGCAGACGCGCGCCACCGACCACAGGTCGCTTCCCCCTTCGCACCGGTCCCAGAAGTCGTCGGGCGTCGCGACGTGGCGTGCGAGATAGGCGTGGTCGACCACGCCCGCGTCGCGACACCACGCCAGCAGACCGTTCATCAGCGCGACGTCGGTGCCGGGCCGGATCGCGAGATGGAGGTCGGCCTCATCCGCGGTCTCGGTGCGGCGCGGGTCGATCACGACGAGCTTCGCGCCCGCATCGCAGCGCGCGCGGATGCGCTGATAGACGATCGGATGGCACCAGGCGGCGTTCGATCCGACCAGCACGATCAGGTCGGCGGCATCGAGATCGTGGTAGGACGCCGGCACGATATCCTCGCCGAACGCGCGGACGTGCCCTGCCACCGCGCTCGCCATGCAGAGCCGCGAATTGGTGTCGATGTTCGCCGCGCCGATGAAGCCCTTCATCAGCTTGTTGGCGACGTAATAATCCTCGGTCAGCAACTGGCCGGAGACGTAGAAGGCGACGCTGTTCGGGCCGTGCTGCGCGATCGTCTCGCGGAAGCGCTTGGCGACGAGGCCGAGCGCCGCATCCCACGAGGCCGTACGCCTGCCGATCATCGGGGTGAGCAGGCGACCCTCGAGGCCGATCGTTTCGCCGAGATGCGTGCCCTTCGAGCACAGTTTGCCGGCGTTGGCGGGGTGGTCGGGGTCGCCCTTGATATCGGCGCTCCGCTCGCCGGTCGGGGTCGCGAGGATGCCGCAGCCGACCCCGCAATAGGCGCAGGTGGTGCGGATGGGCGCGCTCGTCCCCGCGTTATCCCCGCCGGGGGCAGGAAGCGGCGCCCCGGTCACGCCGCGGCCTTGATGGTCGACGTCCGGCAGATCAGGACGCGCCCGCCCGACACCTTCACCGGGATCACCGGCGTGCACCCCTTGTCCTCGCCCAGCGCCTCGCCGGTATCGAGCGCGATCCGCCAATTGTGCAGCGGACACGCCACGGCGCCGCCGTGGACGATGCCCTGCGACAACCGGCCGCCCTTGTGCGGGCAGCGATCGGCCAGCGCGAACACCTTGCCCTCGCCGGTGCGGAACACCGCGATGTCGTCGCCGCCGGCGACCTGCACCGTGCGGCTGCCACGGACCGGAATCTCGTCGACCCAGCCGATATCGAGCCATTCGCCGATCATGCCATTTCCCTCGTTCCGTCGATGGGGGTGAAGCGCGCCATCGGCGCATGCTGTTCGCCGTGCGCGCCCGCGACGCGCGCGGACCAGGGATCGTCCTGCATGAAGGTCTGCGAGAACAGGAACCGCGCCGCCAGCGCATCGCGGCCCGCGGCATCGTCGGCGATGCGTTCGCGGATATAGTCGACGCCGACCCGCTCGATCCACGGCGCGGTGCGCTCCAGATAGCGCGCTTCCTCCCGGTACAATTGGATGAAGGCGGCGCAATGATGCATCGCCTCCTCCTCGGTCGCGACCTTGCACAGGAAGTCGGTCGCGCGGACCTTGATCCCGCCATTGCCGCCGACCGACAGTTCGTAGCCGCTGTCGACGCAGACCACGCCGAAATCCTTGATCGTCGCCTCGGCACAGTTGCGCGGACAACCGCTGACCGCGATCTTGAACTTGTGCGGCATCCAGGAGCCCCAGGTCATTTGCTCGATCCTGACGCCGAGCCCGGTCGAATCCTGCGTGCCGAACCGGCACCAGTCGGAGCCGACGCAGGTCTTCACCGTGCGCAGCGACTTGCCGTACGCATGGCCGCTGACCATCCCCGCGGCGTTGAGATCGGCCCAGACCGCGGGCAGGTCCTCCTTCCTGATCCCGAAGATGTCGAGCCGCTGGCCGCCCGTCACCTTGACCAGCGGCGCATCGTATTTCTCGACGACATCGGCGATCGCGCGCAGCTCGCGCGGGTTGGTCACGCCGCCCCACATCCGCGGCACGACCGAATAGGTGCCGTCCTTCTGGATGTTGGCGTGCAGCCGTTCGTTGACGAACCGGCTCTGCTGGTCGTCCTTATACGCGCCGGGCAGCGCGCAGAGCAGGTAGTAATTGAGCGCGGGTCGGCACGACGAACATCCGTCGGGCGTCGACCAGCTCATCTTCTGCATCACCTCGGGGATCGATCGCATGCCCTGCGCGACGATCTCGCGGCGGACGTCGTCGTGGCCGAAGCTGGTGCATTTGCACATCGTCTTGACCGTGCGTTCGCCCGAATAGTCGTCGCCCAGCGTCACCGCGAGCAGCGTTTCGACGAGGCCGGTGCATGATCCGCACGACGCCGATGCCTTGCAGGTCGCGCGGACCGCATCCAGCGTCGTGTTGCCGGCGCCGATGCACGCCACGACCTTGCTTTTGGTGACGCCGTTGCAGCCGCAGACCTCCGCATCGTCGGAGAGCGCCGCAACGGCCGCCTTAGGGTCCGCCTGCGCCCCTCCCGACGCGAAGGACTGGCCGAAGATCAGCATGTCGCGGATGGGGGCGATGTCCTCCCCGCGCCTGAGCAAGTCGAAATACCAGCCGCCGTCGGCGGTGTCGCCGTACAGCACCGCGCCGACGATGCGGTCGTTCTTGACCACCACGCGCTTGTAGATGCCGCGCGACGCGTCGCGCAACACGATGTCCTCCGCGCCGGCACCGCCCGAGAAATCGCCCGCCGAGAATACGTCGAGCCCGGCGACCTTGAGCTTGGTCGACGTCACCGATCCGCGATAGCCGCTATGCCGCCCGACGAGGCCATCGGCCAGCGCCCGGCACATGTCCCAGAGCGGCGCGACGAGGCCGTAGACGTTGCCGTCATGCTCGACGCACTCGCCGACCGCGAGGATCGACGGGTCGCTGGTGACCATATGGTCGTCGACCCTGATCCCGCGGCCGATCTCCAGCCCGGCGTCGCGCGCGAGCGCCACCGACGGGCGGATGCCGACCGCCATGACGACGAGGCTCGCCGGGATCAGCGTCCCGTCCTTCAACAGGACGCCTTCGACGTGCGTGTCGCCGACGATTTCGGCGGTGTTGGCCTCGGTCAGGATCACCTGGCCGCGTGCCTCCAGCGCCGACTTGAGCAGCCATCCCGCGGCCTCGTCGAGCTGGCGTTCCATCAGCGTCGGCATCAGGTGGATCACCGTCACCTTCATGCCCCGCAGCGTCAGGCCATGCGCCGCTTCCAGCCCCAACAGCCCGCCGCCGATGACCACCGCCGCGCCGCCCCGGCCGGCCGCCGCCAGCATGTGATCGACGTCGGCCATGTCGCGGAACGAGATGACGCCGGGCAGGTCCTTGCCCGGCACCGGGATGATGAACGGGTCGGAGCCGGTCGCGATCAGCAGCCGGTCGTACGCGACGGTCAGCCCCGATCGCGCGGTGACGGTCTTCGCGGCGCGGTCGATCGCGTGCACCGGATCGCTGGTCACCAGCGTGATCGCATTGGCCGCATACCAGGCCGCGTCGTTGATGACGATCTGCTCGAAGGTCTTCTCGCCCGCGAGCACCGGCGAGAGCATGATGCGATTGTAGTTCACATGCGGTTCGGCGCCGAAGATCGTGACGCGGTAGCGGGCGGGATCGCGCGCGATCAGCTCCTCGACCGCGCGGCATCCGGCCATGCCGTTGCCGATCACGACGAGATGCTCGCGGGCGTCCGACCCGGGGGTGATGACCCGATGTTCCATCAGCATGTCCAATCCAGTTGCAGCGAGAATTTGCGGGTGGTGGCGGCGAGCGGGTCGCGGCGCGGCGTCGGGCAGCGGCTCATGCCGCCACCGCGCCGCCGCCGGGCAGGCCGCGATCGCGCCGCGCGTCGAGCGCCGCATCGAACAGCGCCTGCTCCTGCGACTTGTGCGCGGCGGAGAAGCGCACCGCCAGCGCGCACACCGCAGTGCCAGCGACGACATAGCCGAGCACGATCAGGCATTGCTGCGGCGTCGCCGACGCCTTGTTGAGGAATCCCGCCGCGACCGCGCCGATATTGCCGCCCGCGCCGATCAGCCCCGCGACCCCGCCGAGCGCCTTGCGGTCGACGAACGGCACCAGCGCATAGGTCGCACCGCACGCCATGTGCGTGAACAGCCCGAACATCGTCATCGCGAGGATGGCAGGCATGACGCTGCCGGCATTGCCGAACAGCACCAGCCCGACACCCTCGCCGAGCATCAGTCCGAACAGCAGCAACGCGCGACCGTCGAGCCCCTTGACGAGCGCGATCCGGTCGCTGGCGATGCCGCCGAGCGCGCGGGCGAACAGCGCGAGGCCGCCGAAGATCCCGGCGGCGAGCCCGGCGCCGGTGAGCGACAGCCCGAACCGGTCGACGTAATAGCTGGCGGCGATGTTATGGATGAAGATCTCGACGCCGAAACACGCGCCGTACGTCGCGGCGAGCATCCACGTCCGGTAATTGGACGCGGCGCGGCGGAAGATCGCCATGCCGGTCGCCTTGCCGCCGTCGAGCGCGATGCCGGCCGCGCGGAGGTCGACGATGTCGCCTTGCGGCGTATCCTGCGTGTAGCGCGCGTAGACGAACGCCATCGCGACCATCGCCACACCCGGCACGAACATCGCCGCGCGCCATCCCCAGGCGTGCTCGACGCCAAGCCCGATCATCGCCGCGACCACCAGCGGCATCAGGCTCTGTGCCGCACCACCGCCTGCATTGCCCCAGCCGCCGACCGTCGCATTGGCCGTTCCGACGACGTTGGGCGCGAACATCACGCTCGTGTGATATTGGGTGATCACGAACGACGCGCCGATCGCACCGATCGCCAGGCGGAAGAACAGGAACGTCTCGTAGGTCCGGGCAAAGGCGAGCCCGAAGACCGGGATCGCGCCGAGCAGCAGCAGCCACGTATAGGCGCGACGCGGTCCGAACCGGTCACACAATGGCCCGACCACCAGCCGCACGAGGATCGTGACGGCCACCGCGGCGATGTTGATATTGGCGATCTGGTCCTTGCTCAGGCCGAACTCGGCCTTGATGAGCGGCATCATCGGCGCCGCCGCGAACCAGGCGAAGAAGCACACGAAGAACGCCAGCCAGGTGACGTGGAACGCGCGCATCTGCGGCGTGGCGGCGCTGAACAGGTCGATCCTCGTGGCCTTCGATCCGGTGACTTCGATCCCCGGCGATGCGAACAGCATGATGTTTCCCCATCTGCGTTGGACAAAGAAAAAGCCGCCCAGACGGCGACCTTGCGGACGCATCTGGACGGCTTCGTTGCCTCTCGACGATCGGTGGATCGCCTTGCGCGGTCTGGCCCCGTCGTTGGAACCGGTCTCGCGATGATGTCGTGTCCGACTCCCTTGCCGAACGCTGTCAGGATGATCGAAGTGGCGCGATCACGCAAGCGCCGTTTCGCAGATGCAGCAACTTTACGGTAAGCTGCTCAAATATCCTGTGATATCGTCCGGATCGAAGGCGCGCCGATCGAAAAATGCGTCATTGCCCAAGATCAGCCGCCCCTGCGTCGATCCCGCGCCGATACTGTTCGCGGCGATCGCGCCCTCCAGTTTCGAACTCGCATTGGGCAGCGGCGCGCCCGATCCGGCCAGCGCCGCGCGGTAGACGTCGGGACGGAACACGCCCTGCGCGGTGGCTGCCTCCCCGGCCGAAAACGGCGTGCCGTCCCAGCGCAGCATCTGCGAATACAGCCAGGCCGCCTGGCTGCGCCACGGGAAGTTCGCCGCCTCGCGATACTGGAACATGAAGTCGGGGACGTGGATCGGCGCGGCGTCCTTGACGAGCCGTACCCGGTCGCTGATCGCCCGCGTCACGGCATCGATCGGCGCGTCGAGATAGGCGGGTCGCGCGAGGATGGCCGCGCTCGCCTCGCGCGTGCCGGGATCGACGAAATGCGCGGCCGCGGCATGCAGCGCGCGGATCAGGCGGTGGACGACGTCGCGGCGCTCGTCCAGCGTCGCCGCGCGCATCGCCAGCACCTTCTCGACGCCGCGCCGCCAGACCTGCGCGGTGACCAGCGCGATCCGTCCGACGCCGCGATCGACCGCGACGCCGTTCCACGGTTCGCCGACGCAGATGCCGTCGACTTCCCCCGCCGCCAACGCATCGGCGGCGAAGGTCGGGCTGGTCGTGACGATCTCGACATCGGTATCGGGCCGGATGCCTGTCGCCGCCAACCAATAGCGCAGCATGTAATTGTGGCTCGAATAGCGATGCACCACGCCGAACCGCAACCGCCGCCCCGCGGCGAGACGCTCGGCCGCGACCGCCTTCAGCCGCACGCCGAGCACGGCCGGATCGCCGAGCGCATCGCCGTCCATCACCAGCGCGGCGAGCGGGAGCGACAGCGTGATCGCATTGCCGTTCAGCCCCAGCACGAACGGCACCGCCATCGGTACCGCGGGCCGCCCGCGGCCCAGCGCGGTCGCGATCGCCAGCGGCGCGACCATGTGCGCGGCGTCGGTATGGCCATAGAGCAGCCGATCGCGCACCGTCGCCCAGGTCATGTCGCGGACGAGCTCGATCTCCAGCCCCTCGGCTTCGGCGAACCCCTGTTCGCGCGCGAGGATCGGCAGCGCGGCATCGACCAGCGGCAGGAACCCGATGCGGACCCGGTCGAGCGCCATCACAAATCTCCCATGAGCGCGTCGCTGGTGATGATCGCATCGGCGATCTCGGCGATCCGGCGGTTGGATCGCATCGCCTGCGCGCGGAGCAGGCCGTAAGCGGTCGGCTCGTCGATGCCGCGGCGCTTCATCAGGATCGCCTTGGCGCGATCGATGGTGGTGCGGTCGGCGAGCGCGCTTCTGGCTTCGTGCAATTCGTCCTGCAACCGGGCAAACGCCTGGAACCGCCGGATCGCGAGGTCGATGACGGGCTTGATCCGCTGCTTGGCGAGGCCGTCGACGATATAGGCGGACACGCCGGCGTCGACCGCGGCGGCGGTGGTTTCCGCATCGCTCTGGTCGACGAACATCGCGATCGGCCGGGCGAGCGCGCGCGACACCGCGAAGAACTCCTCGAGCACGTCGCGGCTCGGATTTTCGAGGTTGATCAGGACGACGTCGGGCGCCGCTTTCTCCAGCGCGGCGACCATGCCACGCGTGCCGTCGATCAGGACGAGATCGTGGAGGCCCGCCTCGCGCAATCCGTCGGAGATGATCGCGGCACGCGTCGTGCTCGTGTCGATGATCGCGATACGCATGCTCAAGCCATACCCCCCACCCCCCCGATTCGCGAAGTCGGTTGATGGAATCCTGCGATTGCAGGGATTAGCGGCTCATTGCCCTCGGCGGTTGTGGTGCGATCCTTCGATGGCGCCCTCGGATCATCTGCCGCGACCGACCGCGTCTCCGGCGAGATAGCGGGCGAGCGGGTCGATCATCTCCTCTGGGATGCGGCGGGCGATGACCGGCATCGTCGCATGGCTCTTGCGCGCGTCCACCACCGTCTCGTCGCCGCGCCAGTGGCGCAGGCGCTGCGCGAGATAGGCGGGGCGCTGGCCGGCGAGCACGGGATAGGGTTTGCCGGGCGCGTGGCAGCTCGCGCAGGCGGATAGCTGGAGCCGGGGCAGTCCCTGCGTCACGATCCGCGCGGCGGCGGCGTCGCCCGCGGGCGCTGCGCCGAGACCGGGCATCGCGGCGAAGCGGCGCGCGGCATCGCGCATCGCCTCGGGCGGCATCCGCATCGCGACCTGCTGCATCACCGCGCTGGAACGGCTGCCATCGGCATAGCCTTGCAGTGCGGCGAGCAGATAGGCGGGGTCCTGTCCGCCGAGCACCGGAATGTCGGGTGCGCCGCGGCCGCGGCCGTCGGTGCCGTGGCAACCGGTGCAGGTCGCGAGATCGGCGCCGGGGTTCGCCTCGGCGACGAGAGCGTCATATTGTGCCGGCGTCATGCCGGGCAGGCGGCGGACGAACGCGACCATGCGGCGCACCTCGTCCTGCCGGTCCTGCACCGCCCAGGCGGGCATGCCGGTATATTTGACGCCGTGCTGGAGGATCCAGAAGAGCTGCTTGTCGGTCCATTGCTTCGCATTGACGGCGAGGTCGGGGGCGGGCGGGGTCGCCGCCTGCATGACCGGGGCGGGCTTGATGCCGGGGGCGCCGTGACAGACCGCACAGGCATTGGCGAAATGGCTGGCGGCGCTGACGAGGCCGCTGCGGTCGGCGGGATCGTCGGGGCTGGTGAAGGCGGCATGGGTGCGTACCGAATTGCGCATCGTCCAGTGCAGGAACCAGTCGGTGATCGGCCAGTGGCCGCTCGATGCGGCGATGTTGAACACGCCCGACCAGGCGAAGAGCAGCCCGGCGACGGCGAGGCCGACCAGCGTCGCGACCGCGCGCGCCCAGGTGATGCGGATCGTCATGCGATGGCCTCGTTGTGGGTCTGGAGCAGCCGGCCGAGCATCGCCAGCCCGCCGAGCAGATAGGCGACGCCGCCGACGAGCAGCATGACGACGCCGGCGATCTGCTGGTCGATCAGCGCGTCGGCGCCGTGGTGCGTGTAGAGGGGGCGGGGGGCGAGGCCGATCAGCGCGCCGAGCAGCGTCATGTGCATCGAGGTGACGAGCAAGGCGCCGACGCCGGCGGCACGATGGCGGGGCGCGAGCACCGCCGACCAGAGCAGCAGCCCGGCGGCGAGGAAGCTCGCCTGTTCGAGGATCAGCCATGCCGGCTGGTGATCGGCGAGGCGGCGCAGCGCGGGGACATGCCAGCCCCAGACGATCACCGCCTCGATCAGCGCGGCAGGCAGCGGTGCGGCGAGCCGCGGCCAGCGCGTCGCCGGGTCCCAGCGGCCATGCTGTACGCCGATCGCGACGAGCGGCGCGGCGATCGCGACGGCGATCATATGCGCCGCCATATGGCCGGTCATGCCCCGGCTGCTCAGCACCCAGCCGAGCGGCAGCAGCGCGAGGCCGGCGGCGAGGCTGGCGCGCCTCACCGGCAGTCGCTCAGCACGATGACCGGCATCGCGGTGAACACCACTGCGACGAAGCTCAGCGCCGACAGCAGCAGCGTCGAATATGCGAGGAAGCGCAGGCGGTCGCTGTCGGTGCCCTCGTCATGCGGCGCGGGTGCGCCGGGGGTGCGTGCCTGCTGCCAGGCGATCACGCCTGCCGCGGCGATCACCAGCAGCGCCACCAGCGTGCCGATGGCGAAGGCCGTCGGGAAACGTGCCCACGTCCCGAGCTTGGCGCAGGACACCGCCGCCCAGAGGTAAGAGAAGAGGAAATGCACCGCCCAGGTCGTCGGCGGGACGATCAGCGTCCACAGCGTGACGTTGAGCCGGCGCGCGTGCCGCAGCCAGCGCCTCACAGCCCCGCCTCCGGGAACAGGCCGATCGTCAGATAGGCGACCAGCGCGGTGAGCGCGAAGAAATGCTGGTAGACGGTAATGTTGCGCAGATCGGCGTCGTGCGTCGGCGTCATCCGTCCGGCGAGGCTGCGCGCAAGCGTATAGAGCTGCATGATCGCGCCGATCGCGGCGTGGACGAGCGTCCAGATCACCAGCACCCAGACGATCGCCGGATAGACGTTCGCTTTCGGATCGAGCCCGTCGAGGCAGCGCAGGCCGGTGGCCAGGCTGGCGATCGCTGCCATCGCCCCGGCGACGAGCAACGCCCGTGCCGGCAGCACCGCGCCGCGCGCGTGGATGCCGCGGGCGGCGACGGTTGCCGCCCAGCTCGCCAGCGACAGCAGCAGCGTGACGATCGGCCAATAGGCCCCCGGCCCGTCGAAGCCGGCGCCGAAATCGGGGTGGATCGTCCAGTAGAAATAATAGCCGAAGACGAGGCCGGAAAAGGCGGTGGCGTCGGCCATCATCGTGATGAACATCGCCCACCAGCCCGGCGCGGCGGGGCCGGAGATGTAAAGCGGCAGCGTAATGCCATGGCCGATCGGCTTTTCGGGCTTTTCGGGGATTTCGGCGGTGTCCCACAGCCACCACAAAACGCAGGCGAGCGTGACGACGCCGCTGAGCGCCGACAGCAGATACAGGTGATAGGTGGTCAGGATGAACACCGCACCGAGCGCGACCGCGGTCATCATCGGCTTGACGCTCGGCGTGCCGAGGCGGATCACCGAGACCGGCCTAGCGTCGAGCACCGAGGTGATGATCGTCTCACGCCGGCCCTCTTCGGCGTCGGGGAGGAAGAAGCGGCCTTCGTCGACCTTGGCGACGAAATCCTTCTGGTCCCAGATCGGATAGCGGCTCTCGATCAGCGGCACCGAGCGGATGCCCCAATCCTCGTCGTCGGGATGCGCGAGCCATTCGAGCGTGCCCGCGTTCCACGGGTTGCGCGGCGCCTTCTGCCGCGTCGGCGACAGCGCGAGGTCGACCACCAGCACCAGCACACCGGTGGCGAACAGATAGGCGCCCGCGGTCGAGGCGAGGTTGAGCCAGCCGATGTTGAGGTCGGCGGGATAGGTGAAGACGCGTCGTGGCATCCCTTCCAGCCCCGACAGGTGCATCGGGAAGAAGGACAGGTTCACGCCGACGAACATGATCCAGAAGGCGATGCGGCCGAGCCGGTCGGACAGTTTCTTGCCGGTGATGAGCGGCCAGTAATAATAGAGGCCGCCGAACAACGGCAGCAGGGTGCCGCCGATCAGCACGTAATGCAGGTGCGCGACGATGAAATAGGTGTCGTGCGCCTGCCAGTCGAACGGCGCGATCGCGACCATCACGCCGGTCAGTCCGCCGATCACGAACACCGCGAGGCTGCCGCTCGCATAGAGCAAAGGCACCGACCATTTGACCTTGCCCGCCCAGAGCGTCGCGATGAAGGCGAAGATCTGCACGCCGGTGGGGATCGCCACCGCTTCGGAGGCGGCGGAGAAGAAGGCGAGGCTGATCTTGGGCAGGCCGGTCGCGAACATATGGTGGACCCACAGGCCGAACGACAGGAAGGCGGTGCCGACCGCCGCGAGCACGATCCACGGATAGCCGAGCAGGTGACGCTGCGCGAAGGTGGGGATCATCATCGCGAACAGGGCGATCGACGGCAGGAAGACGATATAGACCTCCGGGTGGCCGAAGATCCAGAACAGGTGTTGCCACAGCAACGGATCGCCGCCCTTGGCCGCGTCGAAGAACGGCCAGCCGAGCAGCCGCTCCATCTCGAACAGCAGGTCGCCCGCGATCAGCGGGGGGAAGGCGAACAGGATCATCACCGCGACGACGAGGATATACCAGGCGTAGAGCGGCATCAGGTTGAGGCGCATGCCCGGCGGGCGGCATTTGAGCACGCCGACGATCAGCTCGACCGCGGCGGCGACCGACGATACCTCGATGAAGCTGAGGCCGAGCATCCAGATGTCGGCGCCGAGCCCGCTGAGATCGGTCCGCGTGGTCAGCGGCGGGTACATGAACCAGCCGCCGTCCGGCGCGGCGTTGAAGAAGATCGATCCGCCGACGAAGACGCCGCCGAGCAGGAAGCTCCAATAGCCGAACGCCGACAGGCGCGGGAAGGGCAGGTCGCGCGCGCCGAGCAGCTGCGGCAGCAGGATGATCGACACCGCCTCGAACATCGGCACGGCGAACAGGAACATCATCATCGAGCCGTGCAGCGTGAACAGCTGATTGAACGTGTTCGCCGAGACGAGATCATTGTCCGGCACCGCCAGCTGCGTGCGCATGACGAGCGCGAGCACGCCGGCGAACAGCATGAAGCCGAAGGCGGTCAGCGTGTACCAGACGCCGATGCGGTTGTTGTTGACGTCGGTCCAGCGGAAGAACCAGCCCGAGGGCGGCTTCCACACCGCACGCAGCCGCTCTTCCTGGGCCGCGCGGAGCTGCGGATCGTCTTGCGCGTGGAGGCTCATTTCAGGCCCTGGAGATAGCGGGCGATGGCAATGGCCTCACCGTGCGAGAGCTGCGGGAAGGCGGGCATACGCACGCCGGGCTTGGTGGCTTCGGGATGGCGGATGAAGCGCGCGACATTGGCGGTGTTCATCGGCAGGATGCCCGCGGCGAGCGTCTCGCGCGCGCCGAAATGCGTGAGGTCGGGGCCGATGCCGCGCGCGCTGCTGCGGCCGACGACGTGGCACGCGGTGCAGCCGTTGGCGGCGAACAGCCGCGCGCCGGGATCGGCGGCGGCGGGGGGCGCCGGGCGGCGCTGCGCGGCGAGCCAGGCGTCGAACGCCGCGGGCTCCATCGCGATGACGTCCAGCGCCATCAGCGCGTGGCTGAGCCCGCAGAATTCGGCGCACTGGCCGCGATAGCGCCCCGCCTTGTCGGCGCGGACGACGAGCGTGTTGGTGCGACCCGGGATCATGTCCATCTTGCCGCCGAGCCCCGGAATCCAGAAGCTGTGGACGACGTCGGCGGCGGTCAGGCGGAAGGCGACGGTGCGGCCGACGGGGATGCGCACCTCGTTCGCGGTTTCCACAGCGCCGCCGCCGGGCGGACGATAGGTGACGCGCCACCAGAATTGCTCGCCCTCGACCGCGATCCGCATGTCGGCGGGGCCGACCGGGCGTGGTTTCATATAAGGTAGGGAGTAGACCAGCAGGCCGAGCAGCACGACGGTCGGGATCACCCCGCCGAGCCAGAGGACGACGCGCATCCCCTTTTGATGCGTCAGCGCGCCTTCCCGCGCCCGCACCGCATGGCGCATCAGGAGCGCGAGCCCCGTCGCGATGACGACGGCGCCGACCAGCATCAACAGGAACAGCCGCCGTATGTCGACGGCGTCGGCACCGAATGGCGCCAACGTCGATTGATGCATGTTGCATCCGGCCAGCGCGATCGCCGTGGCGATCGCAGCTCCTGACTTTACCCCCCGCATGCGCGCTCAACGCGGCAGGTCCGTTTCGGTTCGTTCAGATATCGTAAGGAAAGATTGCTCGGTCCGGATGGGCCTTCATTTCGTTACGCCGCATCGTCCTTCTTGATCACGCTGATCTCGCCATCGCCTTCCATGATGACGTGATGGACAAGCTCGAGATCCTCGACGCCCTCTTCCCGCAGCTGCTGCATCAGCTCCTCTCGGTTCATCAAGGCCTTGCGCATGTTGGCACGATTGAGTTTCCCATCCTCGACCAGCACCATCGGGGGAGCGGCGGTGAGGAAGGCGAGCGGCTTGAAATGGTAGCTTGCCCAATTGAGGACCCAGCTCCAGAACAGGATCGTCAGAACGAAGACGGCGCTCTCGGTGATCGACTGCGCGTCGCCGCTGAATGCCGGCTGCGCGCCATCGACGACCGCCACGACGACCAGGATGTCGGCGATGTTGACCTGTCCGCCCTCGCGCTTGAGCAGGAAGCGCATCACCAGGAACAGGAAGAGGTACATGATCGTGCCGCGCGCGATCACCTCCCATAGCGACAGCTCGGGTTTGAACATCGACGACCAGTCGGGCATGCGCACCTCTCGGTCGAGTGAACGCGCCGAGCAGCGCATAGGCTCTATTTCAATATGTTGCCGTATCCGGCGTCGGACGCTGGGGCGATGTGTTCGCGAGCCGCTCCAACGGGAGCGAATGTCCCGCCGGGGTCGATCCGGTCAGCTGCGGGTCGAGTTCGCCGGCGTTGATCGCAGCTTCGAACGCATCGAGCATCGCCGGAAGCGCTTCGGCCTGCCAGAAGGTGACCGACTGCCCGCCGATGACCATAGGCTGGCCGTCGGGACGCATCGGCGTGAACGCCACGCGTCCGGCGCCGTCGGCGGCGAGCCACCGCCCGCCGGCCGGTGCGGACGGGTTCGTGTCAAACGCGGTTCGCGCCTGACGCAGATCGGTGAGCAACGCCGATCGCTCCGCCTTGGCGTCGACCGGATCAGCGGCGGCCGCGGCAACGGAACCGACCGCGGCGGCCGTGTTATCAACGATATCTTTCAGCGACATATCCTGGCTCCAGCGCGGCGGACGAGATCACGCGCGGGGCCTCAACAGTCCATCGGCGACATCGGCCCCTGCGGACTCAAACTATCCCGCGATATAAAGGCGATACGTCGCTGGGATGCCAAGACACGAAGAGCCCCGGACACGTGGTCCGAGGCTCCGTGAGGCAACAGTCCTGAAACGGATCAGAAGTGGCCGATGATCCCCAACGAGGGGCGGACCGTCTCGAAATTCCCGGTCGTGGCGACTTCGGCGCGGAAGCGCACGCCTTCCTTCTTCACGAGACCGTCGAGCCCGATCGCCTTGGGCCCGAACTCGCCGCCGACGCCGTAGGAGATGCGGCCGAAGTCGGGGCTGTTGTTGCCGTAGCGATCGAAGTTCACCCAGCGATAGCCGACCTTGCCATAGACCAACCCGGTTTCACCTGCACGCACGCCGGCGCGGCCGTGGACGCCATATTCCCAGTCGATGTCGCCGCTGAAGCCCTTGGCGGCATTGCCTTCGACACCGACGAAGAAGGAACCGAGCGGCACGTTCACGCCCGCGACGCCCTCGACGAGGCCACCCTTCAGGCGATCACCGGGCGCCGAGAAGGGAATGCCATGGCCCGGGTTGCTTTCAAAGCCTTCGTACACGCCGGTCACGCCGACATAGGGATCGATCCCGAAGGCGCGCGAACCGTCGGACGTCGTGTCCTGAGCGACGGCTGCGGCGGGGATCAGGAACGCGGCACTGGCCGCTGCGAGAAGCAGCTTCTTCATATCAATCACCTTGTAAGCGGCAGGCGAAACACAGCCTGTCAGGTGATGAAACCGCCGTCCTTCGATGCGTATCCGATCGCCGCAAACGGCACGGAGAGCGTGTTGCAATGCGGCAACAGCCTCTTGAAAGGCACTTCGAGGATACTATCGCTGGCCCTTACCGTTGGTCGTCTAAGTTCGGGTGTCATACCTCGCTGAATCAGAGAATCACCGACAGAAGCAGTCGGGGACAAGCTCGCGCGCACGTCGCGCCTCGCCGCCGTCATTGTCGTGGAGGAGCGTAGCGGCAAAGATATGAAAAGCCCGGCATCCCGTCGATGCACCGCGCGATCTGCTTCAAGGCAGCGCTGCCGAAGAAGATGACCGTCGCCGGCTTCCGTCACGGCAGGATCGCGAAGGTCCGGTCGGTAAGCGGCGATGTGTTACCGATCTCCAGTGACGCAACGCTCGACGTCACGTGGATCGGCCGCAAGGCGACCGCTGACAACGCTTACAAAATGCCGCGGCGCGCCGCGCGCACGTCATCAAAGTCGGGAAGATTTGTCGGAAATCGTATCGGAACATGTCGAATAGACATGCCTCCGCCGCTGTCGAAAACTTCGGTTCTCTGCGGTGGAAGGGGTGGTGGACGCACTTGGGCTCGAACCAAGGACCCGCTGATTAAGAGTCAGCTGCTCTACCAACTGAGCTATGCGTCCATGACCTGGCCTGATGTTGGCGCTTTGGAGAGGCGCCGGCCCCGTCGGGAGGCGGCCAATTAGCAGTCGTGCCGCAGGTTGCAAACCCTTTTTTGCACCTGCGGCATTTTTTGTCTCACCAGCGTACCGCACGGCGGTTTTGGCGGTCGATCGACATCAGAACGCCGATACAAAGCAGGACGGTCATCTGCGCGGAACTGCCGAAACTGACGAGGGGCAGGGGGATGCCGACCACCGGCGCGAGGCCCATCACCATCGCGAGATTGATTGCGACGTAGAAGAAGATCGTCGTCGCCAGCCCGGCAGCCGTGAGGCGCGCGAAGCGGGTGGTGGCGTGCTGGCCGACGTTGACCCCCCAGCGCACCACCAGGATGAAGGCGAGGATCAGCAGGCAGCCGCCGACCAGCCCCCATTCCTCCGCCATCGTCGCGAAGACGAAGTCGGTGTGGCCTTCGGGGAGATAATCGAGATGGCTCTGCGTGCCGTTGAGGAAGCCCTTGCCCCAGATCCCGCCGGACCCGATCGCGATCTTCGACTGGCTGATGTGATAGCCGGTGCGCAGCGGGTCGCTCTCGGGATCGAGGAAGATCAGCACGCGGTTGCGCTGATAATCGTGCAGCACGTAGTTGAAGGCGATCGGCGCGGCGACCGCGAGGGCCAAGGCGCCGCCGATGAACAGCCGCATGGGTACACCCGCCAGGAACATGACGACCACGCCACCACCGCAGACCATCAAGGCGGTGCCGAGATCGGGCTGTTTGGCGATCAGCGCGGCGGGGATGCCGACCAGCAGCGCGGCGGGCCAGATCGCGCCGAACCGCCGCGTCTCGTTGGGCGGCAGCATGTCGTAGAAGCGCGCGCAGGCGAGCACGATCACCGGCTTCATGAATTCGGAGGGTTGCAGCTTGATGCCGACGTCGAGCCAGCGCTGGCTGCCGCCGCGCACCGCGCCGACCAGCTCGACCAGCACCAGCGCAACGACGATCACGACATAGGCGGGCAGCGCCGACGCCTTCCAGATCCGCTCGGGGACATAGGAGATGCCGAGCGCCGCGCCGAGCAGCACGAAGAAGCGGATGCCCTGAGACAGCGCCCAGGGCTGGAGCGAGCCGCCGGCGGCGGAATAGAGCACGATCTGGCCGAACGCACCGATCGCCACCACCAGCAGGATGACGCGCCACGGCTGGCGGGCGATGGGATCGGGGACGATACGGCTGCGGGTCATGGTTCGCTTCGTTCGGTCGTGCCGTCTTCGGCGACGGTGTTGCCGACCGGACCGGGGGTGGCCAGCGCCGCCTGGGTCTGGTTGGCGAGATCGGTTGCCGCCTCCACCGCATCGGAATCGCTCGGCACGGTCGCGTCGGTCTTGGTGGCGTTGGCGGCGGGCGGCGGCGATTGTGCGGCGCGGTAGGCGGCAGCCTGCGCCGCCATGCGCGTGCCGATGTCGCCGCCCCAGGTCGGCTCGACGTCGGCGAG
Source organism: Sphingomonas sp. GW821-FHT04B01 (assembly GCF_059420425.1). Classification (NCBI taxonomy): domain Bacteria; kingdom Pseudomonadati; phylum Pseudomonadota; class Alphaproteobacteria; order Sphingomonadales; family Sphingomonadaceae; genus Sphingomonas; species Sphingomonas sp. GW821-FHT04B01. The sequence goes on along the minus strand of NZ_JBWKTR010000003.1, from coordinate 81,014 downwards.
GCTCTTCATCGCGCGGTCGCGATCGAACAGATAGGTCATGATGTCGCGGCCGATCATCGGCGTGTCGAGGTTGCGGACGGTGTGGCCATTGTGTTCGAGCACCACCGCGATCGCGTAGCGCGGGTTGTCGGCGGGGGCGAAGCCGACGAACAGCGCGTGGTCGCGCATCTTGAAGGGCAATTGGCCGTTCTTGATGACGCCGGTGCTGCGCCGTTCCGCCATGGTGATGCGGCGGACCTGCGCGGTGCCGGTCTTGCCGGCGATGGCGACGCCGGGCACCAGCATCCGCGCGGCGGCGCCGGTGCCACCCTGGTTGATCACGCCATACATCGCATCGCGGACGATCGCGAGATGCTCCGACGCGACGGGCAGGGCGGGGGCGTCGAGGTGGACGTGGTTGGCGAGCAGGCTCGGCTGCAGCGTCCGCCCGGAGGCGATGCGCGCCGCCATCACCGCGAGCTGGAGCGGGTTGGCAAGCACATAGCCCTGGCCGATCGACGCGTTGAGGCCGTCGGCGACGGTCCAATTGTGCTTGTACTTGCGCAGCTTCCACTCGGAATCCGGTACCGTGCCATAGCGCTGCGTGGCGATCGGCAGATCGAACTTCTGGCCGAGCCCGACCAGCCGGGCGATGGGCGCGATCTTGTCATAGCCGAGCCGGCGGATCATCTCGTAGAAATAGATGTCGCAGCTCTGCTCAATCGCGCCCTTGAGGTCGAGCGGGCCGTGGCCGCCCTTCTTGTGGCAGTGGAAGATGCCGGTGCCGACGCGCAACGCGCCCGAGCAGACGATGCGGTCGTGCGCACCGACGCCCGCGGCGAGCAAGGCGAGGCCGTTCATCGGCTTCACCGTCGACCCCGGTGGATACAGACCCTGCGTCACCTTGTTCATCAGCGGCACGTGGTCGTCGTCGGACAGCATCTTCCATTCGAGATGGCTGATCCCGTCGGAGAAGCTGTTGGGGTCGTAGGCGGGCATCGACACCATCGCCAGCATCTCGCCGGTGCGGCAGTCCATCACCACCGTCGAGCCCGAATTGGTGCCGAGCCGGCGCGCGGCATATTCCTGCAAGCCGGCATCGATCGTCAGCCGCTGCGTCTTGCCCGGCACGTCGGCGCGGGTCGGCAATTCGGCGACGACCTTGCCGCGCGCGGTGACCTCGACGCGCTTGGCGCCCGGCGTGCCGCGCAATTGCGTCTCGAGCTGCTTTTCGAGCCCGTCCTTGCCGAGCTTGAAGCCGGGGGTGACGAGCAGCGGGTCGCGCGTCTTCTTGAACTGTTCGGCATTGGCGGCGCCGACATAGCCGGTGAGATGCGCGACCGCGGCACCGGCGGGATAGGCGCGCGCGAAGCCGCGGGTCGGCGCGACGCCGGGCAACTCGGGCTGGCGCAGGCTGATCGCGGCGAACCGGTCCCAGCTGATGTTCTCGGCGACCTGGACGGGCTGGAAGCCGGCCGCGCCCTTGAGGTCGATCCTGATCCGCTCGACGTCGTCCGGGGTCAAATCGAGCAGCCGCGCGAGCAGCCCGAGCACGCGGTCGCGGCCGGCGTCGCCGCCCTCGAGCCGGTCGGGGATGATGTCGATCCGGAAGTCGGTGCGGTTGTTGGCGATCGGCGCGCCGTGGCGGTCGATGATCCAGCCGCGGCGCGGCGGGATCATCGTCAGATTGACGCGGTTGCTCTCGGCGAGGAGATTGTATTTCTCGTTCTGCGCGATCGCGAGCCAGCCCATCCGCGCGGCGAGCAACACGCCGACCCCCGCCTGTGCGGTGCCGAGCAGCCAGGTGCGGCGCGAGAAGCTGTACGTCTGCATCGCCTCGGTGACGATGCGGGGCGAGCGGCGGATCATGCGGCCGGTCCGCGCTTGCGGTCGATCCAGGCGACGAAGCGGACCGAGAGGGGGAAGAGCATCACCGCGATCATGATCTGCGCCAATAGCACGGGATCGACGTGCGCGCCGAGCGGAAGCGCGATCCAGCGCCCGACGGTGAGGCAGAAAGCGAGCGCGCCGCTGGCGATCAGCCAGTCCTGCCAGAAGTCGCGGAACACCAGTCGCTGCTCGATGAGATCGATGGCGATGAAGCAGAGCGACCAGAGCAGCACCGCCGAACCGAGCGGCTGACCGCTGACGAGATCGTCGAACAGGCCGAGCGGCGCCGCGGCCCATGGGCGCAGCGCGAAGCGCGCGAGCAGTCGCCAGGTCAGCAGCATCAGCAGCCCCAGCGGCGGCACCAGCGCGAGGCTGGCGACGACCGGCAGCACCGCGGTGAGCGCGGAACCGCCGAGGACGCTCATCCACGGCACCGCCCGCGCCCGGCCGGGCGGCAGCGGCGGTTCGAAGGGCCGATAATCGATCGTGGAGCGGGACATGGGCGTCACCCCGCTCAACGGGCTGGCGCGGGCGCGGACGGCGTCGCGGGGGGGGCGGCGGCACGCGGCGGCGGGGGCGGCGGCAGCGGCATGAACGGGCGTTCTACCAACGCGAAATCGAGCGAATCCGGCGCGGCGAACGGAATGGCGAGGACGCTGTCCGACCCCGTCGCCTCGACCTGCGCGACGGGTACGCCCGGCGCGTAGAGGCCGCCGGTGCCCGAGGTGACGAACATGTCGCCGGCCGCGAAGCGGACGTTGGCGGCGTTGACCGAGCGGATGTCGACGCGGCCGTCGCCGCGGCCGGCGGCGATCGCCGGCATGCCGTCGCGGGTGCGGCGTACCGGCACCAGGCTGTCGGGATCGGTGATCAGCAGCACACGCGCGGCGAACGGCCCGGCTTCGAGCACGCGGCCGACCAGACCTTCGGGGCCGCGGACGGGCATGCCCGGGGTGACGCCCTGCACCCGCCCGGCGTCGAGCAAGGCGAAGCGCCGGCCGCTCGATGCGGTCGAGGCGACGAGCCGCGCCGCGACGACCGGTTCGGGCGTGCGGTCGCGTACCTTGAGCAGCGCGCGCAGGCGGCGGTTGTCATAGGCGATGACCCGCGCCTTGGTGAGCAGCGCGCGATGGCGCTTGGCCTCGGCGCGCAGCGTGGCATTCTCGCCGTGGACGTGGAACCAGGTGCCGATCGCCTCCGGCACCGACGCGACCGCGTCGACGCCGGCGTCGAGCACGCTGGCGACGGGCGCGGTGACGCTCGCCACCGCCATCCGCGCCGCGCTGAACGCGGGCGGATTGAAGATGGAGGCGGCGAGCAGCGCGGCACCGACCACCGCGCCCGCCACTGCGAGCACGTAGCCGAAGAACGTACTATACTGCCGTCGCCGCGAGAAACCCGTGCGACGGTCGCGGGCAGGCGCCATGCGCCGATGTCCCCCCGTCTCGTGTGAAAGAACGTCCGCGGCTTAGCCGGTCTGCAGCACGCCGCGGAACATCGGATCCTCGAGCGCGCGACCGGTGCCGAGCGCGACGCAGGTCAGCGGGTCCTCGGCGACGGTGACCGGCAGGCCGGTCTCGTCGCGCAGCACCTCGTCCAGCCCCTCGAGCAGCGCGCCGCCGCCGGTGAGCACGATGCCCTGGTCGACGATGTCGGCGGCGAGTTCGGGTGCGGTATTCTCGAGCGCGACGCGGACGCCCTCGACGATCGTCGCGACCGGCTCGCTCAGCGCCTCCGCGATCTGGCCCTGGTTGATCTGGATCTCCTTGGGCACGCCGTTGACGAGGTCACGGCCCTTGACGAAGATGATCTTGCCGATGCCGTCAGCGGGCGGCCGCGCGATGCCGACCTCCTGCTTGATCCGCTCGGCGGTAGCCTCGCCGATCAGCAGATTGTGGTTGCGGCGGACGTAGCTGACGATCGCCTCGTCCATCTTGTCGCCGCCGACGCGGACCGAGGTGGTATAGGCGAGGCCGCGCAGCGACAGCACCGCGACCTCGGTGGTGCCGCCGCCGATGTCGACGACCATCGAGCCGATCGGCTCGGTGACGGGCATGTCGGCGCCGATCGCCGCCGCCATCGGCTCCTCGATCAGATAGACCTGGCTCGCGCCCGCGTTCGACGCGGCGTCGCGGATCGCGCGACGCTCGACCTTGGTCGAACCCGACGGCACGCAGATCACGATCTCGGGCCAGCGCGCGAACTTGCGCGGTCCGTGCACCTTGCGGATGAAATGCTTGATCATCTCTTCGGCCACGTCGATGTCGGCGATGACGCCGTCGCGCAGCGGCCGGATCGCCTCGATCGAGCCCGGCGTCTTGCCCATCATCAGCTTGGCGTCGTCGCCGACCGCCTTCACCCGGCGCACGCCGTTGATCGTCTCGACCGCGACCACCGACGGCTCGTTGAGCACGATGCCGCGGCCGCGGACGTAGACCAGCGTGTTCGCGGTGCCGAGATCGATCGCCATGTCATGGGACATGAATTTGAAGAAGCGAGGAAATGCCATCGAGCGCTAGGTTCCGTATGCGGGACGCGGGAGTTCCAGGAGACCCGCCGCAGACCATGTCGGTCACGAAGTTCGTCACGTCTGGCGGAGGGGCTCGCGGGATGCGTTCGCTTGGTATAGAGCTTGCGCGGTGTCAATACGCCGTCTGCCTGAACATCTCGTCAACCGTATCGCCGCCGGTGAAGTGGTGGAAAGGCCCGCCAGCGCGTTGAAGGAGCTGGTCGAGAATGCGATCGATGCGGGTGCCCGGCGGATCGCCATAACCCTCTCGGAGGGCGGCCTTTCGCGGATTGAGGTGGCCGACGACGGGTGCGGCATGACCCCCGCCGACATGGCGCTGGCACTGGAACGGCACGCGACGTCCAAACTGCCGGATTCGCTGGTCGGCGACGAGGGCGCGCTCGAAATGGTCGCCACGCTCGGCTTCCGCGGCGAGGCGCTGCCGTCGATCGCCAGCGTCGCGCGGCTGACGATCGAAAGCCGAGTCGCGGGGGCCGAGGGCTGGGCGCGGACGATCGACAATGGCGCGCTGGTCCGCGAGGGGCCGGCCGCGTTGCCGCCGGGGACGCGGGTGATCGTCGAGGCATTGTTCGGCCGGGTGCCGGTGCGGCGCAAGTTCCTGCGCTCGCCGCGCGCGGAATATGCCGCCTGCCTCGATGCGGTGCGGCGGCTGGCGATGGCCCGCTGCGACATCGCCTTCACGCTCGAACACGACGGTCGCCGCGCGCTGGCGGTGACGCAGGCGGAGGAGCGGCCGGAGCGCGTCGCGGCGCTGACCGACCGCGCGCTCGCCGACAATGCGGTGCCGATCGACCTCGAGCGGCCGACCGACGCCGGGCCGCTGGTGCTCGGCGGGGTGGCGAGCATCCCGACCTACAATCGCGGCGTCGCCGATCACCAATATCTGTTCGTCAACGGCCGGCCGGTGCGCGACCGGCTGCTGATGGGTGCGATCCGCGGCGCCTATGCCGAGATGCTGCCGCGCGACCGCCATGCGGTGGTGGCGCTGTTCCTCGACGTGCCGGCGAGCGAGGTCGACGTCAACGTCCACCCCGCCAAGACCGAGGTGCGCTTTCGCGATCCCGCCATGGTGCGCGGGCTGATCGTGTCGGGGCTGCGGCGGGCGCTGGACGCTGCCGGGCATCGCAGCGTGCAACGGCCGAGCGCGGATGCGCTGGCGATGTGGCAGCCCGAAAACCCCGCTCCTCCCGCGGAGGGGCGAGCTTGGGGGCTGCCGGAGACGGTCGGTATCGGGGAGGTGTCCGCGGCTTTCGACACCTCACCGAGCGGGGAGGGGCTTTACGGGGCTGTGCGCGACTATCGGCCGACCTTCTTCACCGCGCCGCCGGCCGCGCGCGCCGAACCCGCCTGGGCGCCGCCGCCGCAGACCGCGTCGCATCCGCTCGGGGTCGCGCGCGGGCAAGTCGCCAAGACCTATATCGTCGCCGAAGCGGAGGACGGGCTGGTGCTGGTCGACCAGCATGCCGCGCATGAACGGCTGGTGCTCGAGCGGATGCGCGCCGCGCTCGCCGGCGGGCGGGTCGCTTCGCAGGCACTGCTGCTTCCCGAGGTGGTCGAGCTGGAGGAGCCCGCCTGCGACCGGCTCGAGGCGCGGGCCGCCGAACTCGCCGAACTTGGACTCGACCTCGAACGGTTCGGGCCGACCGCGATGCTGGTGCGCGCGACGCCGGCGCTGCTCGGTCAGGCCGACCCGACCGGGCTGGTCACCGACCTCGCCGACGAACTCGCCGCCTTCGATCAGGCGCTATCGCTGCGCGAGCGGCTCGACGCGGTGGCGGGGACGATGGCCTGCCACGGCTCGGTGCGCGCCGGCCGGGTGCTCGGCGTGACCGAGATGAATGCGCTGCTCCGCGAGATGGAGGCTACGCCGCACTCTGGCCAATGCAACCATGGTCGTCCGACCTGGGTGAAGCTGGCGCATGGCGATATTGAAAAACTGTTCGGCCGCCGGTGAGCGAGTCCTCGAACAGCCAGGCTTCCGCCGCGGCGCGCTCGGAGAAATAGCCGACGCCCTCGCGGCCCGGCTCGGGCAGGCGGCGCATCTGCTGGCGCGACAGCGACATGCCTACGACGAACGCCATGCGGCGCGAGCGCAGCGTGGGATCGCGCGTCATCGCCATGAACGCCTCGACGACCTCGCGGCTCTGGATGCGCATTCCCGACGCATCGGTGAGCGTCAGATGCTGGTTGGGACCGCAATGCAGCAGCTCGAGCGCATCGCGATAGGACTCGCGGAACGCCGCGACGTCTTCCACCAGGAAGAACCCCGCCGAGGTGACGGTGACGAGATGCCGGACGGGGTCGACGGCGATGCTGAAACGGGCTGGCATGAATCAGTCCATAATGGTCTAGGTCTTTCGCGTGTGTTAACGCGTTGATTAGCACTGACCATTTTGCCTCGGCTGGGAATGCTGCCGTCGGCGTCCGACACCATGAAAAAAGCCGCCCGGATCGCTCCGGACGGCCTCTTTGTCTTCGGGCAGGCGAACGCGGGGCTCAGCCCTGCGCCGGTGCTTCCTCCGCGGTGTCGGCCTGCACTTCGGCAGTCGCGCCCGGCTCGGCGTTGGGATCGTAATCCTCGACGAAGCCGGCTTCGTCGCGCTCGAACATCGACGACATCACGTCGACGCCCGATGCCTGCATCTCGGCCTCTTCCGGCGAGCGGGCGACGTTGACCTTGACGGTCACGGTGACCTCGGGGTGCAGCGCGACGCGCACGGTGTACAGGCCAATCGACTTGATCGGCTTGTCCAGCACCACCTGGCTCTTGGTGACCTTGTGGCCGTCGGCGACGAGCGCCTCGATCAGATCGCGGACCGCGACCGAACCGTAGAGCTGGCCGGTGTTCGACGCCTGACGGATCAGGGTGACGCTCGCGTCCTTGAACGAACCCGCTTCCTTCTCGGCCTCGCCGCGACGGTTGGCGTTGTCGCTCTCGATGCGGGCGCGGTTCGCCTCGAACACCTTGCGGTTGGCTTCGTTGGCGCGCAGCGCCTTCTTGTTCGGCAGCAGGAAGTTGCGGGCGAACCCGTCCTTGACCTTCACCACGTCGCCGATGGCGCCGAGCTTCTCGACGCGCTCAAGCAGAATGACGTCCATGTGTCCGTTCCTTACTTAACGACGTAGGGCAGCAGGCCCAGGTGACGGGCGCGCTTGATCGCCTGGGCGAGCTCGCGCTGCTTCTTGGCGCTCACCGAGGTGATACGCGACGGCACGATCTTGCCACGCTCGGACACGAAGCCCTGGAGCAGACGGACGTCCTTATAGTCGATCCGCGGCGCATCCTTGGCGCTGAACGGGCACGACTTGCGGCGGCGGAAAAACGGGCGAGCCATTATGCGGCCTCCTCTTCACGGTCACGACGGGGGGCACGCTCCGGACGATCGCCACGATCGCCACGGTCGCCGCGCGGGCCGCCATCACGGCCGCCTTCGCGGTCGCCACGACGCTCACGATCGCGCTCCTGCTTGCGCATCATCACGGTCGGACCGTCTTCCAGCGCATCAACCTTGACGGTCATGTAGCGGATGACGTCTTCGTTGATCTGCGTCTGGCGCTCCAGCTCGGCGATAACGGTGCCGGGGGCATCGATCTCGAGCATGACGTAATGCGCCTTGCGGTTCTTGGCGATGCGATACGCGAGGCTGCGCAGGCCCCAGGTCTCGGTCTTGACGACCTTGCCGCCATTGTCTTCGATGATCTTGGTGGCGGTTTCCGCCAGCGCGTCCACCTGCGCCTGTGCCAGATCCTGGCGCGCAAGGAACGTGTGCTCGTACAGAGCCATGCCTTGTCCTTCGTTGGCCGATCGCTGACGCCGCCCCATGCGACGCCCCTCCGACTGTCGTCTCAAACATAAAAACCGGGGCGGAGAGACTGGCTCTCCACCCCGGGTATCGATGCTCATACGCCTTGCGGGCGAAAAGGCAAGCCTTGGCGCTTAGCGGAACGAGCGCTGGATCACCCGCACGACGGTGCCGTTGTCGCGGACGAGCACCGCGTCGTTACCCGAGCGCGCCCAATACTGGCCGCGCGGCGGGGCGGCGAGGCGATAGGTGCGATAGTCGCGGACGACGCGATAGTTGGTTGCATAGCGGCGGTCGAAACGCTGGCCGGCGCGCCAGGCGCGCGGCCCGTTGTTGCGGACGGTGGTGCGCTGAGTGACGACGGTGCGGCCGTTCGGACGCTCCTTGACGGTGGTGACGGTGCGCTCGCGCTGCACGGGGGCGGCGTCGGCGGCGGCGACCGCCAGCGGGCTGGCGACGAGGGTCGCGGCGATCGCGCTCAGGATCAGCTTCTTCATTGTAATCACTCCCATTTGCATACCGGCGCCGTGTCCGGCGTCGATACGAGAGATAGGGGCGACTTGTCGCACACCTCTCTCGTCGATCCCGGAAAACGGTCGCAAGGTGTCGCAACTCCGTGAGGTTCGTTCAGGTTGCGTGAGGGCCGCAGCGGTCCTAGTGGCGCGCTCCTGTTGTTCAGAGGAGACGCGCGATGCGGGCATTCATCTTTCCCGGCCAGGGCAGCCAGGCGGTCGGCATGGGCAAGGCGCTGGCCGAGGCGAGCCCGGTCGCGCGCGAGGTGTTCGGCGAGGTCGACGAGGCGCTCGGCCAGCATCTGTTCCGGCTGATGGCCGAGGGGCCGGGCGAGGACCTGCAACTCACCGCCAATGCGCAGCCGGCGATCATGGCCAATGCGATCGCCACGCTGCGCGTCGCCGAGCGCGAGGGCGGCCTCCGTCTCGCCGACAAGGCCGACTACGTCGCGGGCCACTCGCTGGGTGAATATGGCGCATTGTGCGCGGCGGGCGCGTTCGACCTCGCCACCACCGCGCGGCTGCTGCGGCTGCGCGGTGAGGCGATGCAGGCGGCGGTGCCGGTCGGCGAGGGGGCGATGGCGGCGCTGCTCGGTGCCGATCTCGCCAAGGCGCAGGCGATCGCCTCCGCCGCCGTCGCGGCGATCGCCGCGGAGGGTGGTGGCGACCTCGTCTGCACCGTCGCCAACGACAACGATCCGTCGCAGGTGGTGATCTCGGGCCACCGCGCCGCGATCGAGCGTGCGGTCACTTTGGCCAAGGACCATGGCGCCAAGCGCGCGCTGCTGCTGCCGGTGTCGGCGCCGTTCCACTGCCCGCTGATGCAGCCCGCCGCCGAGGCGATGAAGGCCGCGCTCGCCGACGCGCGGATCGCCGCCCCGCTGGTGCCGGTCTACGCCAACGTCGACGCCGCGCCGATCGCCGACCCCGATGCGATCCGCGCCGCTCTGGTCCGCCAGGTGACGGGCATGGTGCGCTGGCGCGAATCGGTGCTGGCGATGGCCGAAGCGGGGGTGACGCATTTCGTCGAATTCGGCGGCAAGGTCCTCGCCCCGATGGTCAAGCGCATCGCCCCGGACGTCGAGGCGACCAGCGTCGTGACGATGGACGACATCGAGGATTTGCTTAAAAAGGTGTGATGTTCACGCGAAGACGCGAAGACGCGAAGATGGTGGATCTCGAGGCCGCCGCCTCGGATGTCATCGACGTTTCTTTTCGTCTTCACCGTGACTTGGGGCCCGGCTTATTAGAGAGCGTATACGAGACCGTTCTGGCCGCGAAGCTCACGCACCTCGGTTATGAGGTCCACCGGCAGATGCCGGTATCCTTTTCCTTCGAGGGGCTCTCGTTCGACGCGGCGTTCAAGGTCGATCTGGTCGTCGCCCGGGCGCTGCTCGTCGAGATCAAATCGGTCGAGCGGCTTAACGCCGCTCACGCCAAGCAACTGCTCACCTACCTTCGGCTGACCAGCCAGCCCCTTGGGCTGCTTATCAACTTTGGAGGCGCGACGCTCAAGGAAGGGCTGCGACGCATCGTCAACGGCCACACCGCCTTCGCGTCTTCGCGTCTTCGCGTGAATCAATAAGGATTGCGAAGAATGTTCGATCTGACAGGCATGACTGCGCTGGTTACCGGCGCTTCGGGGGGTATCGGGTCCGCCATCGCGAAGGCGCTGGCGGGGCAGGGGGCGACGCTGGCGGTGTCGGGGTCCAATGCGGAGAAGCTCGAGGCGTTTCGCGCCGGGCTTGGCGGCGCGCATGTCGCGGTGCCGTGCGACCTGTCGGATGCCGCCGCGGTCGACGCGCTGGTGCCGCAGGCGGTGCAGGCGCTCGGCGGGCGGCTCGACATCCTCGTCAACAACGCCGGCGTGACGCGCGACAATCTGGCGATGCGGATGAAGGACGACGAATGGGATCAGGTGATCCGCGTCAATCTGGAGGCCGCGTTCCGCCTCGTCCGCGCCGCCGCCAAGCCGATGATGAAGCAGCGCTTCGGCCGCGTCGTGTCGATCACCTCGGTGGTCGGGCAGACCGGCAATCCGGGGCAGGCGAATTATGCCGCATCGAAAGCCGGCCTCGTCGGCATGTCGAAGGCCCTGGCGCAGGAGCTCGCCAGCCGCAACATCACGGTCAATTGCGTCGCGCCCGGCTTCATCCGCTCGGCGATGACCGACGTGCTGCCCGAGGCGCAGAAAACCGCGCTGTTGGGGCGGATTCCGGCCGGCGATCTCGGCACCGGCGAGGATATCGGTGCCGCCGTCGTGTACCTCGCCAGCCGCGAAGCCGGATATGTCACCGGCCAGACCTTGCACGTCAACGGCGGCATGGCCATGATCTAGGCGGGTTGGGGCTGATCACAACGATCGACCTTAACAGACGCTTGCCACCCGAACCGCCCCGTTCTACGGGCGTTTGGTAACTGACAAACACCCCCCAAAGCGAAGAGGGACTATACCATGAGCGAGACCGCCGACCGCGTGAAGAAGATCGTCGTCGAGCATCTCGGCGTCGAAGCCGACAAGGTGACCGAGGACGCGAGCTTCATCGACGACCTGGGTGCCGACAGCCTCGACATCGTCGAGCTCGTCATGGCGTTCGAGGAAGAGTTCGGGGTCGAGATCCCCGACGATGCCGCCGAGAAGATCACGACCGTCAAGGACGCGATCACCTATATCGACGAGCACAAGGGCTGAGCCTTCGGCTTGCCCGCGCCCGCTAAGGGCCGGATCTGAACGGCTCCCCGTCCCCGATTGTGAGGGCGGGGGGCCGTTTTTCGTAACAGCCGCCCGCTTCCGTCGGACGGCGACCTGTTTGGACTGGATGGAGTAAGGGTATGCGGCGCGTTGTCGTAACCGGTTTGGGTCTGGTGACCCCGCTTGGCGCGGACGTCGAAACCGCCTGGGCGAACCTGATCGCGGGCAAGTCGGGCGCCGGCCCGATCACGCGCTTCGACGCGTCGGACCAGAAATGCCTCATCGCCTGCGAGGTCAAGCCGGCGGATCATCCTTACGGCTTCGACCCCGACAAGCGCGTTGACCACAAGGTCCAGCGTCAGGTCGATCCGTTCATCGTCTATGGCATCGACGCCGCCGGCCAGGCGCTCGAGGACGCCGGCCTCACCGAGATGAGCGAGGCGGAGCGGTTCCGCACCGGCTGTTCGATCGGTTCGGGCATCGGCGGCCTGCCGGGGATCGAGAGCGAATCGCTCGTGCTTGCCGAAAAGGGGCCGAAGCGCGTCAGCCCGCATTTCGTCCACGGCCGGCTCATCAACCTGATCTCGGGTCAGGTTTCGATCAAATACGGGTTGATGGGGCCGAACCATGCGGTGGTCACCGCCTGTTCGACCGGCGCGCATTCGATCGGCGACGCGGCGCGGATGATCGCGCTCGACGATGCCGACGTGATGCTCGCGGGCGGCGCGGAAAGCACGATCTGTCCGATCGGCATCGCCGGCTTCGCTGCGGCGCGCGCGCTCAACACCAGCTTCAACGACCGGCCCGAACAGGCCAGCCGCCCCTATGACCGCGACCGCGACGGCTTCGTCATGGGCGAGGGCGCGGGCGTGGTCGTGCTCGAGGAATATGAGCACGCCAAGGCACGCGGCGCGAAAATCTATTGCGAGGTCGTCGGTTACGGCCTGTCGGGCGACGCCTATCACGTCACCGCACCGGAACCCGAAGGATCGGGCGCGTTCCGCTCGATGGAAATGGCGATGAAGCGCTCGGGCCTCGCGCTCGGCGACATCGACTATATCAACGCGCACGGCACCTCGACGATGGCCGACATGATCGAGCTGGGCGCGGTCAAGCGCCTGTTCGGCGATGCGATCGGTGGCCTGTCGATGAGCTCGACCAAATCGGCGATCGGCCATCTGCTCGGCGGCGCCGGCGCGGTGGAGAGCATCTTCTGCATCCTCGCGATGCGTGACCAGATCGTGCCGCCGACGCTCAACCTCGACAATCCGTCGGAAGGCGCGGAGGGCGTCGACCTCGTCCCCCACGTCGCGCGCAAGCGCGAGGTGCGCGCGGTGCTCAACAATTCGTTCGGTTTCGGCGGCACCAACGCCTCGCTGGTGATGAAGGCGATCTGATTCCATGCGCAAGGTCGGTTGCCTCGGTCTGCTGATCGGCCTCGTCGCGATCGTCGCGGCGTTTCTGGTGGTGCAGGGCTGGGGTGGCAGCGGTCCGGCGCCGCGGACGCTGACCGTGCAGGTCGCGGAGGGCAGCAGTCTCGCCTCCGCCGCGCGCGAACTCGAGAAGGCGGGGGCGATCCGCTCGGCCGGGCGCTTCCGCCTGCTCGCCCGCGTGTTCGGTTCGGGCGAGCCGATCAAGGCGGGCGAATATCGCATCCCGGCGCACACCAGCCCGGCCGACATTCTCAAGATGCTGCAGGGCGGCAAGGTGTTGCAGCGGCTGGTGGTGGTGCCGGAGGGCTATCCTTCCGTGCTCGTCCACGACGCGCTGATGAAGGCTGACGGATTGACCGGCGACGTGCCGGTGCCTGCCGAGGGCTCGGTGCTGCCCGACAGCTATGCCTTCCAGCGCGGCGACACGCGCGCGAGCGTGGTGGCACGGATGCAGACGGCGATGCGCGACTATCTCGCCGCCGCCTGGGCGAAGCGCAAGCCGGGGATCGCGGTGACGACCCCCGAACAGGCGATCATCCTCGCCTCGATCGTCGAGAAGGAGACCGGCAAGCCTGCCGAGCGGCGCACGGTGGCGGCGGTCTATGGCAACCGGTTGAAGCAGGGGATGCCGTTGCAGGCGGATCCGACGGTCATCTATCCGATTACCAAGGGGCGGCCGCTGGGCCGGCGCATCCTGCGCTCGGAGCTGCATGCGAAGAACGGTTATAACACCTATGCCGAGGCGGGCCTGCCCGCCGGGCCGATCGCCAATCCCGGGCGTGCCTCGATCGATGCGGTGCTCGACCCGGCATCGTCGAAGGCGTTGTATTTCGTCGCGGACGGCACCGGCGGGCACGTGTTCGCGGACACTTTGGCGCAGCACAACGCCAATGTGCAGAAATGGTATGCGATCCGGCGCCAGCGCGGCGAGATGTAGCGCGGGTCAGCGCGTCGCCCGATCCTCGCGCAGGCGCGCGTCGAGCTTGCGACGTGACGAGGCGGCATAGGCACGGCAGGCGCCGGGTGTCGTGCGGAAGCGATCGGTGGCGCCGTCCTGATCGGCGTGGGCGGTGATCAGCAGATCGCACGGCAGGGTCTGCATCACCCTATAGCTCTTGCGGAATCCGGCGACGATCGGGCGGCTCGTGGCGGCGGTGTAGCGATAGCCGTCGCTCGAGACGGGATTGAGGCTGGCGGCGAAGACGATCGTCCTGCACCCTTGGCGCGCGCAAGACTGCCAGCTCCAGCTCGTGCTGCCCATCGTATGGCCGGGCGTCGCATGCGCGGTCACCGTGGTGCGCCCCAGCGTCAGCCGCTCGCCGTCCCCGATCACCCGCACCGCGGCAACGGCGGGAAAGCGGCTGTCGTAACCGCGCTGCGGATCGTCTGCGGCGAGGCGGCCGGATCGCAGCCCTTCGGCAGCACGGGCGCTGGCGATCACCGTCGCGCCGGTGGCGCGGGCGAGCGCGGCGATGCCACCGGCATGATCGAAATGCGGCTCGGTGCTAAGGATGTAGCGAATGTCGCGCGGCCGGAAGCCAAGCTTTCTGACATTGGCGAGGATCGCCGGCGCGGCTTGCGGCAGGGCGCCGTCGATCAGGATCAGCCCCTTGCCCGTGTCGATCAGTGCGACGTTGAGGCCGCCGAAGCCCACCAGATAGCTGTCGCCGAACACCCGCACCGGCGGCCGCGGCGCCAGCCATTCGGCGACATGCTCGCCGACGATCGGCCGGGTGAGGGGATCGTCGCGCTGCGTTGTGGCGACGGGCGTGGTCTGCGCGGCGAGCATGGCGGCAACGAGGCTGGCGATCATGGACGGGTCTCCTTCGTTCCCGGAATGCCCGTCACGGCGATGCCATACAAACCATCTTCCCTCGCGTTAGCCATGAGGTTTACTCATGACCGATGGATCGCGCCCAGCTCCCGCTCAACGCTTTGCGCGCCTTCGAGGCGGCGGCACGGCATCTTAATTTCACCCGCGCCGCGAGCGAATTATTCGTCAGCCAGGGAGCGGTGAGCCATCAGGTCGCCGCGCTCGAAGAGAGGCTGGGTACGAAGCTGTTCCGGCGGCTGCCGCGCGGACTGGCGTTGACCGACGAGGGGCAGGCGCTGGTCCCGGTCCTCGCCGAGACGTTCGACCGGATCGGCGCCACGCTCGACCGGTTCGAGGGCGGACGCCTGCAACATCCCCTCGCGCTCGGCGTGGTGGGCACGTTCGCCACCGGCTGGCTGCTGCCGCGGCTCGATCGCTTTGTCGCAAGCCATCCGCACGTCGATGTCCGGCTGTCGATCAACAACAACCGCGTCGATCTGGCGGGCGAGGGGCTCGACGGTGCGATCCGCTTCGGCGACGGCGCGTGGCACGGCACACAGGCAGAGCCGTTGCTCGCCGCGCCACTGACCCCGCTTTGCGCGCCGCGCATCGCCGCGCGGTTGCGTGAGCCGGCCGATCTGCTGCGCGAACCTCTGCTGTGCTCGTACCGGACCAGCGAGTGGGAGGGGTGGTTCGCCAAGGCGGGGCTGTCGCCGCCGGCGCTGCGTGGGCCGCTGTTCGACAGTTCGGCGGTCATGGCGAGCGCGGCGATGGCGGGGCTGGGCATCGCGCTGGCGCCGCGCGCGATGTTCCTTCGCGAACTCGCCGCGGAGCAGCTCGTCCAGCCGTTTGCGGTCGAGATCGATGCCGGCCGCTACTGGCTGACGCATCTGCTGTCGCGCAAGCCGTCGCCGGCGATGCGCGCGTTCCGGGACTGGCTGGTGACGGAGGCGGGGGAGTGATCCGCCCGCCTCCGCCCTGCCGTCAGCGGCGCAGGCCGCTCGCGGCGCGCGCCTTGGCCTCGACCTCTGCCATCGCGCCGCCGGTCACCCAGCTGCCGCCGACGCACAATACCGGCGCGAACGCCAGCCAATCGGGCGCACTCGCCTCGGTGATGCCGCCGGTCGGACAGAAGCGGCACTGGTAGAAGGGTGCCGCCAGCGCCTTCAGCGCCTTCAATCCGCCCGACGTCTCGGCGGGGAAGAACTTGAAATGGGTGAGGCCGAGGTCGAGCCCGCGCATGATGTCGCCCGCGGTCGCGGTGCCGGGCAGATAGGCGACGCCCGCATCGAGGATCGGTTTGGCGAGCCGCTCGGTGAGCCCCGGCGAGACGATGAACTCGACGCCGGCGTCGATCACCTGCCGCGCCTGGCCCTCGTTCACCACTGTGCCGGCGCCGACGATCGCGCCGGGAACCGTCTTCATCTCGGCGATCGCTTCCATCGCCGCGCCGGTGCGCAGCGTCACCTCGAGCACCTTGAGCCCGCCGGCGACGAGCGCCTCGGCCAGCGGTCGCGCGGTGGCGGCGTCGTCGATCACCAGCACCGGGATGACGGCGCTGGTCTGCATGATGGTGGCGATGTCGGTCATGACGCAGGAGCCTCTTATGCGTGTTCTTGGGCGAAGGCCGCGGCGGCGCCGAACAGGCCCGGCTGCGGATGGGTGATGAGCTTGACGGGGATGCCCGCCATCATGTTCTGGAACCGGCCCTTGGCGACGAAGCGCTGGTCGAAGCCCGACCGGATCAATTTGTCCTTGATGCGCAGGCCGAGGCCGCCGGCGATCACCACCGCCTTGGCGCCATGCGCCAGCGCGAGGTCGCCCGCCACCGCGCCGAGCGCGAGGCAGAAGCGGTCGAGCGCGGCGAGCGCGATCGAATCGGTACCGTCGAGCGCCTCGGTCCAGATCGTCTTGTCGTCGCGGCTGGGAACGGCGCGGCCTTCGAGTTCGGCGAGCGTCTCGTACAGCGCGACGATGCCGGGGCCGGAGCAGATCCGCTCCGCCGAGACGCGCGTATAGGTGCGACGCAGGCGCTTGACGAAGGCGTCCTCGATGCCGTCGAGCGGCGCATAGTCGACGTGGCCGCCCTCGGTAGGCAGCACGTGATAGCGGCCCTTGGTCTTGAACACCTGCGCGACGCCGAGGCCGGTGCCGGGGCCGCAGACCGTCGTCACCCCCTCGGTCGGCAGCGCGATGTCGGGGCCGCAAAGGTGCTCGAAATCGTCGTGCGGCAATTGCGCGACGGCATGGCCGACCGCGCCGAAATCGTTGATGACGGTATAGATGTCCGCGCCGAGTCGCTCGGGGATCAGCGACGGGCGGATCACCCAGGGATTGTTGGTCAGGCGGATGATGTCGCCGGTGATCGGCGAGGCGACCGAGATCGCCGCCGCCTTGGGGAGCGGCGCGCCGTGGCGGGCGGCGAACGCCTGCCACGCGGTCTGCAGGCTGGCGTGTTCGGCGGTCTTGAGCGTCACCGGTTCGCCGAGCGCGACGACATGGCCGTCCTCCACCTCCGCGATGGCGAAGCGGGCATGGGTGCCGCCGATATCGACGCTGACGAGCTGCATTTCTGTTCTCTCCTGACGTTCCGCTCCCACCCCCACCCATCGCCGGCTTTGCCGTCTCTCCCTCTCCCGGCGGGAGAGGGAAGGGGCCCGCCGCCGCAGGCGGTGGGAAGAGTGAGGGTGGTTGGTGTTGCTATAGACCCGCCGCCGCGAGCATGCCCGATGCGCCCTTCTCGGCCTCGTCGGCAAGGCCGCGGAACATCGCGAACAGCTCGCGGCCGGTGCCGCTCGCCGCGCCGGGGGCGTCGCACAGCGGCCGCGCCAGCCATTCCGCCGCGTCGACCAAAGCGTCGAGCGTGCCGTTGACCGCATCGACGCGGATGATGTCGCCGTCGCGGATCTTGCCGATCGCGCCATGGCCGAGGGCCTCGGGCGAGCAGTGGATCGCGCATGGCACCTTGCCGCTCGCGCCCGACATGCGGCCGTCGGTGACCAGCGCGACCTTGAAGCCGCGGTTCTGGAGCACGCCGAGCGGCGGGGTCAGTTTGTGCAACTCGGGCATGCCGTTGGCACGGGGCCCCTGGAAGCGGACGACGACGACCATGTCCTGCTCCAGCTCGCCGCGCTTGAACGCCTCGAGCACGTCGAGCTGGTCGTGGAAGACGCGCGCCGGCGCCTCGACCACCCAGCGCTCCTTGTCGACCGCGGACACCTTGATACAGGCGCGGCCAATGTTGCCGGCGAGGATGCGCATGCCGCCGTCGGGCGAGAAGGCCTCGCCGACCGGGCGCAGGATGGCGGTGTCGCCGCTGTCGCCGACCGGATGCCACGTGAGCCGATCGTCGACGATCGCCGGCTTGTCGGCATAAGCGGCGAGGCTGTCGCCGCTGACCGTCGTGATATCACCGTGCAGCAGCCCGGCCGACAGCAATTCGCGGATGACGAAGGGCATGCCGCCCGCCGCCTCGAACGCGTTCACGTCGGCGGCACCATTCGGATAGACGCGCGCGATCAGCGGCACCGCGCGGCTGAGCCGGTCGAAATCCTCCCAGTCGATGACGATCCCCGCCGCGCGCGCGATCGCCGGGACGTGGAGCAGGTGATTGGTCGAACCGCCGGTGGCGAGCAGGCCGACCGCGGCATTGACGATCGCGCGCTCGTCGACGCAATGGCCAAGCGGGCGATAGTCGTTGCCGCGCCAGCCCATGCCGGCAAGGCGATGCACCGCGGCGCGGGTCAGCTCCTGGCGCAGCTTGGTGCCGGGATTGACGAAGGCGGCGCCGGGCATGTGCAGACCCATCACCTCCATCATCATCTGGTTGGTGTTGGCGGTGCCGTAGAAGGTGCAGGTGCCCTTGGAATGATAGGCCTGGATCTCGGCGTCGAGCAGCTCCTCGCGCCCCGCCTTGCCCTCGGCATAGGCCTCGCGCACCGCCGCCTTGGCCTTGTTGGGGAGGCCGGAGGGCATCGGACCACCGGGGATCAGCACCATTGGCAGATGGCCGAAGCGCAGCGCGCCCATCAGCAGGCCCGGCACGATCTTGTCGCAGATGCCGAGCAGCGCCGCGCCCTCGAACGTGCCGTGGCTGAGCGCGACCGCGGTCGCGAGCGCGATCGTGTCGCGGCTGAACAGCGACAGCTCCATGCCGGCATAGCCCTGCGTCACGCCGTCGCACATCGCCGGTACGCCGCCGGCGACCTGCGCGGTGGCGCCGGCCTCGCGCGCCCAGACCTTCATCAGCTCGGGGTAGCGGTAATAGACCGCATGCGCCGACAGCATGTCGTTATAGGCGGTGACGATGCCGATGTTCATGCCGGTATCGGCGCGCAGCGTGTCGCGATCCTCCTCGGTGCCGGCATAGGCGTGGGCGAGGTTGGCGCAGCCGAGCTGTGGCCGGCGCGCGCCGCTCTCCCGCTCGTGCTCGATCAGCGCGAGATAGGCGGCACGGCGCTCCCGCGATCGTTCGATGATGCGGTCGGTGACGGCGGAGACTTCGGGGTTCATGACGCGGATCCTGGGGAGGGGGCGTTAGGTGCCTGAGGTGTCACCATAAACCATATCGGGGTGAGCGACGGAAGCGGATCGGGACACAGGCCCTTCGACAGGCTCAGGGCGAACGGGGCGGGAGCGATTCCCCTTCACCGTTCGTGCTGAGCCTGTCGAAGCACGGTGGGTCTCAACCCCGCTCCGTCACCGGCGTTACGGCGCCCAGTGGATATCGACGGGCAATTCGGCGTCGGCGAGCACGCGGCCGATCGGATAGGGCGACGACGGCCCCTGCTTGATCGCCTGTTCGATGACGTCGCGCTTGGCCTGGCCGGTGACCGCGATCATCAGCGCGCGCGCCGTCACGATGCCCTCGCGCGACAGCGTCACGCGGGCGACCGGCGCTTCGGGCGGCAGCGGTTCGGGCATCACGCCGAGCGCGCGCCGCTCCTTGGGGCCGGACAGCGCCTCGTCGAAATCGGGGCCGGGGAAGATCGACGCGGTATGGCCGTCGCCGCCGACGCCGAGCAGGCACAGGTCGAGCGGCCAGTGCAGGTCCTGCATCAGCGCATCCGCCGAGCGGCCGGCGGACTTATAGTCGGCGGTCGCCTGCGGCACGATCGGCATCACCCGCGCGCCCTTGGGCAGGAAGGTCTTGGCGATCATCGTCACGTTCGACAAAGCGTCGCCGAGCGGCACGATACGCTCGTCGGTGGGGACGATCGTCACCCGCTTCCAGTCGAGCTTCGCCTTGGACAGCGTGTCGTAGATCGGGATCGGCGTCTTGCCGCCCGACAGCGCGATCACCGCCGCGCCGCGTGCGTCGATCGCCGCCTCGATGATGAACTGGATGTCGCCGGCGACCGCCTGGGCCATTTCGGCGGCGTCATCATATTCCCACCATTCGATCTCGGTCATGTCTTTGCTTTCGTTCGGTCGGCGTCCCGTCCGATAGACCGGGCGGACGCGCAAGGTAAGAGGCCGCGCATACGTATGAGCGACGGAATCGACTGTATGGTGACCCAAAACACACCCCATATCCCGTCACCCCGGGCTTGACCCGGGGTCCCGCTATTGGCCGACCGCGGGAGAAGCGGGAGCCCGGGTCAGGCCCGGGGTGACGGGGGTGAACGGCTCGGCCTGAAGCCTCAATCGTCCTGCCAGGTCACGCCGTCGCGCTCGGTCAGCGCGATCGCGCCGGCGGGGCCCCAGGTGCCGGCGGCATAATGTTTGGGCTTGGTCTGGTTGGCATCCCAGCCGGCGCGGATCGCGTCGATCCACGTCCATTGCGCCTCGACCTCGTCGCGCCGGACGAACAGCGTCTGGTCGCCCTCGATCAGGTCGAGCAGCAGCCGCTCATAGGCGATGCGCCGCCGCGAGCCGGCGAACTCGGCGTCCATGCTGAGGTTGAGCGGCACCTCGCGCAGGCGGATGCCCTCGCGGTCGAGCCCCGGCTCCTTCGCCATCACCAGCAGCTGGACATATTCCTCCGGCTGCAACCGGATCACCAGCGTGTTCGGCTGGAGGATGCCGCCGCGGCCCGAGAACATCGAATGCGGCACCGGCTTGAACTGGATCGCGATCTCGCTGCGCCGCTTCGCCATCCGCTTGCCGGTGCGCAGATAGAAGGGCACGCCCTGCCAGCGCCAATTGTCGATATGCGCCTTGATCGCGACGAAGGTCTCGACGTTGCTGTCATAGCCCAGCTCGTCGTCATAGCCCTTGACGACCTTGCCGCCGACCGCGCCCTCCTCATACTGGCCGGTGACGGTGCAGATCGGCACGTCCTCGGGCGCGATCTTGCGCAGCGACCGGAACACCTTCGCCTTTTCGTCGCGGATCGCGGCGCCGTCGTAGAGGGCGGGGGGCTCCATCGCGATCAGCGCGACGAGCTGGAGCATATGGTTGGCGACCATGTCGCGCAGCGCGCCCGCGCCCTCGTAATAGCCGGCGCGATCCTCCAGCCCGACCGTTTCGGCGATCGTGATCTGGACGTTGTCGATTCCCTGCGCGTTCCACACCGGCTCGAAGAACGAATTGCCGAAGCGCAGCGCGAGGATGTTCTGGACCGTCTCCTTGCCGAGATAATGGTCGATGCGGAAGGTCCGCTCCTCGGGAAAGGCGGAGGCGACGGTGTCGTTGATCTCGCGGCTGGAGGCAAGATCGTAGCCGAGCGGCTTCTCCAGCCCGATCCGCACCGTCTCGCCGGCGAGGCCGACGCTTTCGAGGCCCTTGACCGCCGGCTCGAACAGCGACGGCGCGGTCGATAGATAGATGGCGAGCCCGCCCGACACGTCGCCGATCTTTTCGGCGAGGCCAGCGAAGCTCGCCGGGTCCGACAGGTCGGCGGGCTGGAAGAACAACCGTTCGAGGAAGCTGGCGATCTTGTCGTCGTCCTTGCGGTCGGCGGCGAGGAACTGGCCGAGCGCCTTCTGCACGAAGGCGCGGAAGGCGTCGTCATTCTGCTCGCCACGGGCCGAGCCGACGATCGTCAACGCCTCGGGCAGCAGCCCGTCGGCGTGCAATCCGTAGAGCGACGGCCACAGCATGCGCTGGGCGAGGTCACCGGTCGCTCCGAACAGGAGCAGCTTGCCGACGGGATTGCGCTGCATGACGGTCCTTCTGTTAAACGATCAGGCCGGCCAGGGGATCGAGCCCGGCCATGATGTTGAGATTCTGTACGGCGGCACCACCGGCGCCCTTGCCGAGATTGTCGAGCGTGGCGATCAGCCGCACCTGGCCGCTGTCGGCATTGCCGCAGACGCGCAAGGTCATCCGGTCGGTGCCGCTATTCTCCTCGATCGTCACCGCGGCGACGTCGCCACTCGCGACCGAGATCAGCGCGCTGCCGGCATAGGCTGCGGCGAGCGTGTCCTCGACCGCGGCGAGGCTCGGCCGGCCGGGCAGT
This sequence comes from Sphingomonas sp. GW821-FHT04B01, assembly GCF_059420425.1. NCBI lineage: Bacteria > Pseudomonadati > Pseudomonadota > Alphaproteobacteria > Sphingomonadales > Sphingomonadaceae > Sphingomonas > Sphingomonas sp. GW821-FHT04B01. The sequence goes on along the minus strand of NZ_JBWKTR010000003.1, from coordinate 58,960 downwards.
TGGGCGAGCGCCAGCGGCACCTCGCCGAGCATGCCGCGGTTGAGCCGCGCCACCGCGGGCGCGAACACCGGCGGATGGGCGAGCCCGGCATGCGCGCGCATCTCGGGCAAATGCTTGTGCGACAGCGTTAATGCATAAGCGCGCAGCGCCGTATCGACTCCGCCGCCCTCGAATTCCGCGATCATCGCCTTGCCGCCACCCGAATAGCCCGACACCGCATTATAGGTCAGCGGCCAGTCGGTGGGGATCAGCCCCGCGCGCACCAGCGGCGCAACCAGCGCGAGGAAGGCGGTGGGATAGCAGCCGGGGTTCGACACGAAGCGCGCCGCGGCGATCCGCCCGGCCTGACCCTCGGCCAGTTCGGGGAAGCCGTAGGTCCAGCCCTCGGCGACCCGATGTGCCGACGAGGCGTCGATCAGCCGCGTCGTGCCGCTACGCACCAGCGCCGCCGCCTCGCGTGCCGCCTCGTCGGGCAGGCAGAGGATGGCAATATCGGCGTCGTTGAGCGCCTCGGCCCGGGCATCCGCGTCCTTGCGGCGCGAGTCGTCGAGCGTCACGACGGTGATGTCGGTGCGGCCGCTCAACCGCTCGCGGATGTCGATGCCGGTGGTGCCGACGGCGCCGTCGATGAACACGGTGACGCTCATGCTGTGGTCGCCTTGTCGAGGATGGAACGGTCGACATAGCCGACCAGATTCTGGCCGATCGCCCGGCCCCAGGCGTGGCGCCCGGCGAGTTCGAGCACCTCGAACACGTCACCGGTGGCCAGCGTCGCGATCGGCTCGCTCAGATTGCGATCGGCGAAGAGGCCGGCGTCGCCCAATGCCACCGCGGCCATCGGCGCGGCATAATGCGGCGCGAACACCTGTTCGGCGAGGCGGACGTCGGCGAGATCGCCGCGCACCGCATGCGTCCGGGGATCGAGCGTGACCGACGGGCCGGTGAGCGCGAACGCCCTACGCGAGGGCTGGCTGGCGCGACCGGGCGTCGCCTTCGCCAAGGAATTGCCCGAACTCTTCAAGAAACTCTGCCCCTTCAGAAGTACGCGCGACGAAGATGTTGCGCTTGTCGCTGTCGTCGCGTTGCCGGCGCAGATAGCCGAGCGCACCCAGCCTGTTCAAGGCGCGCGTGACGACGGGCTTCGATACGTTGAGGGCCCGGGCCAGGCCCCGCACCGTATGCGGGCCGGGATTGAGGTAGACAAGGAGGAGCAGCGCCATCTGCCGGTTGGTGAGATCGGGTTCGCCCGAGCGCACGTAATCCACCAGGGCCGTCATCCACGTCGCGAGTGATTGCGCGGCAGTTCCCACGTTCAAATATCCGTTTCTGCGCCGTTTTCGGGGCTTTGTTTCGCGGTCATAACGCCCCCGCACGGTGCAGGTTTCCGGTAAACGGACGGGTAGGGTGAATAAGTGGCCTGGATACGGTTGCGGACCGGCGGGCGGCTTCGGTGCCCGATGCCGTGATCGACGCGCGCACCCGCACGGTTGATCGTTTCGCAGCCCTCGCCTATGTGCGCGCCTTCATACGCGTTTCCGGGACCATAGATGTTCACCTTCCTCCTCGTCGTTCATGCCATCATCGCCGCGGCGCTCGTGACGGTGATCCTGATGCAGCGGTCGGAGGGTGGTGGCCTCGGCATGGGCGGCAGCCCGTCGGGGCTGATGTCGGCGCGCGGCGCGGCCGATTTCCTGACCCGGATGACGTCGATCCTCGCGACGGTGTTCGTCGGCATGTCGATCGCGCTGGCCTTCATCGCGGCGCATCGCCAGACACAGACGATCGACACCTCGCTCGCCCGCACGCCCCCGGCGGCGGCACCGGCCCCTGCGCCCGCGCAGGATGCGGTGCCCAACGCTCCCGCCGACAATGGTGCGGTGCCGCTCCAGCGCTAACCCGCTGATCCGTTCATCGTGAATCGCGCGCGGGGCCGACCCGCGCGCTCTTGTCGTTCGACCCCATAACACGCTAGGCGATTTCTCCCATGGCGCGGTACATCTTCATCACCGGCGGCGTGGTTTCGTCGCTCGGCAAAGGCCTCATGGCGGCCTCTCTCGCAGCTTTGCTCCAGGCGCGCGGCTACCGCGTCCGGATTCGCAAGTTCGATCCCTATCTCAACGTCGATCCCGGCACGATGAGCCCGTATCAGCACGGCGAGGTCTACGTGACCGACGACGGTGCCGAGACCGACCTCGACCTCGGCCATTACGAGCGATTCACCGGCGTCGCCTCGCGCCAGTCGGACAACGTCACCTCGGGCCGCATCTACAAGACGATCATCGAGCGCGAGCGGCGCGGCGACTATCTCGGCGCCACCGTGCAGGTGATCCCGCACGTCACCGACGCGATCAAGGCCTTCGCCCGCGCCGAAACCGATGACCTCGACTTCGTACTCTGCGAGATCGGCGGCACCGTCGGCGACATCGAGTCGCTGCCGTTCATCGAGGCGATCCGCCAGCTCAAGAACGAGGTCGGTCGCGGCAATGCGATCAGCATCCACGTCACGCTCGTCCCCTATATCGCCGCCGCCGGCGAGCTGAAGACCAAGCCGACGCAGCATTCGGTGCGCGAGCTCGCCGCCTTGGGCGTGCAGCCCGACGTTTTGGTCTGCCGCTGCGAGCATCCGCTGCCGCCGTCGGAGCGCGCCAAGATCGCTTTGTTCTGTAACGTGCCGGAGACGGCGGTCATTCCGGCGCTCGACGCCAAGAGCATCTATGCGGTGCCGCTGCAATATCACGGCGAGGGTCTCGATTCGGAGGTGCTGCGCGCCTTTGGCATCACGCCGTCGTCGGCGCCCGACCTCAGCCGCTGGACCGACATCATGGACCGGCTCACCAACCCGGAGGGCGAGGTGACCGTCGGCGTCGTCGGCAAATATGTCGGCCTGCAGGACGCTTACAAGTCGCTCAACGAAGCACTGGTCCACGGCGGCATCGCCAACCGGGTCAAGGTCAACGTCCGCTGGATCGACGCCGAGATTTTCGAGAACGACAATGGCGAGATCGTCAGCCAGCTCGAGCCGTGCGACGCGATCCTCGTCCCCGGCGCGTTCGGTGAGCGCGGTGCCGAGGGCAAGATCAAGGCGGTCAAATTCGCCCGCGAGCGCGAGATCCCCTATTTCGGTATCTGCTTCGGCATGCAGATGGCCTGCGTCGAGGGCGCCCGCGACCTCGCCGGCATCGCCAATGCCTCGTCGACCGAATTCGGACCGACCGACGAGCCGGTCGTCGGCCTCATCACCGAATGGATGGGTCGCGACGGACTCGAGAAGCGCGAGGAGCAGGGCGATCTCGGCGGCACGATGCGGCTCGGCGCCTATGAGGCATCGCTCGACGGCAATAGCGTCGTGTCGTCGATCTACGGCGATACGGTGATCCACGAGCGCCATCGCCACCGCTACGAGGTCAACACGCATTACAAGGACGCGCTGGAGAAGGGCGGGCTGGTGTTCAGCGGCATGTCGCCCGACGGCACCTTGCCCGAAATCGTCGAGCGGCCGGATCATCCGTGGTTCGTCGGCGTCCAGTTCCACCCGGAGCTGAAGAGCAAGCCGTTCGATCCCCACCCGCTGTTCGCGAGCTTCATCCAGGCGGCACTGACGAAGAGCCGCTTGGTCTGACGCTCTTGCACGGATCCGCGCGACTGCGGCATGATGGCGGCGGAGCATCGATATGGCGACATCATCACCAAGGCTGCCCGCGGATCCGACGTTCGACGACTATGCGTTGGTGAGGCTGCGCTCCGTCGTCGGCACCGACGCAGGGGTCCTGTTGCCGGGAACGGTCGGGACGATCGTACACCGGCACGACGGCGGCGAGGCCTATGAGGTCGAGTTCGCCGAACCTGTTGCCATCGTCGTCACCCTGCGCAGTGGCGATCTTGTCCGCGTGATATGATCGGCCTGCCCGGCATTCGCGTCATCGAGATCGCGAAAGTCGAGGCGTATCTGCTCAATCGCGATCATCCGACCGGGCGTGCAAAGGCGACGTTCTTCGGACGCTACGGATATGATTCGTCCGACCCAATCGCCTTTGCGGTGGCGCTGGATCGGCATGGGTCGACACGGCCGATCGTACGAACGTCGACCAACGCTTACGGTATGAAATATGAGGTACGATGCAGCCTCGAAACGCCTGACGGGCGCAACCCCTGCATCGTGACGATCTGGCTCCAGCCGGAGGGCGAGGCAGGCTGCCGTCTGATTACCGCCTATCCGGCCGATCACCGTTAACAGAGCGCCCGGACCCATCGGCCCGGACGCCCCGATAATTACGCGGCCGCGGCCACGTCCTTGTTCTCCACCGCGGCGAGCGGTGCGCCGGTCTTGATCGCGATGGTCTTCGGCTTCATCGCCTCGGGCACTTCGCGGACCAGATCGATCACGAGCAGGCCGTCGTTGAGACGGGCATCCTCGACGAAGACGAAATCGGCGAGTTCGAAGCGGCGCTCGAAGCTGCGGTTGGCGATGCCGACGTGCAGGAAGTTGGCGTTGCCGGCCTTGTCGTCCTTCTTGCCCGAGACCAGCAGCAGGTTCTGCTGCGCGGTGATCTCGATCTCGTCCCGCGAGAAGCCGGCGACCGCGAGCGTGATGCGATAGCGATCCTCGGCGAGGCGTTCGAGGTTGAAGGGCGGGTAATTCTCCGCCGTGGCGGCGCGCGCATTGCTTTCCAGCATGTCGAACAGGCGGTCGAAACCGATGGTCGAGCGGCGATAGGGGGTCAGGTCGAGTCGCATGTCAAATCCTCCGCGAGAAGCGAGTTGAACGACGGCATCCACGAGCGTGCGATGCCGGTGCACGGCCCGTGATCAGCGCCGTGCAGCCCCGATTTTGGATTGCCCCGGCCGCGGTTCAAGAGGGCGTCTGTTCGCCCGATCCGTAATTTCCGGGGTTGGCGCCGAAGCCCCGCTTTGTCGCCGCGAAGCATCTCCATCTTTGAACATCCCCCGAACCAGTGGAGTTTGCGGCGAAAATAACATCAGGGAAACCGCATGTCGCTGACGCTCGCCATTCTTCTCGCCGGCCAGACTGCCGCTGCCGCCACCGCACCCGCCGCAGCGCAGGACGATGCCGCGCCCGCGCCGGTGACCGCAGGGGCGAGCGAAGACGCTCGGCCGGCGGCTTCGGCACCGGGCGGCGGCGACATCCTCGTCACCGCGCGCCGGCGCGCCGAATCGGTGCAGCGCGTGCCGATCGCCATGTCGGTAGTCGGCGGCGCCGATATCGACAAGACCGGCGCGTTCAACGTCAATCGCCTCCAGCAGCAGCAGCCCTCGCTGCAATTCTTCTCCAGCAACCCGCGCAATTCGGCGATCAACATCCGCGGCCTCGGCGCACCGTTCGGCCTGACCAACGACGGCATCGAACAGGGCGTCGGCTTCTACGTCGACGGCGTCTATATCGGCCGGATCGGCGCCTCGACCTTCGATTTTGTCGACGTCGACCGGGTCGAGGTGCTGCGCGGCCCGCAGGGGACGCTCTACGGCAAGAACACCACCGCCGGCGCGCTCAACGTCACCACCCGCCCGCCGAGCTTCACACCGGAGGGCAGGGCCGAGGTCAGCGTCGGCAATTACGAATTCGTCCAGGCCAAGGCGTCGGTGTCGGGGCCGCTGTCCGACACGGTGGCGCTGCGGCTGTCGAGTTCGGCAACGACGCGCAAGGGGACGATCCGCGACGTCACCTCGGGCGAGGACCTGCATCGCCAGCGCAATCTGGGGGTGCGCGGACAATTGCTGTGGAACGCGAGTCCGTCGCTCAATTTCACGCTGTCGGGCGATTTCAACGTCCAGAACCCGGAATGCTGCGTGCAATATTATGCCCGCGTCGGCACCACGCAGCGCCCGCTCGCGCGGCAATATGACGCGCTCGCCGCGGCGCTCAATTATACCCCGCCGAGCAAGGACCCGTTCGATCGGCGCACCGATCTCGATGCGGCGATCAACTCGCGGCAGGAAGTCGGCGGCGCCTCGCTGGTCGCCAATTGGGATCTCGGCCCGGCGACGCTGACCTCGGTCAGCGCGTGGCGCTATTGGGACTGGCAGCCGCAGAATGATCGCGATTTCACCGGCCTGCCGATCACCACCGTCTCGCAGAATCCATCGCAGCAGAAGCAGGTGTCGCAGGAATTCCGCTTCGCCTCGAACGGCACCAACCGGCTCGACTACACGGTCGGCGCCTTCCTGTTCCACCAGACGATCGATACCCAGGGGTCGCAGGTGCAGGGATCGGCGGCGAGCCGCTTCCTGCTGTCGGGCACCGACGCCAGCAGCCCCAACGTTCTCAACGGCCTGACCTCGACCAATACGATCAGCTTCGACAACACGAGCTTCGCGGTGTTCGGCAAGCTCAACTGGGCGCTGACCGATGCGCTGCACATCCAGCCGGGGCTGCGCGTCAATTACGACCGCAAGTCGGGTTTCTACGAGTCGGTCGTCAGCATCGCCAACAGCCAGTATAATTTCACCGCCACGGCCGACAATGTCGCGACGCTGCTGGCCGCGCAGCCCACCACGGCGGCGCGCACGACCTTCCAGAACCAGATCAACACCCTCGCGCCGCAGCGTTACAGCCCGCGGTTCAGCGCGTGGAACACCTCGGGCGATATCACCGTCTCCTATGATTTCGCGCCCGAGATCCACGGCTATGCCACCTATGCGCGCAGCTTCAAATCGGGTGGGATCAACCTGTCCGGCCTGCCGCTCAATTCGAACAGCACCGGCGTCGATCTGACGACGCAGACGGTGAAGCCCGAGAAGGTCAACAATTACGAGATCGGCCTCAAGACGCAGTTCCTCGACCGGCGGCTGACGCTCAACCTCGCCGGCTTCTGGACCGACGTGTCCGACTATCAGGCGACGGTGAACAACAATGCGATCAACGTGATCCGCGGCTATCTCGCCAATGCCGGCAAGGTGCGGTCTCGCGGCGTCGAGTTCGATTCGAGCTTCCGCCCGAGCAAGCGGCTCAGCGTCTACGTCAGCGGTGCCTTCACCGACGCCAAATATGTCGACTTCAAGAACGCGCCGTGCCCGCCCGAACTGTCGGGTGGCACCGCGACTGCGCCCGGTGGCGTGACCGATCCGGCGGGGACGCCCGGCGGGCGTAGCCCGGCCTTTTGCGACATCTCCGGCCAGCGCCTGCCGGGCATCTCGAAATGGTCCTTCTCCTACGGCGGCGAATATAACGTCCCCGTCGACGGCGCGGGCGGCGAGGTCTATATCGGCTACGACGGCAATTACCGGTCGCGCTTCTCGTCCAACCCGTCGCCGTCCGCCTATACCTGGATCGAGGGCTATTCGCTGTCGAACGTCCGCGCGGGCTATCGCAAGAACGATTTCAACGTCTTTGGCTGGGTGCGCAATGCGTTCGACCAGAATTACTTCGAACTGCTGTCGACGCAGTCGGGCAACACCGGCCTGATCGTCGGCCAGCCGGGTGATCCGCGCACCTATGGCCTGACGGTGTCGAAGCGGTTCTAGGCGGCGATTTAGGGGGCTGTTTGTGGCTCCCACCCGCCGTCATCCCGGCGCATGCCGGGACCCATGGTCACGATGATCCCAGAGGTTGTACGTATCGTGTCGTAATCGCATCCATGGGTCCCGACTTTCGTCGGGATGACGAAGGGGGACGAACCGGATTTCGCGCGCCTTTCTCGTCGCCTAGCGTCGTCGCGCACATCGGGGCGCCCCGAAGCGACAGAAATCTGTCAGCGTTATGACCCGGTTCAGGATTGATCTGCGATAACCATCATCGCCGGACAGGGGGCGCGACCTGGAAGCTCCCTCCCTCTGCCCGGCTACTCTGGTCTAAAACTGCGGCGGACAAGCAAACGCCCGGACCGTTGCCGATCCGGGCGCCTGCGTGACGAGAAAACCCGTCAGCCCCCTTAGGTCGCTTTCCGACAATCGCGCGTTGTTTCGCTGCGCTGTCGTTCCGCTCTTCCCCGAACCACGGCCGTTGCCTGTGTCTCAGTAAGTCTTTGCTAGGCAGCACTGCCGGCTTTGTCACCGGCTATGTGGAGGGGCGGAATCGATTGACCGAAACCTGTGTCGAATCCGCAACATTTGTTGCTTGTGACTCGCACGTCACCTAGAGGTCCGGCCATGCTCCTCTCACGCTACGAACGGATGATCGCCCGGCGCTACCTGCTCCCGGGCAAGGGCGAGGCGTTCATCTTCCTGGTCGCCTCGATCAGCCTCGTCGCGGTGATGCTCGGCGTCGCCGCGCTCGTCATCGTGATGAGCGTGATGAACGGCTTCCGTGCCGAGCTGTTCGACAAGATCGTCGGGCTTAACGGCCATGCCGTGATCCAGGGCGTCGGCGGCCGTCTGCCCGACTGGCGCGAGATCGTCGCCGAGGCGCGCAAGACGCCCGGCGTCACCTCCGCCACGCCGATGGTCGAACAGCCGCTCGCGGCGACCTATAACGGCCGCGCCGAAGGCGTGCTGGTCCGCGGCGTCCGCCTCGCCGACGTCAAGCCGGTGATCGGCGACAAGCTCGTGATGGGCACGCTCGCCGGCATCACGCCGGGCAGCGGCCGGATCGCGATCGGATCGCGGCTCGCCGAGGCGCTCGGCGCGCAGGTCGGCAGCGAGATCTCGCTGTTCAACCCGCAGGGGCAGGCGACGCCGTTCGGCACCGTGCCGCGTATCGTCAATTATACGGTCGGCGCCATCTTCGAGATCGGCCTGTACGATTACGACAAGGCCTATGTCATCATGCCGATCGAGGACGCGCAGACGCTGCTGCTGCTCGGCGACAACGTCAGCCAGATCGAATTGCAGACCGTCGACCCCGACAAGGTCGCGCCGATCCTCGCGCCGCTCGCCGATCGCCTGCGCGGCGGCGCGGTCATCGCCGACTGGCGCAGCATGAACGCGCAGCTGTTCCAGGCGCTCGAGGTCGAGCGGGTCGCGATGTTCACCGTGCTGTCGATCATCATCCTCGTCGCGGTGTTCAACATCCTGTCGTCGCTGATCATGCTGGTCCGCGCCAAGACGCGCGACATCGCGATCCTGCGGACGATGGGGGCGACGCGGGTCGGATTGATGCGCATCTTCATGGTCGTCGGCACGACGATCGGCGCGCTCGGCACGCTCGCCGGCCTCGTGCTCGGCTTCGTCTTCCTCTTCTATCGCCAGGCGGTGGTGAACCTCGTCCAGCTCGTCACCGGGCAGAATCTTTGGGACCCGTCGATCCGCTATCTCACCGAGCTTCCCTCCAAGCCCGACCCGGTCGAGATCGTCATCATCGCGCTGATGGCGCTGGTGTTCAGCTTCCTCGCCACGCTCTATCCGGCGTGGAAGGCGGCGAGCACCGATCCGGTACAGGTGCTGCGCTATGAATGACGTCCTCCGCACCACCGGCCTGACCCGCAGCTTTCGCCAGGGCGAGGAGACGATCCACGTCCTGCGCGGCGTCGACCTCTCCGTCGCGCCGGGCGAGATCGTCGCGCTGGTCGGTCCGTCGGGCTCGGGCAAGTCGACGCTGTTGCAGGCGGTCGGCCTGCTCGAGGGCGGCTTCCAGGGCTCGATCATGATCGGCGGCGAGGAAGCCGCGAAGCTCGATGCGCACGGCCGCACGATCATGCGCCGCGACCGGCTCGGCTTCGTCTACCAGTTCCACCATCTGCTGCCCGACTTCAACGCGACCGAGAATGTCGTGCTGCCGCAGCTCGTCCACGGCGCCGAGCGCAAGCCCGCCGACGATCGCGCGGTGTCGCTGCTGACGGCGCTCGGCCTCGGCCACCGGCTGACGCACCGGCCGAGCCAGCTCTCCGGCGGCGAGCAGCAGCGCGTCGCGGTGGCGCGCGCGCTCGCCAACCGGCCGGCGCTGGTGCTTGCCGACGAACCGACCGGCAATCTCGACGAACATACCGCCGACGTGGTGCTCGCCGAGTTCCTGCGGCTGGTGCGCGGCGAGGGCTCGGCGGCGCTGATCGCGACGCATAACGAGCGGCTGGCGCAGAAGATGGATCGCGTCGTCCGCCTGCACGAAGGCGTGCTGACGTGACCGCGTGGGGCGAGACGCCGACACTCGTCGGGCGTCACGTCACGCTGCGGCCCCTGGAGCGCGCCGACCGGGACGCTTTGGTCGCGGTCGCCGCGGCGGACGATCTGTGGGACACCTTCTACGCCAACGTCTCGCAGCTCAAGGATGCGGACCGTTGGCTCGACGCGTCGTTCGAGCAGCAGGACATCGGCCGCGCCCGCCTGTTCGCGGTGTCCGATCCGGCGGGGCAGGTGGTCGGCACCACCCGCTATATGCGCATGGCGCCGGCGCATCGCCGGCTCGAACTGGGCGGCACCTTCTACGCCAAGGCGGTGCAGCGTACCGGCGTCAACACCGAGGCCAAGCTCATGCTGCTTACCCACGCCTTCGAGGCGCTGGACTGCCAGTGCGTGCAAATCCGTACCGATTCGCTCAACAAGCGCAGCCAGGCGGCGATCGAGCGGCTCGGCGCAAAGCAGGACGGCGTGCTGCGCGGCCACCAGCAGATGGCGGACGGGCGGCTGCGCGACAGCGTCGTCTATTCGATCCTCGACCGCGAATGGCCGGGGGTGAAGCAGAACCTTCTCTTCCTACTCGCGAGGCACGCATGACCGCGATCACCGACTTCACCGTCACCGGCGCCGACGGCGCGCCGATCCCGCTCGATCGCTGGGCGGGGCAGGTGCTGCTGATCGTCAACACCGCCTCGAAATGCGGCTTCACGCCGCAATATGAGGGGCTCGAGGCGCTGCATCGCCGCTTCGCCGAGCGTGGCTTCGAGGTGCTCGGCTTCCCCTGCAACCAGTTCGGCGCGCAGGAGCCCGGCGACGCCGCCGAGATCGCCAATTTCTGTTCGCTGACCTATGACGTGACCTTTCCGGTCTTCGCCAAGGTCGACGTCAACGGGGCAGGGGCCGATCCGCTGTTCTCGCGATTGAAGGCCGAGGCGCCGGGGCTGCTCGGCTCTAAGGCGATCAAGTGGAACTTCACCAAATTTCTGGTGAACCGCGAGGGCAAGGTGGTCCACCGCTACGCGCCGACGACCAAGCCCGAGGAGATCGCCGCCGATATCGAGGCGCTGCTGTAACGCTTGCAACTTCCAGTACCCCGGCCTCCGCCGGGGTACTGGTTTTGCGCGAGGGGACCGCTCACACCTCCGGTGCGGCGAAGGGCTTCGCGCCTGTCTTGTGGTTGAGCGCCGACGCCACCGAGGCGACGCCGCCGAGCAGGAAGCTGATCCCGAGGATGAACCCCGGCAGCGTCAGCGCCGACCAGGGCAGGGTCGCGAGTACGTAGATCGCGAGCAGGATGTTGACCACGCCGAGCACGATCATCAGCGCGCGCCCGCGCTTGAACCGCGCGCCGAGCCCGATCTCGAGCGCCCCGCGGATGCCCAGCCAGATCGCGACCAGCAAGGTCAGCGAGATCGCCGCGGTCGCCGGCGCGAACGCCATCAGCAGCCCGATGACCAGCGACAGCACGCCGAAGCCGATCGCATAGCCGCGCCCTTCGTGATCCCTGCCGGCAAATCCGGCCGCGATCGACACCAGCCCGGCGGCGATGAAGAAGGCGCCGATCACCAGCGTCGCCGCATAGGTCGCGGCGAAGGGATTGAGGAAGGCGAGCACGCCGAGCACGATCGACAGCACGCCATAAGCGAGGATCCAGCCCCAGCCGGCACCGGCGGCACGCGGCGCGAGCGGATCGGTGAATACAGTGTCCGACATTGACGTAACCTCCTCCGTTATGCCCGCGTAACGGAGTTATCCACCGCAGGTTCCTTGGCCTGCCCTGTTCGAATCGGGGTTGAGCGGCTAAGTCTCCGCAATGGCTCATTCCGGTTTCGTACCGCTCCGCATTTTCTCGTCCTACACGATGCTCGACGGGGCGATCGAGCCCAAGGCGATCGCCAAACAGGCAAAGGCGATGCGTTTCCCCGCCGCCGGCCTGACCGATCGCAACGGCCTCTATGCGGCGATGGCCTTTTCCGATGCCGCCAAGAAGGACGGCGTCCAGCCGGTCATCGGCACGATGCTGTGCGTCGCGCGGCCCGGCATGCCCGACGGCGTCGCCGTGCCGCTCGACTGGATCGCCCTCTATGCGCAGGATGCGACGGGCTATGACAATCTGTGCGCGCTGGTCAGCCTCGCGCATCTCGAACGGCCGATCGAACTGCCCGCGCATGTCGATTTCGCCGCGCTGGAGGGGCGCACCGACGGCCTGATCGCCCTGACCGCGGGTGGCGAGGGCGCCCTGGCGCGGTTGATCCACGAGGACCAGCCGGATCGCGCCGCCGCCTATCTCGACCGGTTGCAGGCGCTGTTCCCCGACCGCCTCTATATCGAGCTGGCCCGCCGCAGCGACGTGATCGAGGAGGCCGCCGAACAGGCGCTGGTCGACTTCGCTTATGATCGCAACCTGCCGCTGGTCGCGACCAATCCCTGCTGTTTCTCGGACAGCGCCTTTCTCGACGCGCATGATGCGATGCTGTGCATCGCGCATTCGACCTATGTCGAGAGCGAGGACCGCATCCGCTCCTGTCCCGACGCATGGCTCAAGCCCGCCGAGACGATGCGCGAACTCTTCTCCGACCTGCCCGAGGCGATCGACAATACGTTGGTCGTCGCGCAGCGCTGCGCGGTGATGGCGCCCTATCGCAAGCCGATCCTGCCCAGCCTTGCCGGCGATCGCGAGGGTGAGGCGGCGATGCTGCGCGCCGAGGCGGCGGCGGGGCTGGAAAAGAGGCTCGACCGGATCGAGGCACTCGGTACCCAGCCCGCCGATGATCCCGACTGGCGCGACGTGTATCGCAAGCGGCTCGCCTTCGAGGTCGACGTCATCGTCCAGATGGGCTTCCCCGGCTATTTCCTGATCGTCGGCGACTTCATCAAATGGGCGAAGGATCACGACATTCCGGTCGGGCCGGGGCGCGGCTCGGGCGCCGGCTCGGTCGTCGCCTGGGCGCTGACGATCACCGATCTCGATCCGATGAAGCTCGGCCTGCTGTTCGAACGCTTCCTCAACCCGGAACGCGTCTCGATGCCCGACTTCGACATCGACTTCTGCGAAACCCGGCGTGGCGAGGTCATCCGCTACGTCCAGGAGAAATACGGCCGCGATCAGGTCGCGCAGATCATCACTTTCGGTAAGCTGAAGGCGCGCGCGGTGCTCAAGGACACCGGCCGCGTCCTCCAGATGAGCTACGGCCAGGTCGATCGCCTCGCCAAGCTCGTCCCCAACCATCCGACCGATCCGTGGGACCTCAAGCGCGCGCTCAACGGCGTGCCCGAGCTCGCCAAGGAATATTCGAACGACAATCAGGTCCGCCGCCTGCTCGATCTCGCGACGAAGCTGGAGGGCCTGCCGCGCCACTCGTCGACGCACGCCGCCGGCGTGGTGATCGGCGACCGCCCGCTCGCCCAGCTCGTGCCGCTCTACCGCGACCCGCGGTCGGACATGCCGGTCACCCAGTTCGACATGAAATATGTCGAGGGCGCCGGCCTGGTGAAGTTCGACTTCCTCGGCCTCAAGACGCTGTCGGTGCTCAAGAAGGCGGTGCAGTTGCTCGCCAAGCGCGGCATCAGCGTCGATCTCGACGCTTTGCTGTGGGACGACGAGGCGGTCTACAAACTGCTTCAGAAGGGCGACACGGTCGGCGTGTTCCAGCTCGAATCGGAGGGCATGCGCCGCACGCTCAGCGCCGTGCGCCCGACCAATTTCGGCGACATCATCGCGCTCGTCTCGCTCTACCGCCCCGGCCCGATGGACAATATCCCGAGCTTCGGCCGCCGCAAGCAGGGCACCGAGCCGATCGTCTATCCCCACGACCTGCTCGAACCGATCCTGTCCGAAACCTACGGCATCTTCGTCTATCAGGAACAGGTGATGCAGGCGGCGCAGATCCTCGCCGGCTTCTCGCTCGGCGGCGCCGATCTGCTGCGCCGCGCGATGGGCAAGAAGATCAAGGCGGAGATGGACGCGCAGCGCGCGATCTTCGTCGAGGGCTGCGCCAAGGTGAACGGCATACCCAAGAACAAGGCGAACGAATTGTTCGACTTGATCGACAAGTTCGCCGGCTATGGCTTCAACAAGAGCCACGCCGCTGCCTACGCCCTGCTCGCCTATCAGACCGCATGGCTGAAGGCGCATCACCCGGAGGAATTCTACGCCGCGTCGATGTGCTACGACATGGCGCAAACCGACAAGCTCTGTATCTTCGTCGACGACATGCGCCGGCTGGGCGTGACGATCTGCGGCCCCGACATCAACAAGAGCGACGCCGAATTCGACGTCGAGGCGACCGAGGATGGCGGCCTCGCCGTCCGCTACGCGCTCGCCGCGCTGAAGTCGGTCGGCGAGGGGGCGATGGAGAAGCTCGTCGTCGAACGCAGCACCAACGGTCCGTTCAAGAGCATCGACGATCTCGCCACCCGCGTCGATCCGCGCCTCATCAACAAGCGCCAGCTCGAAACGCTCGCCGCCAGCGGCACGTTCGACTGTTTCGATCCCAACCGCGCCGGCATCCACGCTGTCGCCGAGACGATCCTCGCGGTCGCCGCCCGCACCCACGAGGGCAAGACCAGCGGCCAGCACGGCCTGTTCGGCGCCGAGGATGTCGCGGGCGATGCGATCAAGCTGCCCGCCAACGTGCGTTGGTCGATGGCCGATGCGATGGAGCAGGAAAAGGAGGCGTTCGGCTTCTATTTCTCCGCCCACCCGGTCGACCGCCACGCGCATCTCGCCAAGATGCACGGTGCGCGCCAATATGTCGCGCTGACCGAGCTCAACATCCCCGAGGACGGCACCCGCGCCGGCGCGACGATGGCGGTGCTGGTCGAGGATGCGCGCTGGCGCACCTCGGCGCGTGGCAAGCGGTACATGATGGCGACCTTGTCCGATGCGAGCGGCCAGTTCGTCGCCACCTGTTTCGACGATTCGGTCGCCGCCGAGCTGGAGGATGCCGCGCGCTGTGGCGGCTGCGGCCTCATCACCGTCGAGCTCGACCGCCGGCCCGGCGAGGAGACGCCGCGCGTCTCTGTGAAGCGCATCCAGCCGTTCGAGGGGCTTGCCTCGATCGCGCGCTTCACCATCGCCGCTAGGGTGGCGCATGCCACCGCCTTCGAGGCGCTGTCGGCGCTGCTCGCGCATCATCGTGGCGCCCGCGGCGAGGTGCGTGCGCATATCCCGGTCGGGGAGGGCGAGGCGACGGTGCTGCTCGGTCGCGACTTCCTGCTCGACATGGAATTGGTCGAGACGATCCAGGCGATCCCCGGCATCAGCGACGTCGCGCTCGACCGCGTCGCCTCGCAACTGCGCTCGGTGGGCTGAGCCATGCCGATCGACACCAGCCTGACCTTCCGCCCGGTCAACATCGCCGTGCTCACCGTCTCCGATACGCGTGGCCTCGCCGAGGATCGCTCGGGCGACACGCTGGTCGGCCGGCTTGGGGCGGCGGGCCATGTCCTCGCCGACCGCGTCATCCTGCGCGACGATGCCGACGCTATCGTCGCGCAATTGCACCGCTGGATCGATGACGAAAGCGTCGATTGCGTCATCACCACCGGCGGCACCGGCGTCACCGGCCGCGACGTCACGCCGGAGGCGGTCGAGCGCGTTGCCACCAAGATGATCCCCGGCTTCGGCGAGCTGTTCCGCTATCTGAGCTACGCCAAGATCGGCACCAGCACCGTCCAGTCGCGCGCCTGCGCCTGCGTCGCGCGCGGCACTTATATCTTCGCGCTGCCCGGTTCGACCGGCGCGGTGAAGGACGGCTGGGACGGCATCCTGCAGGACCAGCTCGACAGCCGCCACCGCCCCTGCAATTTCGTCGAACTGATGCCGCGGCTGATGGAACGGTGATCGGTCCGCGACCGTAAGCGCAAGTCGGGTGTGCGACGTCGCCCCGAACTACCCGTCACCCCGGACTTGTTCCGGGGTCCACCGGCCCGCAGGACCAACAGCTTTTGCTCCTGCGGAACAGTGGATGCGGGAACGGGCCCGGCATGACGGACGTGTGGGTCGGCCGGCCGTGAAGAACAGACCTAACCCGCGTCGACCTGCATCACCGCCAGCTCGTGCCCATCCGGATCGGCGAAGTGGAACCGCCGTCCGCCCGGGAAGGCGAAGACCGGCATCGTCACCCGCCCGCCGGCCGCCTCGACCGCGGAGAGTGCCGCGTCGACATCCGCGACCTCGATCACCGGCAGCACCGCCGCGGTCTGCTGCGCGGGATCGGCCTGGAAGCCGATATCGGTATCGCCACTGGTCGTCGCCGCATAGCTCGGCCCGAAATCACTGAACGCCCAGCCGAATGCTTCGCCGTAGAACGCCTTGGCCCGCGCCGTGTCGGCCACCGGCAGTTCGAGATAGTTCAACCGCGCCATCTTATATCTCCCATTGCGTTCTTGCTATGTTCTAGTCGGCCGCCTACCATCGCGCAATGGCCAAGCCGCTCGTCAAACGCGCCGTCCGCGGTGCCACGGTCAACACCGGGAGCCGCCGCTTCAACCTGCCCGAGCGTGAGGCGGATGGCGACTGGCTCGATGCGCAGGGCGAGATCGATGGCGCGCCCGCACCGCTGCGGACCAGCGTCACCGTCGAATCCCCGCGCACGATCATCACCCGCAACAGCTCGCCCGACGTCTTCTTCGACCGCTCGATCAATCCCTATCGCGGCTGCGAACACGGCTGCATCTATTGCTTCGCGCGGCCGACGCATGCCTATCACGATCTCTCGCCCGGCCTCGATTTCGAATCGCGGCTGTTCGCCAAGCCGCAGGCCGCCGAGCTGCTCCGCGCCGAATTGCGCAAGCCCGGCTACGTCGTCGCGCCGATCGCGCTCGGCACAAATACCGATCCCTATCAGCCGATCGAGCGCGACTGGCGGATCACCCGCGGCGTCATTGAGGTGCTCGCCGAGACGCGCCATCCGCTCACCATCACCACCAAGTCGGATCGGGTGACGCGCGATATCGACCTGCTTTCGGCGATGGCGGCCGAGGGACTGGCCGGCGTCGCGATGTCGATCACCTCGCTCGACCCGAAGATCGCCACGACGATCGAGCCGCGCGCGCCGCATCCTGAACGGCGACTGCGCGCGGTGCGGATGCTCGCCGATGCCGGCGTGCCCGTCTATGTCTCGATCGCGCCGGTGATCCCGTCGATCACCGACCATGAACTCGAGCATCTCGTCGAACGCGCCGCGGAGGCGGGGGCGAAATCCTGTTTCTTCATCCCCGTCCGCCTGCCGCACGAGGTCGCGCCGCTATTCCGGGCGTGGCTCGACGCACATTTCCCCGATCGTGCCGGCAAGGTGATGGCCATCATCCAGTCGCTGCGCGGCGGTCGCGACAACGATCCCGATTTCTTTACGCGCATGCAGGGCGCCGGCCCCTGGGCCGAGCTGATGCGCACCCGCTTCCGTATCGCCTGCCGCAAGCACGGCCTCGGCAATCGCGGCGCGCCGCTGCGCACCGACCTGTTCCGCCCGCCCGCCGGGCCGCAGGGCGAGCTGTTCTGACCGCGTTAGCGCGCCGCTAACCCTCTTTGCCCATGACGCATGGCGCATGACGCAACGGCTTTCCTGGCTGATCCTGATCCTCGTCGCGGTGGCGTTGCGCCTGCCCGATATCGGCAACCCGCTGATCGACGTCGACGAACAGATGTACCTGCTCGTCGGGCAGCGGATGTGGGAGGGGGCGATCCCCTATGTCGACATCTGGGACCGCAAGCCGATCGGCCTGTTCCTGATCGCCGCGGCGGCACGGGGCCTGCCCGGCGATCCCGTCGTCGCCTATCATCTGCTCGCGCTCGCCGCCGCAGCGGCCACCGCCGGCCTGATCGCGACGACGGCACGACGCCATGCCGGCGCCGCCGGCGCGCTGGCGGCGGGCCTGCTCTATCTCGTCTGGCTGGAGCTGCTCGGCGGCCGCGGCGGCCAGTCGCCGGTCTTCTACGATCTCGCCATCGTCGCGGCGGCGCTGCTGACCCGCGACACGATCGCCGGTCGCCGCCGCGCCGCGATCCCGGCGATGCTGCTCGCCGGGCTGGCGTTGCAAATCAAGCCGACCGCGGTCTTCGAAGGCTGTTTCTTCGGCATCGCGCTGCTCGGCGCTACATGGCAACGCCACCGCAACCCGGCACGGCTCGCCGCTGCGGCAGCGCTCTATGCCACGAGCGCGCTGCTCCCAACGATCGCCGCTGCCGCCGCTTATGCCGGCATGGGGCACGGCGGCGCCTGGTGGTTCGCCACGATCGAATCGATCTTCCTGCGCCAGGCGACCCCCGGCGATCCGATCGCGGCACGGCTGGCCGGCGTCGCCGTCGTCCTGCTCGTCCCCGCCGGGCTTGCGATCCGCGGGCTGGTCCTGCGCCCCGACCGATTCCTGACCGGCTGGCTCATCGTCGCGGTCGTCGGCTGGCTGCTCGTCCCGCCCTATTTCAACCATTACGCGCTGCCGCTGCTCGCCCCGATCGCGGTGTGCGCCGCCGCCGCGCTCGACCGCCGCGCGATGCAGGCGCTCGCCGCCGTCGCGGGGGGCGCATTGCTGGTGTTCAGCGGCTATCCGCATCGCGGCGATACCGCCGACACGCGTCAGCGCGTCGCCGCGCTCGCCCGGATCATCGATCGGATGCGCGGGCCGGGCTGTCTGTTCCTCGTCCAGGCCCCCCCGGCGCTCTACGACGCGACGGAGAGCTGCCTGCCGACGCGCTATCCATTTCCGTTCCACCTCGTCGAGGCGAGCGAGGCGCGCGCGATCGGCATCGACCCGACGCAGGAGGTCGCCCGCATCCTCGCCGCCCGCCCGCCGGTAATCGCGATCGGCGACATCCCCCGCAACCGCCGGCGGCCCGGCGTGATCCTCGTCCGCCGCACGCTCGCGCGTCATTATCGCGCCGTCGCGCGCGACCTCGGCGTGACCGTCTATCGCCGCATGCCGGCCGCCGCGCCGCCGGCGAGACCCGGAAACACGCACGGAACGTAGCGGCCGACCGTCGGTTGGTCTTCCACCTCCGCGCTGCAGAAGGACTGACGATGACCGACCCCGACCGCACCGAAGACCAGGACAAGAACGACCACAATATCGATCCGCTCGCCCCGACGGAAAACACCGACACCGAGGAATCGGGCGCCGGCTACGGCAATCACGGCGAGGGCCAGGGCGGCGTCAAAGACAACGGCTGATCGTCCTCCACCGTCGTCCCGGTATCTGCCGGGATGACGGACGGGGATCAGGCCGCCCCGTTCCGTCGTTCGCGCGCATCCGCCATCAACCGGTCGCGGCTCGACAGGAACGGCCCCTCAGGCCGCCGCGCCGGTGCGAACGTGCCGAGCCCCACGGGAGCGTCGATCCCGACATAGATCGCCTCGATCCCGCCCTTGGCGCTATAGGCCTCGTGCCAGAACCCGCAGCCGTGGCGATCGCTGAGGAAGTCCCGCCACCAGCCGCTATGCGGCGCCGACCGGGTGAAGCGGCCGAGGCTGTCGAGATCGCGCCAATAATGGCGGATGCCGACGTGGTTCCACGCGAACATCATGCCGTCATTGCCCAACAAGCCGTCGGGCGGCGTACGGCTGATGGTGGCGAGGCCGCGACCGATCCGCATCAGCGCGGGCAATCCGCGCAGGCTGCCGACCCGGAAACCGAGCAGCACCATGACCAGATCGGGATAGCCCGACAGATCCACCGTCGCACGGGCCGTGGCGGCGCGCCCATCCATTTGCATCATCCGACTCCTTTGTTTACAGCGTAAGCTACCATTAGCTGCTTACAGTGTAAACACACCGAATGACGTCGACGCCTTCTTTGCGCCAGTCGCTTGTCGAGCATGCGATGCGTCTGCTCGATGCCGGCGATCACGACCCCTCGCTCCGCGCCGTCGCACGTGCCGCAGGGGTATCGGCGATGGCGCCCTATCGCCACTTTCCCGACAAGACGGCGCTGCTCGGCGCGGTGGCGGCGGAAGGCTTTGCGATGCTGCACGGCCGGCTCGTCGTCGCCGACGCGCAGGGGAACGCCATCGCGGCCGAACAGGCGCTGGTCGAACAGGGGCTGGCCTATGTCGCCTTCGCACAGGCGCATCCCGCGCTGTTCCGGCTGATGTTCACCGATGCGATCGCCACCGCCGCGCACGTCAGCCCGGATCGCGCCGCCGAGGGCGATGCCTATGGCATACTCGCCGCGCGCGTCGCGACGCTCTGTCCCGGCACCGCGGCGACCGCGACAATGGCGGCCTGGGCGCTGGTCCACGGCTTCGCGACGCTCGCGCTCGACCGCCGCCTGCCGCCCGACCCGGAGGCCGCCCGCGCAGCGCTCGCCCTGTTCGTCGCCGGCCTTACGAAAAAGGGCCCGGAAGCCTAAGCCTCCGAGCCCCCGATCGTCTCAGGCGAAGCGGATCAGCCCCAGTTCGCCATCTTCTGCTCGAGGTTGGCGCGCACCGCCTCGAAGAACTGCTCGGTGGTCATCCACGGCTGGTGCGGCCCGATCAGGATCGCGAGATCCTTGGTCATCTGGCCGTTCTCGACGCACTCGATGCAGCAGCGCTCCAGCGTCTCGGCGAACTTGGTCACCTCGGGGGTGCCGTCGAACTTGCCGCGATACTTCAGGCCGCCGGTCCAGGCGAAGATCGACGCGATCGGGTTGGTGCTGGTCGCCTTGCCCTGCTCGTGCTGGCGATAGTGGCGCGTGACGGTGCCATGTGCGGCTTCCGCCTCGACCGTCTTGCCGTCCGGCGTCAGCAGCACCGAGGTCATCAGGCCGAGCGACCCGAAGCCCTGCGCGACCTGATCCGACTGGACGTCGCCGTCGTAGTTCTTGCAGGCCCAGACGAACTCGCCGTTCCACTTCAGCGCCGAGGCGACCATGTCGTCGATCAGGCGATGCTCGTAGACGATGCCCGCTTCCTTGAACTTGTCCTTGAACTCGGTCTCGAACACCTCGGCGAACAGGTCCTTGAACCGGCCGTCATAGGCCTTGAGGATCGTGTTCTTGGTGCTGAGATACACCGGCCACTTGAGGTTGAGGCCGTAATGCATCGAGGCACGGGCAAAATCGCGGATCGAATCGTCCAGATTGTACATCGCCATCGCGACGCCCGAGCTCGGGAAATCGAAGACTTCGCGGTCGATCGTCTGGCCGTCGACGCCCTCGAACACGAGGCGCAGCTTGCCGGGGCCGGGGACGAGGAAGTCGGTCGCGCGATACTGGTCGCCGAAGGCGTGACGGCCGACGACGATCGGATGCGTCCAGCCCGGGATCAGGCGGGGGACGTTTTTGATCACGATCGGTTCGCGGAAGATCGTGCCGCCAAGGATGTTGCGGATCGTGCCGTTGGGCGACTTCCACATCTTCTTGAGGCCGAATTCCTCGACGCGCTGTTCGTCGGGGGTGATCGTCGCGCACTTGACCGCGACGCCGTGCTTCTGCGTCGCCTTGGCGGCGTCGACCGTCACCCGGTCCTCGGTCGCGTCGCGATTCTCGATGCCGAGATCGTAATAGTCGAGGTCGATGTCGAGATACGGCTTGATCAGGCGCTCGCGGATCCATTCCCAGATGATCCGCGTCATCTCGTCGCCGTCGATCTCGACGATCGGGTTCTTCACCTGAATCTTGGCCATATGCGCTTCCTGCGAGAGGGGATTTGCGCCGTCGTCTAGGCACAAGCGGGCAGGGGATCAACCATCTCGGGCGGATTGGCCGCGCGGTGAACGTCGTCGCCGGCAAACGTTGTGTTGCATGAACGACACGGTTACACCCCGTGGTTATGCCATCGCTCGAAAAGCCACCGACCAGCCCGCTGCCGACGACCACGGTGAAGTGGCGCTTTCCTTCGGTCCACCCCGAAGGCCATAAATACGCCGCCATCGCGCTTGGGCTCACGCTGATCGCGACGATCGTCACCAAGGTGCTGTTCTGGCCGCTGCTCGCCGTCGTCGTCTGGGTGCTGACCTTCTTCCGCGATCCGATCCGGACCACGCCGGTCGGCGACGGCCTCGTCATCGCCCCCGCCGACGGGCTCGTCACGATGATCCAGCGGGTGGCGGTACCGCGCGAATTGGTCGGCGAACTCGGCGAGGTGCCGTTGACGCGCGTGTCGATCTTCATGTCGGTGTTCGACGTGCACATCAACCGGACGCCGATCGCGGGTACGATCCGTCAGGTCGTCTATATCAGCGGCAAGTTCCTCAACGCCGATCTCGACAAGGCGTCCGACGAGAACGAGCGCCAGCATATCGTCGTCGAGGGGCGGGATGGTCGCCGCATCGGCTTCACCCAGATCGCCGGGCTGGTCGCGCGCCGCATCGTGCCCTTCGTCAAGCCGGGCGACATGGTCGCGACCGGCCAGCGGATCGGCCTGATCCGCTTCGGCAGCCGCGTCGACGTCTTCCTTCCGGACGACATCATCCCGCAGGTGGCGCTCGGCCAGCGCACGATCGCCGGCGAGACGGTTGTCGGCCGTGTCGGCGGCATGGCCGTCACCGGCATCGCACAATGATCGGCAAGTAAATGGAACCGCGCGACTCCACCCCCGATCCCGCCCGCCGCCTGCCGCGTCGCCTGCCCCGCCGTCCGCGCGGGCTGCCGCTGCGCGCCGTCGCCCCCAATGCCGTCACCGCGCTCGCGCTCTGCTCGGGCCTCAGCGGCGTGCGCTTCGCGATCGGCGGCGAATGGCAGAGTGCGGTGACGATGATCATGATCGCCGGCGTGCTCGACGGGCTCGACGGGCGCATCGCCCGCATGCTCCACGGCGAGAGCCGCTTCGGCGCCGAACTCGATTCGCTGTCCGATGCGATCTCGTTCGGCGTCGCGCCGGCGCTCATCATGTATCTCTGGTCGCTCGCCGCGCTGCCGCGGCTCGGCTGGATCAGCGCACTGATCCTCGCGGTGTTCTGCGCGCTTCGCCTCGCCCGCTTCAATGCGGCGATCGATGCCGACGACCAGCCGCACAAATCGGCAGGCTTCCTCACCGGTGTGCCGGCACCGGCCGGGGCGGGTCTCGCGATGCTGCCGCTCTATTTCTGGTTCTGGACCGATCAGCCGATCTTCGCCAACCCGTATCTCGTCGCGCTCTGGGTGGCGTTCATCGCGCTGCTGATGGTGTCGAGCGTCGCCACCTTCTCGTGGGGCTCGCTGCGCCTGCGCCGGACGATCCGGTTCGAGGCGATCGCCGGCGTTGTCCTGCTCGGCGCGGCGCTCGTCTCGGCGCCATGGCATACACTGAGCGCGATCTGTGTCGGTTACCTGATCACGATCCCGTTCAGCGTCGCCAGTTATGCGAAGATCAGGCGGCAGCGCGCAGGCGGCGAACGCCAGCGGGAACCGGAGCCGACGCCCAGCGCCTGACGGCGATGCGGCGTTCGGCCGAGGCGAGCTGCGACAGCGGCGCGAAGGCGGGCTCGACGTTGCCGGCGGCGAGGCGGACGATACGCTGCCACTGGGGCGCGACCGTCGCGGCGATCACGCCCGCGGCAACCGCGAACGCACCGGCAAAAACGAGAACACTTACGACTGCAACCATCGAACCGACTCCCTGGCAGGCGAGCGAGCAGCCTGTGGATAACTCGCTTAACCATTGTTTAATCAGTGAGTTCCGCGCTGGGTCCATTTTCGCCGATTTCGCTTCGCCGCAGCGCCGCTAAACTGGGTTAGACTCACCGTGTCCACTGTCTGGTCGCTTTATGTTCCACCTACGTTCCACCTGTCAAGCGGGTTGGAACGACTTGCGTTCTGCGTCCGCTGCGGCTAATGGCGCAGCCCTCTAACCCCGCATGGGAAGCATCATAGCCCGGTGCGTGCGGCCGCAAGGCCCGCGTCATCCGCTTCCCAGAGGCATTAACCGGAAAGGACTCATCCTATGGCGGCTCCCGTCGTCACCATGCAGCAGCTCATCGAGACTGGCGCGCACTTCGGCCACCAGACCCACCGCTGGAACCCGAAGATGAAGCCCTACATCTTCGGCGACCGTAACGGCGTCCATATCCTCGACCTGTCGCAGACCGTTCCCCTCTTCGCCCGCGCGCTCGAGTTTGTCTCGTCGTCGGTCGCCAGCGGCGGCAAGGTGCTGTTCGTCGGCACCAAGCGCCAGGCGCAGGACGCCGTCGCCGATGCGGCGCGTCGTTCGGGCCAGCATTTCGTCAACCACCGCTGGCTGGGCGGCATGCTCACCAACTGGAAGACGATCAGCAACTCGATCAAGCGCTTGAAGACGCTCGAAGAGCAGCTTTCGGGCGACACGCACGGCCTCACCAAGAAGGAAGTGCTCCAGCTCACCCGTGAGAAGGACAAGCTCGAAATGTCGCTCGGCGGCATTCGCGACATGGGCGGCGTGCCCGACGTCATGTTCGTGATCGACGCGAACAAGGAAGAGCTGGCGATCAAGGAAGCCAACACGCTCGGCATCCCCGTCGTCGCGATCCTCGATTCGAACGTCTCGCCCGACGGCATCGCATTCCCGGTGCCGGCGAACGACGACGCCAGCCGCGCCATCCGCCTGTATTGCGAAGCGATAGCCATTGCGGCGACGCGCGGCAACCAGGAGCAGCAGTCGCGTCGCGGCGTCGATCTCGGTGCGCAGGATGTCGCCCCGGTCGAGGAAGCGCTGACCGTCCCGACCCCCGAGCCCGAGCAGCAGGCTGCCGGCACGGTCGAGGGTGCGGGCGCCGAGGCCGAGCGTCAGATCGACGCGTAACCGCCGTCGTCGAACCGTCATGCGGGCGGGGTAGGGCGGCGCCCTGCCTCGCCCGTAAACACATTCAGAACAAGGAATATGCAACATGGCTGATATCACCGCAGCGATGGTCAAGGACCTGCGCGAGAAGAGCGGCGCGGGCATGATGGATTGCAAGAAGGCGCTCAACGAGACCTCGGGCGACATGGACGCCGCGCTGGACTGGCTGCGCACCAAGGGCCTCGCCGCCGCGCAGAAGAAGTCGAGCCGCACCGCCGCCGAAGGTCTCGTCGGCGTCGCCACCGCCGGCACCAAGGGCGCCGCGGTCGAGGTCAATTCGGAAACCGACTTCGTCGCCAAGAACGACCAGTTCCAGCAGTTCGTCCGTGAAGTGACCCAGATCGCGCTCGCCACCGGCGGCGACATCGAGGCGCTGAAGGCCGAGGCGATGCCGTCGGGCACCACCGTCGCCGAAGTGCTGACCAACAACATTGCCACGATCGGCGAGAACCAGTCGCTGCGCCGCGCGCGTCGCCTCGAAGTGTCGCAGGGTGCGGTCGTGTCCTACGTCCACAACCAGGCGTCGCCGGGTCTCGGCAAGATCGGCGTGCTCGTCGCGCTCGAATCGGATGCCTCGGACGAGGTGCTGCAGGGTCTCGGCAAGCAGATCGCGATGCACATCGCCGCGGCCTTCCCGAAGGCGCTCAACGAGGAAGACCTCGACGAGGCCGAGATCGAGCGCGAGCGTGCGATCGCGACCGAAAAGGCCGCCGAATCGGGCAAGCCCGCCGATATCATCGCCAAGATGGTCGAGGGCGGCATCGCCAAGTTCCGCAAGGAGCATGCGCTGGTCAGCCAGCTGTTCGTCATGGACGGCAAGACCAAGATCAGCGACGTCGTCGCCAAGGCGGCCAAGGACGCCGGCGCGTCGATCGTGCTGAAGGACTATGTCCGCTTCCAGCTCGGCGAGGGCATCGAGAAGGAAACGTCCGACTTCGCCGCCGAAGTCGCCGCCGCCTCGGGCGTCGCGCAGAAGGCCTGATCCGGCCGGCGCGCTGCGGCGCGCCATGGCATCCAGCGAAGGGCGTCGCGCATCCCGCGCGGCGCCCTTTGTCGTTGCCATTACCGTCAGGCGGATCGGCATCCTGCACCGGCGCACATAACCCCGGATCCGATCAGGCGAAGGTTGCCCCGGCGCGCGCGTCGGCCTAAGGTCCGACCCGCTTTCTCCCACCAGCGATAGGAACTTATGACGTTCGCGCCGCGCTTCAAACGCATCTTGTTGAAACTGTCCGGCGAAGTGCTGATGGGCGAGGGCGGTGGCCTGTCCATCGATCCCGCCGTGACCGCGCGCGTCGCCGAGGAGATCGCCGACGTCAAGGCGCAGGGCTATGAGCTCTGCATCGTCGTCGGCGGTGGCAACATCTTCCGCGGCATCTCCGGCGCGGCGCGCGGCATGGAACGCGCGACCGGCGACTACATGGGCATGCTCGCCACGGTGATGAATGCGCTCGCGGTGCAGAATGCGCTCGAGCAGATCGGCGTCGAAACGCGCGTCCAGTCGGCAATCCCGATGGCGTCGGTGTGCGAGCCGTTCATCCGTCGCCGCGCCGAACGCCACCTGGAAAAGGGGCGCGTGGTGATCTTCGCCGCGGGCGTCGGCAGCCCGTTCTTCACCACCGATTCCGGTGCCGCGCTGCGCGCCGCCGAGATGAAGTGCGATGCCTTGTTCAAGGGCACTTCGGTCGACGGCGTCTACGATGCTGATCCCAAGAAGGTGCCGACCGCGACGCGCTATGCCACGGTCAGCTATTCGAAGGTGCTGTCCGACGACCTCAAGGTCATGGACGCCAGCGCGATCGCGCTGTGCCGCGACAACAACATTCCGATCGTCGTCTTCAACATTCGCGAACACGGCAATTTCGCCGCGGTTCTCAACGGTGATGGCATCTCGACGGTCGTCCAGAACGAACAGGAGTAGACCATGGCAGCCTATGACAAGGCCGATCTCGAGCGCCGGATGGCCGGCGCCGTCGAGGCGCTCAAGCACGACCTCAACGGCCTGCGCACCGGCCGCGCCTCCACCGCCCTGCTCGATCCGGTGACGGTCGAGGTCTATGGCAGCCACATGCCGCTGGTGCAGGTCGCCACCGTCTCGGTACCCGAGCCGCGCATGCTGTCGGTGCAGGTGTGGGACAAGTCGAACGTCGGCCCGGTCGAGAAGGCGATCCGCTCCGCCGGCCTCGGCCTCAATCCGATCAACGACGGCCAGACGCTGCGCCTGCCGATCCCCGATCTCACCGAGGATCGCCGCAAGGAACTCGCCAAGCTCGCCGGCAAGTATGCCGAGGGCGCGCGGATCGCGGTCCGCAACGTGCGGCGCGACGGCATGGACGCGTTGAAGACCGACGAGAAGAAGGGCGTCATCAGCGAGGACGAGCGCAAGCGCCACGAGACCGAGGTGCAGAAGCTCACCGACGCGACGGTCGCCGAGCTCGATGCGGCGGCGGCGGCGAAGGAAAAGGAAATCCTCGGAAAGTGAGTCCGATCGCGGCCTCGGTTGCGTCGCTGGCGGCGGTCCCGGACACGGGGCCGGTGCCGCGTCACGTCGCGATCATCATGGACGGCAACGGCCGCTGGGCGAAGGCGCGGCATCTGCCGCGCGTCGCCGGTCACAGGGCCGGGGTCGAGGCGGTGCGCCGCGTCACGCGCGCCGCGCGCGCGATGGGCGTCGAGGCGCTGACGCTCTACGCTTTCTCCAGCGAGAACTGGCGCCGTCCCGAGGATGAGGTCGGCGCGCTGATGGGGCTGCTGCGACTGTTCATCCGCAGCGACCTCGCCGAGCTGGTCGCCGAGAACGTGCGGCTGCGCATCATCGGCGACTATCGCCGCTTCGCACCCGATCTGGTCGCGCTGGTCGACGATGCGATGGCCAAGACCGCCGCCAACACCGGTCCGATCCTGGTGATCGCGCTCAACTACGGCTCGCAGGCCGAACTGGTCGCCGCCACCCGCCGGCTCGCCGCACGCGCCGCCGCGGGCGAGATCGACGCGGCCGCGATCACCGCCGAGCATATCGAGGCGGAGCTCGACACCGCCGACCTGCCGCCGCTCGACCTCGTCATCCGTTCGTCGGGCGAGCAGCGCCTGTCCAATTTCCTGCTGTGGCAGGCGGCCTATGCCGAGCTGCTGTTCGTCGACACGCTCTGGCCCGATTTCACCGCCGACACGCTCGGCGACGCCATCGCCGCCTTCGGGCAGCGCCAGCGGCGCTACGGCGGCCTGTGAGCGACGCGCCCGCCGGCAAGCGCCCCTCGGAGCTTGCGACCCGTACGCTTACCGGTCTGGCCCTGATCGCGCTCGCGCTGGTCGCGCTGGCATTCGGCGGCTTCGTCTTCTGGCTGCTCGCCGTCACCCTCGGCGTCTTCATGATGGCGGAGTGGAGTGACCTCCACGGCGCCGATTCGAAGACCAAGCGGCTCGGCCAATATGTCCTGTCGGTGCCGCTCGCGATCATGTGTCCGCTTGCCGCCGGCCCTGATTTCTTCGCGCTCGGGCTGCTGGTCGGCGCCTTCTTCTTCCTGACGATCATCAGCCGCCGCCCGCAACTGGGCGCCGGCGTGCTCTATTGCGGCCTGCCGATCTACGCGCTGCTGCTGATCCGCCACGAACCCGATGGCCTGCGCAACGCTTTATGGGCGCTGAGCCTCGTCTGGGCGACCGACATCGGTGCCTATTTCGCCGGGCGCAGCATCGGCGGCCCCAAGCTCGCGCCGCGGGTCAGTCCCAACAAGACCTGGGCCGGCCTGATCGGCGGCATCGTGCTGGCGACGGTCGTCGCCGCGGTGATGGGCCAGGTCTACCTTCTCCCGTTGCGCTTCGTGATCGCGACGCCGCTGCTCGCGATCCTCGCGCAGGCCGGCGACCTCTACGAGAGCCACCTCAAGCGCCGCGCCGGCGTCAAGGATTCGGGCAGCGTCATCCCCGGCCACGGCGGCTTCCTCGACCGTCTCGACGGCGTCGTCCCGGTTATGCCGGTCGCGGCGCTGCTCGTCGTCGTGCCGCTCGCCTTCTGATATGAAAACCGTCTCCATCCTCGGTGCGACCGGCTCGGTCGGCACCTCCACGCTCGATCTCGTCGAGCGCGAACCCGACCGTTTCAGGGTCCGCGCGCTCACCGCGAATGGCGACGTCGGCAAGCTCGCCGCCGCTGCGCGCCGCACCGGGGCGGAACTCGCGGTGGTCGCCGACGAATCCTGCCTGCCTGCATTGCGCGACGCGCTCGCCAGCACCACCACGCAGGTCGCCGCGGGACGGCAGGCGATCTGCGACGCCGCCGCGGGCGCCGACTGGACGATGGGCGCGATCGTCGGTTGTGCCGGGCTCGAACCCGTCATGGCGGCGATCCGCCACGGCGGCACGGTGGTGCTCGCCAACAAGGAGCCTTTGGTGTCGGCGGGCGAGGTGATCCTCGCCGCCGCGGCGCGCTCGGGGGCGACGCTGCTGCCCGCGGACAGCGAACATAACGCCATCTACCAATGTTTCGACTTCGCCCGGCCCGAGGGGGTGCGACGCATCATCCTCACCGCCAGCGGCGGCCCGTTCCGCGACTGGTCGCGTGAGCAGATGGCGGACGTCACCGTCGAACAGGCGGTCGCGCATCCCAATTGGTCGATGGGCGCCAAGATCAGCATCGACAGCGCGACGATGATGAACAAGGGCCTCGAACTGATCGAGGCGGCGCGCCTCTTCCCGGTGCCGCACGAACGGATCGAGGTGGTGATGCACCGCCAGTCGGTGATCCATTCGATGGTCGATTACGTCGACGGCTCGATGCTCGCGCAGCTCGGCCCCTCCGACATGCGCGTGCCGATCGCGCATACGCTCGCCTGGCCCGAGCGGATGGCGACGCCGATGGCGCCGCTCGACCTCGTCGCGATCGGCCGGCTCGACTTCGAGACGTGCGATCCCGTCCGCTTCCCGGCGATCAAGCTGGCGCGCGACGCGCTGGAGGCGGGCGGCGCGCGTCCTGCCATCCTCAACGCCGCCAACGAGATTGCCGTCGCCGCGTTTCTCGACCGGCGTATCGGCTTCCTCGAAATTGCCGCAATCGTCGCCGATACGCTGGATCATTACGATCCGCCGGCTCCGGAGACGCTGGAGGCGGTCCTCACCATCGACGGCGAGGCGCGACGAATGGCGGACGAGCGTATTCGGGACCATGCTAAGGGGCGTGTAAGGGTTCGCGCGTGAAGGATTGCCTAGCTTGATCCAGTCTCCCGGCGTTCTGATGGCCGTACTCGCGTTCCTCTGCGCGATCGGCCCGCTCGTCTTCATCCACGAGATGGGCCATTATCTCGCCGGCCGGCTGTTCGGCGTGAAGGCGGAGGCCTTTTCGATCGGCTTCGGGCGCGAGATCGCGGGGATCACCGATTCGCGCGGCACTCGCTGGAAATTCGGCTGGCTGCCGCTCGGCGGCTATGTCCGCTTCGCTGGCGACATGAACCCGGCAAGCCAGCCCGATGCCGCGTGGCTGGCGCTCCCCGCCGCCGAACGCGCGCTGACCTTCCAGGCCAAGCCCCTTTGGCAGCGGGCGATCATCGTCGCCGCCGGGCCGGCGATCAACCTGATCCTCGCGGTGTTGATCCTCGCCGGTTTCGCGCATCATTATGGCGTCGACCGGACTCCGGCGGTGGTCGGCACGGTGATCGCCGGCGCCCCCGGCGCGAAGGCGGGCCTGCAACCGGGGGATCGCATCCTGTCGATCGACGGCCGCGCCATCCAGACCTTCACCGACGTCGCGCGCTATGCGCTGATCCGGCCGGGCGAGCAGGTGACGTTGCGCGTCGTGCGCGGCGGCACGACGTTCGACCGCCCGCTCGCGATCGGCGTCGTCCACCAGCGCGACCGCTTCGGCAACGAATATCGCATCGGTCGGATCGGCATCGGCAGCGGCGATCCCGTGCTCGCGCCGGTCGGCCTCGCCGAGGCGCCCGCGGCAGGCGTGCGGATGACCGTCGACATCATCTCGGGCACGCTCGAGACGCTCGGCCAGATCATCAGCGGCCGCCGCTCGATCGACGAACTCGGCGGCCCGATCCGCATCGCCAAGATCTCGGGCGAACAGATGGCGCTCGGCGTGTCGGCGTTCGTCTGGCTGGTGGCGATGCTGTCGATCAATCTGGGGTTCATCAATCTGCTGCCAGTACCCATGCTCGATGGCGGACACCTCTTCTTCTATGCGATCGAGGCGATCCGCCGCCGGCCCCTCGAACCCAGGGTGCAGGAATGGGCATTCCGTGGTGGACTCGCCGCGGTATTGGCGCTGATGCTGATCGTGACCTTCAACGATTTGAGTGCAGTCGGTCTGTGGCAGCGGCTGGCCGGCTTGATCGGCTGACCGGCTTGGGGCAGGGCAGGCGCTTGCGTCCCGGCGGATATTGGTATCCTGACGTATTTGGGGTGGGTTGAGTGACAGCGATGAAGAGTACCAAGTTCGCGCCGGTGAGCGCCGCGTTGCTGGCCGGCACGATGCTGTCGGGCATGCCGGCGATGGCGCAGACCGCGCCCGAACCGGCGGCGCAGCAGCCCGCCGCGCCGGCCGCCGACTCGCCCGCCGCGACACCGACGCCGGCCCCCACCCGCGCACCCGCCACCGGGCGCACGCCGGCCCGCGCCGCCCGCACGCCCGCTGCCCCGGCCGCTCCGGCGACGGCGCAGGCTGCGACTCCGGCCGTGGCACGCACGATCAAGACGCTGCGCGTCGAGGGTTCGCAGCGGATCGAACCCGAGACGGTGCTGTCCTATACCAAGCTGCGCGTCGGCATCCCCTATACCGCCGAGACGCTCGATCAGGCGTTGAAGGACCTGCAGGCGTCGGACCTGTTCGTCGACTTCTCGATCTCGGGCGTCGAGACCGGCGACATCGTGCTGCGCATCCGCGAGAATCCGATCATCAACCGCGTGATCCTCGAGGGCAACAAGGCGCTCAAGAGCGACAAGATCACCAAGGAGATCAAGCTCGCGCCGCGGCAGATCTTCACCCGCACCGCGGTCCGCCAGGACGTGTCGCGGATCATCGAACTGTATCGCCGCCAGGGCCGTTTCGCCGCGGTGATCAGCCCGAAGATGGTCAGCCTCGACCAGAATCGCGTCGACGTGGTGTTCGAGATCACCGAGGGGCCGAAGTCCAAGGTCCGCCAGATCAACATCATCGGCAACGAGATCTTCAACGACGGCAAGCTGCGCGGCGAGATGGTCACCAAGGAATCGCGCTGGTTCCGCCTGCTCTCGTCCAACACCTCCTACGATCAGGATCGCCTGAATTACGACCAGCAGAAGCTGCGGCAATTCTATCTGACCGAAGGCTATGCCGATTTCCGCGTCACCTCGGCGGTCGCCGAGCTGACCCCGGACAAGCGCGACTTCATCATTACCTATGTGGTCGAAGAGGGTAAGCGCTACAAGTTCGGCGACGTCACCGTCGACAGTGAGATCCGCGACTTCGACAACAAGAAGCTGGCGGCGTCGCTGCCGGTCAAGAAGGGCGACTGGTACAACGCCAAGCTGGTCGAGACGTCGATCGATCAGTTGAGCGAGGCAGCCGGCCTGTTCGGCTACGCCTTCACCGACGTGCAGCCCGATTATGCGCGCGACGCCGACACGCTGACGATGGGGCTGAACTTCCACATCGCGCAGGCGCAGCGCACCTATGTCGAGCGAATCGATATCAACGGCAACACGCAGACGCAGGACAAGGTCGTCCGTCGCGAGATCCGTCTCGCCGAGGGCGACGCGTTCAACAGCTTCCAGGTCAAGCGCTCGCAGGATCGCATCAACTCGCTGGGCTTCTTCCAGGACAAGATGGAGATCAAGCAGACCCCCGGCTCGACCCCGGATCGCATCATCCTCGATACCACGCTCGAAGAGAAGAGCACCGGCGAGCTCCAGCTCTCGGTCGGCTATTCCAGCCTCGAACGCTTCATCATCCAGGCCAACATCACGCAGAACAACTTCCGCGGCAAGGGGCAGGTGCTGCGTGCCGGCGTCAATTACTCGACCTATTCGAAGTCGGTCGAGCTGGGCTTCACCGAGCCCTATCTGTTCGACAAGAACGTCGCGGTCGGCGTCGACGTGTTCCGCCGCGACTATAATTCGTTCAACTATATCGGTACGCAGCGCCAGACGACCTATTCGCAGGTGTCGACCGGCTTCCAGGTCCGCATGGGCGTGCCGCTGACCGAATATTGGTCGCTCGCCGGCCGCTACGGCCTGTCCTACGACGAGGTCGGGCTCGACCAGTCGACCTATTTCACCGACGGCGCCTGCGACCCGCTCAAGGCCGGCCGCTATCTCTGCGAGGCGATCGGCAACCGCTGGACCTCGTCGGTCGGCTATTCGCTGATCTACGACAGCCTCAACAGCCGCCTGCGCCCGACCGCGGGTCAGCGGCTCAGCTTCAGCCAGGATTTCGCCGGTCTCGGTGGCGACGTGAAGTACATCCGCACCCGGCTCGAAGGCTCGAAGTTCGTCAACGTCGGCTCGGGCTTCATCGGCTCGCTGGTCGGCGAGGCGGGCTATATCAAGTCGCTCGAAGGCAGTCGCGGCGAGGGCGTCGACCGCATCCGCATCACCGATCGCTTCTATCTCGGCGAACCGCAGTTCCGCGGCTTCGACATCCGCGGCGTCGGTCCGCGCGTCCAGCGCCAGCAATATACCGTCGATACCACGACGGGTAAGCAGATCCTCGTCACCGATCGCGACCAGCTCGTCGACGACGCGCTCGGCGGTCGTGCTTACTATCTCGCCCGCGCCGAGCTGGAGATCCCCTTGGGTGCCGGCGCGCGCGAACTCGGCCTGCGTCCGTCGATCTACGTCCAGGCGGGCAGCCTGTTCGGCCTGACCCGGCCGCTGCCGACCGCGAACTTCCCGACGATCACCGACGCCGCAGGCAACGTCACCGTACTGCCGATCCAGCGCCTGCTGCTCGATTCGTCGGGTCGCCAGCTCTACCAGGTGCCGACCGGGGCGACGGCAGGAGCGGGTGCTTACACGACCTGCGCGATCGGCTATTCGGAAACGCTGGGCGGCGTCTGCGCCGGCAGCTCGACCAACGCAATCGGCTATCAGTCGCCGATTTCGCCGTTCAAGGAAACCTATTACGCCAGCAGTGCGACGCCGCGCGTCAGCATCGGCGTCGGCGTCAACTGGACTTCGCCATTCGGTCCGTTGCGGATCGACCTTGCCAAGGCGCTCGTCACGCAGAAGGGTGACGATCCCAAGCTTATTACCTTCAACGTGGGGACTCAGTTTTAATGAAGACGATCACCAAGACCTCGCTGGCGGCACTCGCCGGCGCCTCGATCGCGCTGGCGGCCGGCGCCGCGACCGCGCAGACGGCCGGTATCGCCACGGCGCAGGCCGATGCGGCGATCTTCAGCGCCAAGGCGTTCGACGCTGCCAACCAGCAGATCTCGACCACCTACAAGACCCAGCTCGATCAGGCCGCTGCGGCGCAGACCGCGCTGAACACGCAGCTGCGCACGCTGCTCGACACCAACAAGGACGGCCAGGTCAGCCAGGCCGAAGCCGCCGCCGCCGAGGCGCAGAACAGCGCGATCGGCAACCAGGTCCGTGCCGCGCAGCAGAAGGCGCAGCCGAACATCGAATCGCTGCAGGGTCCGGCGATCAAGGCGCAGGCCTATGCGCTCGAGCAGATCACCGCCAAATACGATCCGGCGCTGCGTGCCGTCGTCGCCGCGAAGAAGATCACCGTCGTGCTCGCGCCCAACGCTATCCAGTATGCGCCGCCGGCGACCGACGTGACCCGCGACATCATCGCCGAGCTCGACCGTTCGACGCCGACCGTCTCGATCACCCCGCCGGCGAACTGGCAGCCACAGCAGCAGACCGTCGAGTTGCTGCAGCAATATCGCCAGCTCGTCTATGCGAACGCCGCCCGTCGTCAGCAGGCCGGCGCACCCGCTCCCGCCGCCGGCACCCCGGCACCGGCCGCCGGCGCCGCGCCGCGCGCCACGCCGCAGGGCCGCTAAGGCTGCACGGGTGAGCGACGACGCACCCCAGCAGCAGGGCACGACCATGGGGCCGCTCGATATCGGGCGGGTCATGGCGGCCCTGCCGCATCGCTACCCGATGCTGCTGGTCGACCGGGTCGAGGAGATCATCCTCGACCGGTCGATCGCGGCGATCAAGGCGGTGACGATCAACGAAGGCTTCTTCCAGGGGCATTTCCCCGGTCGGCCGATCATGCCGGGCGTGTTGATCGTCGAGGCGCTGGCGCAGGCCGCCGGCATCCTCGCGGTCGAGAGTCTCGGCCTCGCCGGCTCGGGCAAGCTCGTCTATTTCATGGCGATCGACGGCGCCAAGTTCCGCAAGCCGGTCGAACCGGGCGTGCTGTTGCGGCTGGAGGCGACCTTCGTCCAGAAGCGCAGCTCGGTGTGCAAATTCGCCGGCGTCGCGAAGATCGACGGCCAGGTCGTCGCCGAAGCCAATTTCACCGCGATGATCGCCGACCCGCCCAAAGCCTGAGCATCGGACCGGCCCCCTCCGTTTGCCCTGAGCCTGTCGAAGGGTAGGTGAGACCCACCTGTGCTTCGACAGGCTCAGCACGAACGGGGGAAGGCATCACATTTTGACAATCCCGCGGCGCTCCTCTACGGGCGCCGCTTCCCTTCCAGGCTGGTCGGAACCAGCCGCATCCGGAGCATCGTGACGTGAAGAAAGATACCCATCCCGACTACCACATGATCAAGGTCCAGATGACCGACGGTACCGTGTTCGAGACCCGCTCCACCTGGGGCAAGGAAGGCGACACGATGCAGCTCGACATCGATCCGCTGGCGCATCCGGCGTGGACCG
The DNA here is from genome assembly GCF_059420425.1 of Sphingomonas sp. GW821-FHT04B01. NCBI lineage: Bacteria > Pseudomonadati > Pseudomonadota > Alphaproteobacteria > Sphingomonadales > Sphingomonadaceae > Sphingomonas > Sphingomonas sp. GW821-FHT04B01. The sequence continues at coordinate 23,424 of NZ_JBWKTR010000003.1, read as the reverse complement.
GTGGTCGCGGCACGATGCTCGACGCCGGCGGCCAGGTCGCCCGCTTCAACAAGCGCTTCGGCGGCGGTCTCACGCTCCGCAAGAGCTGATCAGCGCGTTAACGCGAACATAACCATGGTCTGGATAGACCGTGGCTATGTTCGCGGCAGAGTTCGAACCTGCACTGACCTACGGCCGGCGTCGCGCCTCGCGCACGCCGGTTTCGTTCGATGGCGATATCGGCAAGGCCAACCGCGCCTTGTGCAAGGTCGTGGACATCTCGATCCACGGCGCACGCCTCCAGACCTATTGTCCGCTGACCCGCCACAGCATGATCTGGCTGACGCTGTCCGGCGAAGCGCCGATCGCCGCCGAGGTCCGCTGGGCCGAGGATTTCGCGGCCGGCTGCCGCTTCAAACAGGCGCTCGATCTCGACGTGTTCGAAAAGCTCGTCGCGTTGAATCGGGCAGGGCGTTGATCCAACTCACCCCTTGATCCCGCGGCCCGACGTCGCCATAGGCTTGCGCGGGAGTCGGGCGGACGTGGTCGTCGCCAACCCGGTCAGGTCCGGAAGGAAGCAGCCGCAACGATTTCGCCGCGGGTCGTCCCGGCTCCCACCCTATAGCATCGGGTCAATTGGACCGCTTGAGCCAGGAACGCTCGCGGAACCACTTGGTGACGATATATTTCGTCCCCTCCACCACCGCCGTCCCCTCGTGCAGCGTCGCCGTATTGGGCGTGCCGTCGGGGTTCATGTTGTTCCAGGCGAGCAGCAGCCCCTGCCGCGGCGCGATCTTGAACCCGGCCTGTGGAAACCAGGTCGCGCCACCCTCGGCGACGTCGTTGAGGTAGATCATCGTCGTCCACGTCCGCTGCCCGCCGGACGCCTGCATCTGCTCCCAATAGCTCTCGGTCTCGTGGAAATAGTCGTGATGCGCGCGGAATTGCTGTCCGGCGGCATAGCGCTGGCCCTGCAGCGTCTCGCCATGGTCGGCAGGCAGGCCGAGCAGTGCGGCGATCGCCTCGTCGATCGGCTGCACCTCGGGCGCATAGCGGTTCATGTCGCAGCTCTCGCTGGTGCGGAAGCCGGGGTCGGCACGATCCGACAGCAGCGACGACGGCCGGCGGTTGGCGTCGATCATTGCGATCAGCGTCGCGCATTGCGCCGCATCGAGGAAATCGAGCTGATAATAGATCTGGATCGCCGGCACCTCGGCCCGGACGACGGCGGGATTGGCGTCGAGCCGCTGCGCGACGCGGGCACCGGCCTGCTGGCGCAGCGGGGAAGGGGCGGGCGCTTTGCGACGGGCGAACATGGCGGGAAAATGCCGTCGCCGCGCCGCAAAGACAACCGTCAAAGCAGGGTAACGCCCCGCCCGATCAATAGAAGATGCCGTACACCGTATCGATCACCAGCCCGCTGCGCAGGTCGACCAGTAGCGCATCGTCATAATAGCGCACCCAGCGATACGGACCATAGGCCTCGGGCAGGCGATAGGCATAGGGATCGCCGATCCAATAGGCGCGGCTGAACAACACCGGCGACAGCGGCACGCCGACCCCGAACCGGCGATAGCCGCGGCCCCACCCCGACGGCGCGTAATAGCGCGGCAGGCGATAGGCGCCGCGGTTCACCGCGCGATAGCGGTTCCAGTCATACCGGTCGTCGTCGCGCCAGCGCCGGTCCCAGGCGCCGCCCCGTTGCCCCGCACGCCAGTCGCGCGCCGCCGGGCCGCGATCGTCGAACCGGCGCTCGTCCCAGCCGCGGCCGTCGTCGGCACGGCCGACGTTGCCGCGGCCGACATTGCCCCAGCCGACGTTGGGGCCGCGATCAGGACGCGGGTCGTCGCGATCCGGCCGCGGCCCGCGATCGGGACGGTCGTCGCGAAAGCCCGGTCCCCCATCGCCGGGGCCGCGCCCCGGACCATCGTCGCGCCGCTCGCGCGGTGGCGGCGGACCACGATCCGGCCCGAAGTCGCCCGGCTGCGGCCGCTCGGCGCGTCCCTGGCCCTGCCATCCGCGATCGCCTGAGGGCTCCGGCCGCGGCCCGGCATCCGGGCGTGGGCCGCGGTCCGGCCCCGGCCCGCGCTGGTCCCAGCCGCCGCGTCCGTCCTGCGCCTGCGCGGCCACCGGCATCAGCATCGATGCCGCCAGCAACGCCTTGATCACGGTCTTCATCCTGTTCGTCCTCAACCCGCCGGCGCACGAGCCGACTCCGATGATGACTCCTTCTAGCGACGACGCGATGTGACGAAGCTGAATTGGATCGTCAGCGTTCCGACAGCTTGTCGCGCGCGGCGTCGGCCGGCGGGGGCACGAGCGCCGGGACGACGCGCGCCGCATCGGCGGGATCGATACCGGGTCGCGCGCCGGCGGGAATCGTCTCCTCGCCGAGGGCGGCCCGACCGGCACGCTGGATCGCCTCAATCAGCCGCGGATAGATGCCGCAGCGGCACAGGTTGCGGATCGCGCCGCGGATATCGGCCTTGCTGGGATCGGGACTGCGCTTGAGCAGCACCGCGGCGGCCATGACGATGCCGGGGATGCAGAAGCCGCATTGCGGCACGTTGGCGGCGATGAAGGCGAGTTGCAGCGGATGGTTGCGCTCGCGCGACAGGCCCTCGATCGTGGTGACGTAGCTGCCCTCGACCGATCCGATCGCGACCCGGCACGACAGCACCGCGCGCCCGTCGACATCCACCGTGCACGCGCCGCAATCGCCGGTGCCACAGCCATATTTCGTCCCGGTCAGGTTCGAGGCGTCGCGCAACGCCCACAGCAGGGGCGTGGCGGGATCGAGCCGGTATTCGACCGGCTGGTTGTTGACCGTGAGGCGCGACATGGCGCCTCTTAGAGCGGATCGACATTCAATCAAATTCCTCCCCTTGGCGGGGGAGGGCAATCGCATATGGAGGCTTGTGCGAGTCTGTCGTCTTCCAAACCCACCCCGTCACCCCGGACTCGTTCCGGGGTCCACCCTGCGGCGAGGAGAAAGGCCGGATTCGACACCATTCCCTTGCGGCCCGGTGGACCCCGGAACGAGTCCGGGGTGACGGACCTGATGAGGAAACCGATCGAGCCTCATCACCGCAGCCATATGCGATAGCCCTGCCATGGCGGGGGACGAATTTCCGTCGACGACCTCGAATGTCGATTCGGCGAAGGCGAAACGCCGCGGTTCGATCCAGATGATTGCGGCACGACCCGATGATGGTCGCCGACCCCGCCGCCACCATTCCGCTGGCGCAACTGACGCTGCGCGCCGACCTCGACCCGGCGGCGCATGTCGCGATCGGGCGGGCGCTCGCGCCGCTCCGCGACGAAGGCGTGCTGATCGTCGGATCGGGGATGAGCTTCCACAATCTGCGTGCCCGCGGGCCGCAGGTGACGCCGGTCGCCGCCGCATGGGACGCGGCGCTCACCGACGCGGTCACCGATCCCGATCCCGCCCGCCGCGCGGCGCGGGTGATCGACTACGAAAGCCTGCCGCACGCCCGCTTCGCCCATCCCGAGGCCGAGCATCTGCTGCCGCTGATGGTCGCGCTCGGTGCAGGCGGCGAGGCGGCGGCGATATGCGACTATAACGACGTCGTGCTCGGCTGGGCGGTGTCGGCCTATCGCTTCGGCTGAGCCGCATCGGCGCGGTCGCCCGCGCCCAGCCGCGGCGCCGGCCGGTCGGTGGCGAGCGCGGCGTCGGAAAAGCGGATCGGCGTCCGCAGCCCGCGGATCGGCGGCTGGTCGAGCACCATGCCCCGCGCCAGCACCTGCGGATCGGTGAGCGCCTGTTCGACGGTATTGATCGGCCCCGCCGGCACGCCCGCCGCCTCCAGCCCGCCGAGCAGGTCGTCGCGTGCGAAGGTCCGCGTCGCGGCGGTGATCGCGGCGAACAGCGGCACCTTATGTTCCAGCCGCAACGCGTTGGTCGCATAGCGCGGATCGTCGGCATTCAGCCCGACGACGGCGCAGAAGCGCCGGAACTGGCCGTCGTTGCCGACCGCGAGGATGAACCAGCCGTCCGCGGTCTCGAACACCGCATAGGGGCAGACGTTGAGATGCGCGTTGCCGACGCGTGCCGGCGTGACGCCGCTGGCGAAGTAATTCGCCGCCTGATTGGCGAGCACCCCGGTCATCGTGTCGAGCAGCGCCATGTCGATCCACTGGCCGCGCCCGGTCCGCTCGCGCATCGCCAGCGCCGCCTGGATCGCGATCACCGCATACAGGCCGGTGGTGATATCGGCCATCGCGACGCCGATCTTCTGCGGCGCGCCGTCGGGATCGCCGGTCAGGTCCATCATCCCGCTCATCCCCTGGACGATGAAGTCATAGCCGGCGCGCGGCGCATAGGGGCCGTCCTGGCCGAAGCCGGTGATCGAACAATAGACGAGGCGCGGGTTGAGCGCCGACAGGCTGGCATAATCGAGCCCGTATTTGACCAGCCCGCCGACCTTGAAATTCTCGATCAGCACATCGGCGTCGGCGGCGAGCGCGCGGACCCGCTGCTGCCCTTCGGCGGTGGTGAAGTCGATGACGTGGCTGGTCTTGCCGCGGTTGCAGGCGTGGAAATAGGCGGCGTCGCGCGTGCCGTCGTCATAGTCGACGAACGGCGGCCCCCACGTCCGCGTGTCGTCGCCCGCAGGACTCTCGATCTTGGTGACCTCGGCACCGAGATCGGCGAGCACCTGTCCCGCCCACGGGCCGGCGAGGATACGCGCGAGTTCGAGCACCTTGAGCCCGGCCAGCGGGTGGTCAGCCACCGCGCTGCTCCTGCGCCAGCCGCAGGTTCAAAACGCCGCTATCCCGGTGATCGCGCGGCCGAGGATCAGCGCGTGGACGTCGTGCGCGCCCTCATAGGTGTTCACCGTCTCGAGGTTCATCATATGGCGCATCACCTGATATTCGCCCGAGATGCCGTTGCCGCCGTGCATGTCGCGGCTCATCCGCGCGATCTCCAGCGCCTTGCCGACGTTGTTGCGCTTGACGAGGCTGACCATCTCCGGCGCGAACCGGCCTTCGTCCATCAGCCGCCCGACGCGCAGCGACGCCTGCAACCCGAGCGCGATCTCGGTCTCCATATCGGCGAGCTTCTTCTGGTAGAGCTGCCGTCCGGCGAGCGGCGTGCCGAACTGCTTGCGGTCGAGGCCGTATTGCCTCGCCGCATGGAAGCAGAACTCCGCCGCGCCGAGCGCGCCCCAGCTGATCCCGTAGCGCGCGCGGTTGAGGCAACCGAACGGCCCCTTCAATCCCTCGACGCCGGGCAGCAGCGCATCCTCGCCGACCTCGACATCCACCATCACGATGCCGCCGGTGATCGAGGCGCGCAGGGAGAGCTTGCCCTCGATCTTCGGCGCGGACAGCCCCTTCATGTCCTTGGTGAGCACGAAGCCGCGGATCGCGCCATCATGCGCGTCCGACTTGGCCCAGACGACGAAGACGTCGGCGATCGGACTGTTCGAAATCCAGGTCTTGGCGCCGGAGAGGACATAGCCGCCATCGACCTTGCGCGCCCGCGTCGTCATCCCGCCGGGATCGGAACCGGCATCGGGCTCGGTCAGCCCGAAACAGCCGATATATTCGCCGCTCGCCAGCTTGGGCAGGAAGGCGCGCTTCTGATCCTCCGAGCCGTAGGCAAAGATCGGATACATCACGAGGCTCGACTGCACGCTCATCATCGAGCGATAGCCCGAATCGATCCGCTCGACCTCGCGCGCCACCAGTCCGTAGGCGACGTAACCCGCGCCGACGCCGCCATATTCTTCGGGCAGCGTCGGCCCGAGCAGGCCGAGCTCGCCCATTTCGCGGAAGATCGCGGGATCGGTGTGTTCGGTGCGGAACGCCTCGACGATCCGCGGCGCAAGCTTGTCCTGCGCATAACCGCGCGCAGTATCGCGGATCATCCGCTCGTCCTCGCTCAACTGATCGTCGAGCAGGAAGGGATCGGCCCAGTCGAACTTGCCCATGCCGGCCATCGCATCGTCTCCTTTTGAAGGTGCGGTACGGGAGGACGGTGAGCGACGCAAGCTCCTCCCCGGCACGGGGAGGGGGACCAGCGAAGCTGGTGGAGGGGGGCATCCACAGACGATCCACCTGGTGGAAGCCCCCCTCCGTCACGGCTTCGCCGTGCCACCTCCCCGTGCCGGGGAGGAATGCGATGTTTACAACCCGAAGCGCAGCGTCACGCGGATGTCGCGCCCGGCAAGCGGCGCGAAGTCCTTGAGGAAGCTCGAATGGCGCCGCGCGACCACGTCGAACAGGTTGTTCGCCGACAGCAGCAGGCTGGTCTTGCTGTCCTTGCCGAACGGGCTGATCGAGGCCGAGGCGTTGACCATCGTATAGTCGCTGGTCGGCGTCTCGAACGCGGCGATGCGGTTCTGTTCGAAGACATGCTCGACCTCGACGCGCCCGCCGAGCCGTTCGCCCTGCGCCTCGATGCCGCCGAGCACGCGCGCCGGCGGGATGCGCGGCGCCGGACCGAGGTCGACGATATTGGCGTGGACGTAATCGCCGAGCAGGTCGGCGTTGATCGTATAGCCGCCGATCCGCGCCAGCCGCACCGAGGCATCCGCCTCGAAGCCGTAATAGCGCGCGTCGCCTTGTTGGTACTGGAAGCAGGGCAGGCCATCGAGTTCGTCGGTGCGCGTCAGGCAGACCGAGGGATCGACGCGGTTCTCCGAGATATAGTTGGTGAACCAGTTGTAATAAGCCGAAGCGTCGAAGCTGTAGCCGTCGCCATGCGCGTGCAACGTCGCTTCCAGCCCCCAGGATTTCTCGAGCCGGAAATCGGGATCGCCCAGCTCATAGGCCTGTGTGCCGGCATGCGGCCCGTTGGCGAGCAGTTCCTCCGCCGATGGCGCGCGTTCGGTCCGCGACCCGTTGAGGCCGATGCGGATGCCGTCGCCGATCGCATAGGAGGCGCCGATCGAGCCCGACAGCGCCTCGAAATGGCGCGTGCCGCCGAAGAACCGGTCCTCGCCGTTCGGCACGCGGCCGGCGACGTCGGTCAGTTCGTAGCGCAGCCCGCCCTCGGCGCGGAACGGCCCCGCGCTATATTGTTGCAGCGTGAAGAAGCCGGTCTGGTTGGTCTCGTTCTTGGGCAGGAAGGCTTCGTCGCCGACGACGTTGAAGATGCGGTTGAAATACTGGACGCCGCTCGCGCCCTGCCAGCCGCCGCGGTTCGCCTGGACGATCTCGAGTCGCCCTTCGAGCCCCTTGTTGTAGAAGGCGGTGCCGACGCTGCCGTCTTCCTCCAGTTCGAAATGGCGATAGCTCGCCTGGCCGGCGCGGATGCGGATCTTGTCGAGCCATTCGCCGCCGGTATTCACCTCGCCGCGCAGGTCGACGCGGTTCTGCACCACCGACAGCCGCGGCGCCTCCTGCTCCTGCCCGACCGCGGTCGCATAGCGGATCGGCACGCCGTAGAGGCTGTCGTAATGGCTGTACGACACGCCGAGATTGCCGGTGTCGGTGATGATCGACGCGCCCGCACCCGCGGTCCACGTCGTCGCCGCCGAATTGGGCAGGCGGTTGCGCAGGCCGGCGGAGGCGGCGAAGTCGATCGGCTCGTCGGTATCCTGCGGCAGGCCGACCTGGCTCAGCGCCGCCGCGCGCGCGCTGGGCGACAACAGATAGCCGCGGCCGGTGCGCAGATCGTCCGCCTTGAGGTACGAGCCATCGGCATGCAGCACGAGATGCTCGCCGACCGCGACGTCGCCCGCCGCGCCGCCCGACCGCTCGTTCGCCGCGGAGCCGTAATTGGCGATGCCGTTCAGGCGGTAGCCGTTCTCCGGCACCGTCCGCGGGATGCGCGTATCGATGACGTTGACCACGCCGCCGACCGCCGACGAGCCGAACAGCAGCGCGGACGGCCCGCGCAGCACCTCGATCCGCTCGGCGAGCAGCGGATCGATGATGACGGCATGGTCGACGCTGGTGTTCGACACGTCGATCGAGCCGATACCGTCGGTCAGCACGCGGATGCGATCGCCCTGGAAGCCGCGCAGGATCGGCCGCGACGCGCTCGGCCCGAACGAGGTCGCCGACACGCCCGGCTGGCGCGCCAGCGTCTCGCCGATCGTCGGGCGCAGGTTGCGGGTCAGTTCCTCGCCCGAGATCACCGAAGTGCCCTGCAACACGTCGCGCTCGCTCTGCGGCACCGCCGCGGTGACGATGATGTCGCGGCTCTGCGGCGCCGGGGTGGCGGCCGGGTCGGTCTGGGCGAGGGCGGGGGCAGTGATCAGGGCAGCGCCGGCCAGCAGGGAAAACTTCAGCATCGAAACTCCGCGGTGCACGATAAAGAACCCGCGATTGTGCAGGTGCGAAGCATCTAGGCGATATGTTACATTATATCCAAGCGCATTCGCTCGCGGTTCGTCGTGCCGATATCTCGCTTCGTCGCGCTACAAACTCGTGCGCACGTCGAGCAATTCGGGAAAGAAACGCTGTTCCACCACCTTGGCGAGATAGGGCACGCCGGCGGTGCCGCCGGTGCCGGTCTTGAAGCCGATCACCCGCTCGACCGTCTTGAGATGCCCGAACCGCCAGAGCTGGACGTGATATTCCAGATCGACCAGCTTCTCGGCGAGCTCATAGAGATCCCAATGGTCGTGCGGCCGGCCGTAGACGATCGCCCAGCAAGCCTCGACCTCGCGCGACGGCGGCGCGACCTGCGCGAAATCGCGCTCGATCCGTTCCGCGGGCACCGGCAGGCCGCGGCGCGCGAGCAGCCGCAGCGCCTCGTCGTACAGGCTCGGCACCGCGAGCTCCGCCGTCAGGCGCGCGCGCACGGTTTCTTCCTCGAACAGCGCGACCATCGCCGCATTGCGATTGCCCATGATGAATTCGAGGCAGCGATATTGATCGGACTGGAAGCCCGAACTCTGCCCCAGGCTGCCGCGCATCGCGGCATAATCCGCCGGGGTCATCGTCGCCAGCACCTCCCACGACTGGATGAGCTGCGTCTGGATGCGGCTGACCCGCGCCATCATCTTGAGCGCCGGCGGCAGATCGTCCGCCGCGATCCGCCGCCGCGCCTCGCCGAGTTCGTGCAGGCAGAGCTTCATCCACAGCTCCGACGCCTGATGGATCGTCACGAACAGCAATTCGTCATGCACGCCGCTCAGCGGCGTTTGCAGGTCGAGCAATTCCGGCAGGCGCAGGTAGCTGCGATAAGTGATCGTCATTGCAGCAGCTTAGCCGAAGCCGTCACCGCCCTCCAGCAGCAGCACCGCCAGCGTCGCGCGCGCGCCGGCGGCGTGCGTCACCACCAGGTCGGCGACCAGCCGGCCGGGCACCGGCAGATCCTCCTCGGGCAGCGCCGCCAGCCAGTCGCCGGGATCGCCACCGGCGATCGCCACGTCGAGCGTCAGCCGCCAGCCGGTGAAGGTGGCGCTCGACCACGGCCGCTCGTGCACCGTGACGGGGTGCACGGTCAGCCCGTGACAGGCCGCACTCGCCGCCAGCGCGCGATGCAGCCGGGTCTGTTCGGCGGGACGGCGCGTCATGCCTCCGTCCCGTCCATGAACCGCGTGATTCGCGCCGCGACCGCCGGGCCGATCACGCGACCGCGCACCATGTCGGTGACCAGCCTCGGATCGTTGACCGCGAGCCGGCCGAACTGCGTCCGCGACATGTTGGTCCGCCGCAGATAGCGGTCGATCTTGAGCAGCAATGACATCGTTCCCTCCCGAATCCCTGGGGTGACGTTCTTGATCTGTTCCGGTCGATCCAACTTGTCTAGGAAAATTTCCTACGCTACATCCGTCGGCATGGCACAAGGCGAGGCAGGGCTGCGGCTGAAGGCATTGGCAGCGGCGCGGGGCGACAGCCTCGCGGCGTTGTCGGCGATGCTCGGCCGCAACGCCGCCTATCTTCAGCAATTCGTCGCGCGCGGCTCGCCGCGCCGGCTCGCGCCCGACGATCGCCGCCGGCTCGCCGATTATTTCGGTGTCGATGAGGCCGAACTCGGCGCGGACCCCGGCCGCCGCCCGTTCACGCTGCCGCGACTCGACGTCGCCGCCTCGGCGGGGCCGGGCGCGTTCGTCGATGGCGAGGTGACGCTCGGCGCGGCGGCGATCGATCCGGCGCTGGCGACGCGGCCCGGGCTGCGCGAGGGGATGGCGGCGATCGTTCGCGTACGCGGCGATTCGATGGAGCCGGGGCTGGTCGACGGCGACCTGATCGTCGTCGATCAGGCGCGTCGCACGCCGGATGCGCAGGGGCGGGTCTTCGTTATCCGCATCGACGACGCCGTCATGGTCAAGCGTATCGCGCGGCGCCGTGAGAGGCTGACGATCGCCAGCGACAATCCCGCCGCGCCGCCGGTGCCGGACGGCAAAGTAGAGGTGATCGGCCGCGTCGTCTGGCTGATGCGCGAGCCGCGCTGATCAGCGGCGGCTGTCGCGCAGCCACACCGCGACCGCACCTGCCGCGCCGATCGCCAGCCCAGCGAGGAAACCGATCGTCACCTGACCCTGGATCAGGCCGACGACTGCGCCGCCGATCGAGCAGATCGCCACGAGAATGCCGCCGGCGGCGGAAGGAGGAGTTTCGGCCATGCCGCGGTCCTGCCACGTCCCGCCGCGAGACGCCAGATCGCCCTCCACGCCCGCGCCGGGGCGGCCGGCGATGACCCGGTAACCCGATCCCCGCCTCTCACCCTTGCCCGCGCCCGGTCGCGGTCCAGTAGATGCCTCCCAGCAGGTGTTGCAGGTAACGGTCGTCGCGGTACATCTCGACATTGTGGCCGAGCAGGGTGACGAAGACGCGCCCCTTCTCGTAGGAATGATACCAGGCCTCGGGATGGTCCTTGCCCATCCGCCGGCCGATCTGCCCCGGCCAGATCCGCGTCGGATCGTAGCTCGTCTCGTCGGCGTTCAGCACCGAATGGATCGTCACCTTATAGGGGTTGGCGGTGACGTAATATTCGTCGCTCCAGATCCAGCGATCGGGCAGGCCGAAGGTCGCCGGGAAGCTTTTGTCGGTCACCGTCACCACCCCGGTCTGCAGCATCGGATGGTTGACGAAGGAGCGGCCGACCAGTTGCTCGTACCACGGCCACGCCGCCGGCGGGATGATCGCGGCGCGATGCACCACCATCGCATTGCCGCCGCCGCGCATATAGGTCTCGAACCGCCGCCGTCGCGGTTCGCTCAGCGTCTCGGCGGGCGTGTTGAGGAACATCACCGCGGCATATTGGCCGAGATCGCCGTCGAACGCCGCACCGTCGCTCGTCCAGGTCACTGCGAAGCCGTGCAGCCGCGCCAGCCGCTCCAGATTTTCCCGCGCGACGGGGATGTATTCATAATGATAGGTGCTCGGCGCGGCGATCACGAGCAGCTTGAACTGGTCCTCCGCCACCGCGGCGGCGGGGACGAGCGACACGGCCAGCGCGGCGAGCAGGGGCAGGGCCTTCATGGCGTTCCTTTCATCGGCGAACGTTCGCTCGCATGCCCGCGCCGGGCGTAACGGCGCAACCGCAACCTTGGTCGGGCTCGCCGTCGCGGCCATACCGCGCCCGGCCGGGCGATATGCACGCTCGTTCGAGCGCAAAAGCGTCGGAAATGGGACTGTTGCGAGCCACGGACGCGCGCTAGGACGGCGCTATGCTGTTGCGTTTGGGGTGGTTCGGGCTTGGCGCGACTGCCGTGCTCCTTCTTCCCGGACAAACCGCGGCGCAGACCATGCCGGCGGAGGCGACGCCGCTCGATCCCAATGCACCGCTCGCGCCGCTGCCCGACATCGGTGTCGCCTGGCCCGAGCTCGGCGCCGACCCCGCCGGCGCGGCGGCTGCGGCGGCGACCGACGGGGCCGCCGAACGCCGCTATAGCTGGCGGATCGACGGTATCGACACCGCCGCGACGCCGCTGCTGCGCAAGCGCTTCGAGGAACTCTCGACGCTCGATGCCAACGACGGCAGCGTCGCCAATGCCGCGCAACTCGATCGCCGGGCGCGCGAGGACGCCGACCTGCTCCAGACGCTGTTGCGCGGCGAGGGCTATTATGACGCGCGGGTGACGACGCGGGTCGAGGCCGGCGCCAAGCCGCTCGTCGTGCTCGCCGCCGAGCCCGGCACGCTCTATCGGCTCAAGGACGTGACGCTCGGCGGCATCGCCGCAGCGGGCGCCAAGGCGCAGCCGCTGCGCGAGGCGTTCGGTGTAAAGCCGCAGGATCCGGTCAATGCCGATGCGATCGTCGCCGGCACCGCGCGCCTCACCGCGAAGATCGGCCAGTCCGGTTTCCCCTTCGCCGACGTCGGCGAGCCGCAGGTCGTCGTCGACCACGCCAGCAAGAGCGCGACGCTCGACCTGCAGGTCGCGCCCGGCACCGAGAGCCGCTTCGGCAAGTTCGTCGCGCTGCCCGGCAACCGCGTGTTCGACGCCGAACACGTGCAGGAGATCGCCCGCCTGTCCCCCGGCGATACGTTCGACGCGACGACGCTCGACGATCTGCGCCGCGCGCTGATCCAGACCGGGCTCGTCTCCTCGGTCGAGGTCAAGCCGATCCCCGGCGACGCGCCCGGCAGCGTCGACATCGGCGTCAAGCTCGCCGCCGCGCCGCCGCACACCATCGCCGGCGAGCTGGGCTATGGCACCGGCGAGGGCGCCCGCGCCGAATTGAGCTGGACGCATCGCAACCTGTTCCCACCGGAAGGCGCGCTGACGCTGCGCAGCGTGCTCGGCACCCGCGAACAGCTCGGCAGCGTCGTCTTCCGCCGCAACAATTTCGGCGACCGCGATCGCGTCTTCACCGCGCAGATCTCCGCCAGCCACGTCCAGCGCGACGCCTATGAGGCCAAGACCTATACCGTCGCCGCCAATATCGAGCGGCAGACGACGATCTTCTTCCAGAAGACCTGGACTTGGTCGATCGGCGGCGAGGTGCTCAGCTCCGACGAACGCGACGTCATCGCCGCGACCGGCGAGCCGCGCCGCCGCACCTTCTACATCGCCGCCGCGCCGACCAGCCTCAATTACGACGGCTCGGACGATCTGCTCAACCCGACCCGCGGCTTCCGCCTCGGTGGCCGGTTCAGCCCGGAATTCTCGCTCGAGAACGACGCCTTCGGCTATGCGCGCGTGCAGATCGACGCCAGCGCCTACCAGCCGGCGCACCGCGGCGTCGTGCTGGCCGAGCGTATCCGGCTCGGCTCGATCCTCGGCGCATCGCGCGACAGCATCGCGCCGTCGCGGCGCTTCTACGCCGGCGGCGGCGCCTCTGTACGTGGCTACGGCTATCAGGCGATCGGCCCGCGCGACGTCAACAACGACCCCATCGGCGGCCGCAGCCTCGCCGAATTCTCGATCGAGGCACGGGTCAAGACCTTCGGCAATTTCGGCATCGTCCCCTTCCTCGACGGCGGCACGATCTACACCAGCGCGATCCCGAAGCTCGGCGACTTCCAATACGGCGCCGGCGTCGGCGTTCGCTATTATTCCAACTTCGGCCCGATCCGCTTCGACGTCGGCACCCCGCTCAATCCGCAGCCGGGCGACAGCCGCATCGCCGTCTACGTGTCGCTGGGGCAGGCGTTTTGAGGCGCTGGCTGCGGCGCATCGCGACTGCGCTGGTCGCGCTCGCCGCGATCGCCGCGCTGGCGCTGCTGATCGTCGACACCGACGTCGGCCATCGCTGGGTGGCGCAACGGATCGGCGCGATCCGCACCGCCAACGGACTGCGCTTCACCATCGGCCGGATCGACGGTTCGCTCTACGGCCGGTCGCGGCTCAAGGACGTGCGCGTCTACGATCTCGACGGTCTGCTCGTCCAGGCGCCCGCGGTCGACCTCGACTGGGCGCCGTGGCGCTGGGCGCGGCACCAGCTCGTCATCAAGCGGCTCGCGATCGCGCAGGCGACGCTGTTTCACGTTCCCCATACCCGACCGTCGGCGCGCTCGGGGCCGATCCTGCCGGATTTTGATATCCGCATCGGGGCGCTGGGCGTCGATCGGTTGGTGCTCGCCCGCCGCGTGCTCGGCAGCGAGCGGGTCGGCCGCGTCGCCGGCCGCGCCGACATCCGCCACGGTCGCGCGCTGGTCCGGCTCGACGCGCGCGTCGCCGGCTCCGACCGGCTCGCGCTGCGCCTCGACGCCGAGCCTGACCGCGACCGCTTCGACGTCGATGTCCGCGCCGCGGGCGCCGCCGGCGGCGTGCTCGCACGCAGCCTCGGGCTGAAGCGCAGCGTCGCGCTCGACATCGACGGCGACGGCCGCTGGTCGCGCTGGCGGGGCAGGGCGACCGGCCGCGTCGGTGCCGCGCGCGCGCTCGACCTCGCGCTGGCGGCGACCGACGGCCGGTACACGCTGTCCGGCGAGATCGCCCCCGCCGGCATCGTGACCGGCGCCGCGCTGCGCCTCGCCGGCCCGCGGATGCGCGTCCGCGGCGACGCGACCTTCACCGACCGCCGCCTCGACGGCCGGCTCGACCTGCGCAGCCCGGCGCTCGCGCTCGACGCGGTTGGACTGGTCGATCTCGGCGCCAACGCCTGGCGCAACGTGCGACTGCGCGCGCGGCTGCTCCGCCCGGCGGCGGTGATCCCGACGATGACCGGAACCGGCGTCGAGCTGCGTGCCGTGCTCGACGGCGGCTTCCGCACCGCCCGTTTCGATTATCGCCTGAAGGCGGACCGGCTCGCGATTGACCGTACCGGGCTCGACACCGTCCGCCTCGCCGGCAGCGGCCGGCTCGGGCCGGGCAAGCTGACGCTGCCGACCCGCTTCACCGCGGCGCAGGTCACCGGCATCGGCACCGTCGCCGGCGGTATCCTGCGCAACTTCAGCCTCGACGGGCCGCTCGTGCTCAACGGGTCGCTGCTGACCGGCGACGCGCTGCGGCTGCGCTCCGACAAGCTGGCCGGCCGGCTGATGGTCGCGCTCGACCTCGCCACCGGCCGCTACGAGGTCGGGCTCAACGGCACGCTCAACCGCCTGTTCATCAAGGGGCTGGGCGTCGTCGACCTGCGTTCCGATCTGCGCGTCGTGCCGGGTCCGGGCGGCCGGGGCACGCGCATCGTCGGTCGCGGCACCGCGCAGGTGGTGCGGCTCGACAACGGCTTCCTGCGCGGCCTCACCGGCGGCCTGCCGCGCATCGTCACCAACCTCGAACGCAGCGCCGACGGATTGCTCCACTTCTCGAACATGGTGCTGACCTCGCCGCTGCTCACGCTGCGCGGCAATGGCTATCGCCGCGTCGACGACACCTTCCATATCGAGGCGAGCGGCCGCCACGGCACCTACGGTCCGGTGACGCTGCGCCTCGACGGCAAGATCGATCGCCCGACGCTCGATCTCCAGTTCGCCGCCCCGAATGATGCACTCGGCCTGTCGCAGGTGCGCGCGCATCTCGATCCCACCCCGACCGGCTTCACCTGGCGCGGCGAAGGCGGGTCGCGGCTCGGGCCGTTCACCGCGGCGGGATCGATTATGCTGCTGCCGCCCGGCGTCGATGACATCCTCGTCGTCGATCGCATCGCGGTCAGCGGCACCACCGCCGCCGGCCGGCTGGCGATGGGCCATGGCGGCTTCACCGGTCGCCTCGCCGTCACCGGCGGCGGACTGGCGGGGGAGCTGCTGTTCCGCCCGGTCGGCACCGTGCAGCGCATCGAAACGCATCTCGACGCCACCAACGCGCGGCTCGGCGCCGCCACCCTGCGCCGCGGCCATGTCGATGCCGCGCTGCTGCTCGACCCCGCCGGCACCGCGCTCGACCTCACCGCGACCGGCGCCGGCGTCCGCCAGGGCCGGCTCAGCCTCGCCCGCTTCGCCGCCAATGCGAAGCTGCGCGGCGGCGTCGGCGAGGTGCGCGCCTCGATCGCCGGCTCGCGCGGCCGTGCCTTCGATATCCAGACGGTGACGCAGGTCGCCCCCGATCGGTTCTCGGTCGCCGCGCAGGGTACGCTCGATCGCCGTCCGCTGCGCCTGCTCTCGCCCGCCGAGATCACCCGCGACGGCGACGGCTGGACACTCGCGCCGACCCGCCTCAGCTTCGCCGGCGGCGAGGCGCAGGTCGGCGGCCGGTTCAGCGACACCGCTTTGGCGGTCGACGCCTCGCTCACCCGCATGCCGCTGGCGATCCTCGACATCGGCTATCCGCGCCTCGGCCTCAGCGGCACCGCCTCGGGCAGCGTCAGCTATGCGACCGCCGCCGGCGCCGCGCCGACCGGCAAGGCCGATCTCACCGTGCGCGGGCTCAGCCGCGCCGGGCTGGTGCTGGCGTCGCGACCGATCGATCTCGGCCTCGCCGCCGTACTGTCCGCCGACCGGCTCGGCGTGCGCGCGGTGATGGCCTCGGGCGGCAGGACGATCGGCCGCGCGCAGGCGTTGCTGCGGCCGTTGGGGGAGGGCGATCTCGCCAGCCGCATCGCCGCCGCGCCGCTGTTTGCGCAATTGCGCTACCAGGGTCCGGCGGACACCGTCTGGCGGCTGACCGGCCTCGAACTGTTCGACCTCTCCGGCCCGGTCGCGATCGGCGCCGACGTCAGCGGCCGGATCGGCGCGCCGGTGATCCGCGGCGTGCTGCAGGCCAACGGCGCACGCATCGAGAGCGCCAATACCGGCACCGTCCTCACCAACGTCCAGGCGACCGGCCGTTTCGGCGGCTCGCGCCTGCAGATCGACCGGTTCGCCGCCGACGCCGGCAAGGGCGGCCGCGTCATCGGCAGCGGCGGCTTCGACTTCGCCGCGGCGCACGGCATCGGCCTCGACCTCAAGCTGCGCGCCGATCACGCGGTGATGATCAACCGCGACGACATCGGCGCGACCGTCACCGGGCCGCTCACCTTCACTTCCGACGGCGCCGGCGGCACGATCGCGGGTGACGTCGTCCTCGACCGCAGCCGCTACCGGCTCGGCCAGGCGAGCGCCGCCAGCGCATTGCCGCAGCTCAAGATCCGCGAGATCAATCTGCCCGAGGGCGGCGAGGAGGACGAGGCGCCGCCCGCGCCGTGGACACTGGCGATCAAGGCGAAGGCGCCCGACAAGGTCATCGTCAGCGGCCTCGGCCTGTCCAGCGAATGGTCCGCCGACCTCGGCATCGCCGGCCAGCCCGGCAATCCCGCGATCACCGGCCAGGCGAACATGATCCGCGGCGATTATGAATTCGCCGGCCGCAAGTTCCAGCTGTCGCGCGGCGTCATCCGCTTCGCCGGCGAGGTGCCCGCCAATCCGGTGCTCGATATCGAGGCGAATGCCGACAGCACCGGCCTCAACGCGACGATCCGCGTCACCGGCACTGCGCTCAAGCCCGAGATCGGCTTCACCAGCACGCCGGCGCTACCCGAGGACGAACTGCTGTCGCGGCTGCTGTTCGGCACCTCGATCACGCGATTGTCCGCGCCGGAGGCGTTGCAGCTCGCCGCGGCGGTGGCGGCGTTGCAGAACGGCGGCAATGGCCTCAACCCGATCAACGCGGTACGCCGCGCCGCCGGCCTCGACCGGCTGCGCATCCTCCCCGCCGATCCGCAGACCGGCCAGGGCACCTCGATCGCCGCCGGCAAATACGTGACCCGCCGCCTCTATGCAGAGATCGTCACCGACGGTCAGGGCTATTCGGCGACGCAGGTCGAATTCCAGGTGACCCGCTGGCTATCGCTGCTGTCGAGCATCTCGACGCTCGGCCGACAGAGCGCCAACGTCCGCGTGTCGAAGGATTATTGAGCTCGTTGCGGGAGCGGCCCTGCTCGCTCAGCCTCGGGTTGTTCATCGAACTGTAGCATTTGCGCAACATTCGGAAACATTTTGAGTTATGTTGGTCAGTCAGATTGACCCATCGCGAGTCCTGAACCTAACAGCAGCGTTGAGCTAAAAAATTCTTTGTTCAGGGGCTGTTAGATGATCTTCCGTGCTTCCCGGTCGCGTGCTCTGTTGGGCGCGAGCGTGCTCGCTCTCGTAGGATTGGCCAGCCCGGCTGCCGCGCAGACGGTTACGCCAGCGCCGACCCAACCCGCCGACGTCGCCGCGCAGGACCCTGGCCAGGATCAGACTGGCGTCGCCCAGACGACGGGGGCGCCGGCAGCGCCGGATCAGGCCGGAGGCGCTGATATCGTCGTCACCGGCTCGCGCATTGCGCGGCCCGAATTCGACACGTTGCAGCCGACGCAGGTGATCGGCGCGGCGCAGATCCAGAACCGCGGCTATACCAACGTCGGTCAGGCACTGACCGAGCTTCCCGCCTTCGGCCCACCGGGCAACAGCGGAGTCGGTGCGCAATCGTCCTTCGGCCCGGCGCAGACCTTCGTCGACTTTTTCGGTCTCGGTACGCAGCGTACGCTGGTGCTGGTCAATGGCCGCCGTTTCGTCTCGTCGAACACCGCCAGCATTTTTGGTCCAGTGTCCGCCGGTACGCAGGTCGACCTCAACAACATCCCCTCGACCCTGGTCGAGCGGATCGAGACGGTCGCGATCGGCGGCGCACCGATCTATGGCTCCGACGCGATCGCCGGCACCGTCAACATCATCCTCAAGCGCAATTTCGAAGGCCTGAACCTGGAGGCGCAGACCGGTCTGTCCGATCACGACGATGCCCCTGACAACCGCCTCAGCCTGCTCGCCGGCAAGAACTTCGCGGGAGGACGCGGCAATATCACGATCTCGGGCGAGTATAACAAAGTCACCGGCCTGACTGCCAGCGATCGCGCGATTACCGCCGCCGGCAATTTCTTCGGCACGCCCCCCGCCTCCGCCAATTCGCAATTCGCCCGTCTGCTCTATCCGTCGCAGCGTTACAGCGCCTTCACCAGCGGCGGCGTGCCGTTCAGTGAGGACGATTATCTCGCGTCACGCTCGGGCATCCGAAATGCTGCGGGCCAGCTCCAGCAGTTCGGGCCGAACGGCACGCTGGTGCCGCTCGATCTCGGAACCGTGCTCCGTCAGGGCTATATCAGCAGCGGCGGCAACGGCTACGATTTGCCCGCGCAGTCGAATCTGCTCACCAACTCCGAACGCTATATCGGCAGCGTGCAGGCGAGCTATCAGCTGACGGACAACATCCGTTTCTTCGGCGAGGGATGGTATGTCCACGCCAAGGGCGTCAACCTGATCGACCAGCCCAATTATAACACGGCGCTGTTCGACGACGCCGGCACCCCCGACGGCAACCTGCTCGTCAACATCAACAACCCGTATCTGTCGACGGCCGATCGCGCGACGATCGCCGCCAATCTCGCGCCCGGCCAGCAGCAATTCTACGTGGGTCGCGCGCTCTCGGATCTGACCACCGGACGGTCGCAGGCGACGGTCGAAACCTATCGGTTCGTCGCCGGATTCGACGGCGCACTCGACGTTGGCGGTCACGATTTCAAGTGGGAAGTCTCGGGCGTCTACGGCCGTTCGCAGACCACCGGCCGCAACTATGAGCTCGTCCAGCAGAATTTCGCCAATGCGATCGACGCGGTGCGTGACGCCTCAGGTAATATCACCTGTCGCCCCGGCGCCGTGAACGCCAATATCGCGACGCTTAACAGCACCTGCGCGCCGCTGAACATCTTCGGTGTCGGGCAGGCGAGCCAGGCAGCACGCGACTATATCTTCGCGATCGCCACGCCGCGTTCGGTCAACGAACAATATGTGTTTAACGCCAATATCAATGGTCCGGTGTTCACGTTGTTCGGCAACGACGTCAGCATCTCGGCGGGCTACGAGCATCGCGAAGAGAAGACGCGGTTCGATCCGGGTACCTATTATGCCGGCGAGACGCTCGCCGACGGTACCAAACAGCAGTTCGGCCGGACGATCCCGATCGATCCGATTGCCGGCAAATACAATACCGACGAGGTCTTCGGCGAATTGGTCGTGCCCTTCGTCTCGAGCAAGAATGCTCTGCCGTGGCTCAAGACGCTCGAGTTCGACGGTGCGGCGCGTTACGTCGACAACTCGCTGTCGGGTGGTGACCTCACCTGGACCGCGGGCGGCCGCCTTGGCTTCTTCCGCGATCTGACCTTCCGGGGCAATTTCACCCGCTCGATCCGCTCGCCGGCGATCACCGAGGTGTTCAATCCGACGTCTCGCGCGTTCGATGTGGGCAACGATCCTTGCGATGCCCGCTATGTCGGTAGCGGCCCCAATCCGTCGGTACGCGCCGCCAATTGCGCTGCGGCCGGGATCAACACCGCGACGTTCGACTCCAATTTCAGCAACTTCACCATTCCGGTGACGATCGCGGGCAATCCGGCGTTGCAAAACGAGACCGCCGACAGTTGGACCGTCGGTGCGATCTTCCAGCCGCAGTTCGTCCGTGGCTTCTCGCTCGCGGTCGATTGGGTGGACATCAAGCTGAAGAACGCGATCACCTCGCTCGACGGTGCGTCACTGCTCAACGCCTGCTATGATTCGCCGGGCTACCCGAACGAATTTTGCGGCACGTTCGATCGTGACGCTGACGGCCAGCTGACGACGATCCGGGAAGGCTATTACAATGCGGCGTCTTACAAGATGGCCGGCCTGACCGTGACCGCAGCCTATCGCCTGCCGCTAGAGCGGATCGGTCTGACGAACGGCGGCGTCGTCGGCCTGTCGACCAATTATTTCTACCGCGACAAGCTTGAGACGCAGGTCGGCACCGGCGACATCGATCACACCGCTGGCGAGGTCGGCTATCCGCGTCACTCGGGTACGGCGAACATCACCTACGACAGCGATAATTTCAATCTGCTCTTCCAGGGCCGATATATCGGCAAGGGTGCCTTCGATATCGACGAGGCGGCAAATTCCCGCGACATTCGCGGCGTCGGAGCCTGGACGGTATTCAATACGACGGTGGGTGTGAAGGTGAACCAGCAGTTTGGTCTGCGCTTCATCGTCGACAACGTCTTCGACCGCGCGCCGCCCTATCCGTCACCGGCTGGCGGTGGGACAACCCAATACTTCTCGGGCATTCTCGGACGCTATTTCCGCGCCGCGGCGAACGTGAAATTCTAGGATCGTAGTAGTCGGTCACTCGTCGGAGACGATGTCTCGATGATATGCAAAAAGGGGGCCGGCGGTTTTCCGCCGGCCCCCTTTCGTATGTCGAACGCGCTGGTTGTCGAAGCGACCTTACTTCTTCCCCGCGCGCTGCTTGCGGGCGGCGTAGCGCGCGTCGCGCGCCGCCTTCATCTCGGCCTCGGTCGGCATCTTGGGCTTGGCCTTCGCGGCGGCCTCGGCGGCTGCGAGCGCGGCGGCTTCGGCGGCGGCCTTCTTCTCCGCGATCGCCTGTTCGCGCGCGGCCTGCTTGTCGGCGCGCGCCTTGGCGAGCGCGGCTTCCTTGGCTTCGGCGGCGGCGACGCGGGCGGCCACCACGGCCGGGTCGAGCGGCGGCTTGGCGCGCAGCTTCTCCAACGCCGCCTGCTTGGCTTGGGCGGACAGCGCGGCGCGCTCTTGGAACGTCTGGGGCTTGTAGGCTGACATGTGGGGCGTGATGATCCTGTCGATTCGATATGGACGGCGCGCAGCAGGCACGCCGTCTCGGCGACGCCCGTTAAAGCAAAACGCCCGATTCTGCAAAAACGCCCATCGCGGCGCGGCGATCGTCGCGGTAGAGGCGCGCTTTGTGCGCAGCAGGAGCGAGCCGGCATGACGCCACGCGAATTGATCGACACCGCCCCGGTCCCCGGCGGCGAGCCGCTGCGCCTGTTCCGCCGCGGCGGCGACTATATGATCGTGCTCGACCGCAACGAGCTGATGAACAGCCGGATGAGCGGCTCCGAAGAGGCGCTGGCGACGATGACGATCGACCGGCTCGCCGGCCGCGCCGCGCCGCATCTGCTCGTCGGCGGCTATGGCATGGGCTTCACGCTGCGCGCCGCGCTCGCCGCGCTCGGCCCGCAGGCGCGGGTCACCGTCGCCGAACTGGTGCCGCAGATCGTCGACTGGGCGCGCGGGCCGATGGCGGCGCTGACTGCCGGTTGCCTCGACGACCCGCGCGTCGCCGTCACCTTCGCCGATGTCGCCGAGGTGATCGCCGCGACGCCGCGGACCTATGACGCGATCCTGCTCGACGTCGACAACGGCCCCGACGGGCTGGTGCGCGCCGCCAACGACCGGCTGTATGCGGCACGCGGCCTGGCCGCGGCGCGCGCGGCGCTGACCCTCGGCGGGGTGCTCGCCATATGGTCCGCCGCGAAGGACGCCGCCTTCGCCCGCCGCCTGCGCGAGGGCGGCTTCGCCGTCGACGAGGTCACCGTCCGCGCGCGCAGCAACGGCAAGGGCGCGATGCACACGATCTGGTTCGCCGTGCCGCGCTGACCGTGCAACCCCGCGCCGGCCGGACGGTTCGGAAGGCGTGGACGAAGGAGGATGAGATGAGCGAACGCGTAGCACGCATCACCCGCACCGGCGGGCCCGAGGTGATCGAATGGGTCGACGCCGACCTGCCGCCGCCCGCCCCCGGCGAGGTGCGGATGCGCCACCACGCGGTCGGCCTCAACTATATCGATACCTATCACCGCAGCGGCGTCTATCCGGTCGAGCTGCCCGCCGGCCTCGGCAGCGAGGCGGCGGGCGTGGTCGAGGCGGTCGGCGACGGCGTCGAGGGCTTTGCGGTCGGCGATCGCGTCGGCACCTTCGGCCCGGCGCGCGGCGCATACGCCACCGCGCGCAACGTCGCCGCGCAGCAGCTTCTCCACCTCCCCGACGACGTCGACGACGAGACCGCGGCGGCGTTGCTGCTCAAGGGCTGCACCACCGAATGCCTGGCCGATCGCTGCGCGCGGGTGCAGCCCGGGCAGACGGTGCTGGTCTGGGCGGCGGCCGGCGGCGTCGGCCAGCTGCTGGTCGGCTGGCTGAAGGCGATCGGCGCGACGGTGATCGGCACCGCGGGCAGTGCCGACAAGGCCGAGCACGCCCGTGCCGCCGGCGCCGACCGCGTCATCCTCCACCGCGACGAGGATGTCGCCGCGCGGGTCCGTACGCTGACCGACGGCGATGGCGTCGCGGTCGTCTTCGACGGCGTCGGCAAGGCGACGTGGGACGCGACGCTCGCCGCCACCGCACGACGCGGGCTGATCGTCAGTTACGGCAATGCCGGCGGCCCGGTCACCGGCGTCGCGCTCGGCACGCTCGCCGCCAAGGGCTCGCTGTTCGTCACCCGCCCGACGCTGTTCGACTATTACGTCACCGCCGAGGAGCGCCGCGCCGGCGTCGACCGCGTCTTCGCGATGCTGCGCCGTGGCGCGATCCGCCCGCACATCGGCCAGCGCTTCGCGCTCGAACAGGCCGCCGAGGCGCATCGCGCGCTCGAAGCCGGCGACACGCACGGCAGCACGGTTCTGGTCGTGCCGCAGGGTTAGGCCGCATTGACGAGCGGAGTGTGGCGAAAGTCCTCATCCGGCGGGGCGGGCTATCGTAGCTGACCATTTGGAGTTTTTGACGGCATCTATCTTCCGTCATGCCGGACTTGATCCGGGGTCCCGCTTCTTCGCACCGTCCAGAGAAGCGGGACCCCGGATCAAGTCCGGGGTGGCGGAGTGGGTTTGGAATGTACT